>NZ_JAAITI010000037.1 GCF_013304735.1 Blautia luti
ATTTCCGACAGGGAAGAAGAAATCTGGATGGATATCGTATGTATTATAATCCGGATATGCTCAGTGATCTGTTTGATGTATCTGAAGTATGGGATTCTTCCAGGCCGACACCGGTTCCTGAAATGTAAAAAAGTAATTCAGATTTTACAGGAAAATATAAAAAAAGACTATAATAATCCACAGTTGAATATAGAGTTTGAATCGGAATGTAAATATCCGTTTTATTTGATGAAGGGAGTAAGATATGAAGAAAAAGACATATCTCGTTATTCTTGCACTGTGTGCGGCTATGGCAATGACAGCCTGCGGCACATCTGCAGGTCAGAAAGAAGAAACAAAATCCACAGCGGAATCACAGGATACAGCTGATGAAAAAGATTCCAAAGCAGCAGATTCCGCAGAATCAGATTCAGATAAAGAAAGTACAGGCACAGTTTCCGGAGATACAAGACTGGTATCTGTGGATGATGTCAGCAAATATGTGACAATCGGACAGTATAAGGGGCTGTCTCTTGATAAATCTGTAGAAGCGGTAACCGATGATATGGTTGACGGAAGAATTAAGGAAGAATTACAGAATAAGGCCGAGGAAGTAACCGAAGGAAGCGTCCAGAACGGTGACGTGGTTACGATCAATTATGTAGGAACCAAAGATGGTGTGGCATTTGATGGAGGAACAGCCAACAATTATGAACTGACCATTGGTTCCGGAACTTTTATTGACGGTTTTGAAGATGGAATTATCGGAATGAAAAAAGGCCAGACAAAAGATCTCGATCTTACATTCCCGGAAGAGTATTCATCTGAAGAGCTGGCAGGACAGGAAGTTGTATTCAAAGTTACCCTGCAGAGCTTCAAACGTGCACCGGAGCTTACCGATGACTGGGCAGCTAAGAATACAGACTGCAAAACCGCAGAAGAATACAGAAAAGAGATCCGCACCACACTGGAGGATGAGGCAAAAACAAGCGCACAGAATACACTCCGTGAGACTGCATGGAATACAGTACTTTCTGCTTCCGAAGTAAAAGAATATCCTCAGGATGATCTGGATACAGCAAAAACAGAATTTAAGACACTGTACGAAAATTACGCAAAACAGGGTGATATGACTCTGGAGGATTTTGTAAAAGCGCAGGGAATTTCCATGGATGATTTTGAGGAACAGAGCAGTCAGTATGCAGAATATAAGGTGAAACAGAACCTGATTGTGCAGGGAATTATGGATGCGGAGAATATGACACTTGAGGATGAAAAATCTCTCAGCATTCAGGATGAACTGATTAAGGCATATAATGTCAAAGATCTGGCAGCGCTGGTAGATAAATATGGACAGGCTGCAGTAGATGAATCCATCGGACTTCTCAGGGTAGAAGATTTTATACTGGATAATGCTACAGTGGAAGAAAAAGTTACTGCCGGTGATACCGAAGGCGTAAACGGAGACGATCCGTCAGAAGACGGAAGCAGCGCTGAGGGAACGGTTGATGAAGAACTGGAAGCAGCAGAAGCCACAGATATGGTTCCTGAAGAGGGAGAAACAGATTCAGCAGAGTAAAACAGAGAAATGCGATGCGGTTCCTGGAATTCTTTCCGGGAACCGCTTTTTTTACAGAAAGACCAGAGGCAAAAATTAAGAGATTCTTTCGGAAATTCCATTGTATTTGAATACCAAATGAGGTATGATAAAGTTTAGACATTAAAAAGTTATAAGTAATATAAATGGGGATATATAAAATGGACAAAAGAGTTTTGCGCGAAAGAATGCGTAGAAAGCAGCAGCAATTAAGACGGCGGAGGATGATGAAACGCATAACCTGTGTGGTGGCGGCAATTCTTCTGCTGATTTTTGTTGTTCGAGGGGTAATTCTTCCGATTGTCAATCATGCAGGCGGTGGAAGCAGTAAAGATGCAGAGACTGTAAATGTGCAGGCGAATACGGCAGGAACTTCCACGGATAACAGTACAGAAGATGCTTCCGCGTCGTCCGATTCCGGATCTTCAGATTCATCTGGAGACAGCAGTTCGGATAACAGCAGCACAGATGCTACGGTGATGCCTGTAAAGGGTTCAGCGGCTGCGGACAAGCTTTCGGTTATGACACCAGGATGGCATGAAGATTCCACAGGAAAGTGGTATCAGAATCCGGACGGTACATATTATATCAATGGTTTTGCGGAGATTGACGGAACTACATACAGTTTTGATGAGAATGGATATATGCAGACCGGATGGGTTGAGAAAGGCGTGAAGGATTATTACTTCAATGAGGATGGTTCCTACGACCCGACTCAGAAGCGTCCGATGATTGCCCTGACTTTTGATGACGGACCTGGAGAATATACAGAAACACTTCTTGACACAGTTGAGAAATATAACATTCATGTTACTTTCTTTATGCTGGGACAGAATGTTGAGGGACGTGAGTCCACCGTACAGAGAATGGTTCAGCTTGGCTGTGAGATTGGTAACCACACCTGGGATCATCCGTCACAGACTCTTCCGAATATGGATCTGGATTCTGTTGTACAGGAATTCCAGAAAACAGATGACGAGCTGGTGAAAGCCTGCGGACAGGCTGCAACCGTGTGCCGTGCACCGTATGGAGCAATCACAGAAGAACAGATGGCAGCAGTAGGCAAACCGTTTTTCATGTGGTCCACAGACTCCCTGGACTGGAAACTGATGGATGCGGATGCGGATTACAATGAGATCATGAACAGCGATCTGAGTGATGGTTCTATCATTCTGATGCATGATATCCATGAGCCATCTGTAAAATGTGCTACTGAGAAGTTGATTCCGGAACTGGTCAATGAAGGATATAAGCTGGTGACAGTCAGTGAACTTGCAGCAGCTAAAGATGTTACTTTACAGAGTGCTTCCTATTCTGACTTCTGGGACAGCTCCCTTCAGGCAGGACGTGTTGCAGGATATGCAGGAAATTCCAGTGATTCCGCAGATTCCTCCGATGGAAGCGAATCTTCTGACAGCACAGATGTCAGCGATGGCTCTTCCGATGGTTCTGATGTCAGTGACGGTTCCGATGATTCCTCTGACGGAAGTGATTATTCCGATGGTTCTTCCGATGATGGAAGCTATGATGACGGTTCCTATGACGATGGTTCCTACGATGATGGAAGTGAAGAATAATTAAGAAGATATTTGGTTAAATAACACCAGAGACCTGAGTGACAAAATGTGCGTCATTCAGGTCTCTTTTTTGACTTTATCTGACACTGTCGGATAATAGACACATATTAGCCGAAGAGGGTTTTTCCTTGACTGAAAATATAGGGATTGGTATAATTATAGAATAAAAAACTCCACTTAAAATTGGGGAATGGACGGTGGCAGAACTATAAAGGGAGGTACCTGAAAATGGGAAAGAAATTACAATTTACGGAGCTTGACCAGTATCTGTTCGGTCAGGGCACGAATTATGATATTTACAGGAAGCTGGGAGCACATCCGGACACGCAGAACCGGAAAAAAGGGGTTTATTTTGCAGTGTGGGCACCTAATGCACAGGCGGTTTCTGTTGTAGGTGAGTTCAATGAATGGGACACAGAGAAGAATCCCATGAAAAAAGTTGGACCCATTGGTGTTTATGAGACATTTGTACCGGGAGCGAAGATCGGACAGCTGTATAAATTTTACATTACAGGTGCACATGGTGAGGAGCTTTACAAGGCAGATCCATATGCCAATGCCGCTGAAATGCGTCCCGGAACAGCTTCTCGTATTACAGATATCACCAACTATAAATGGAAAGATGATACCTGGATGAAAAATCGTGAGAACTTTGATCCGGATACAAGCGCCATGTCGATCTATGAGGTACATCCGGGTTCCTGGATGAAGCATCCGCAGACAGCAGAGGATGAGGATGGTTTTTATTCTTACAGAGAACTGGCGCCGAAGCTTGCCCAGTATGTCAAAAAAATGGGATATACCCATGTGGAGCTTATGGGTATCGCAGAGCATCCTTTTGACGGCTCTTGGGGCTATCAGGTAACCGGCTATTATGCACCGACTTCCCGCTACGGAACACCGCAGGATTTCAAATATCTGGTTGATTATCTCCACCGTCAGAAGATCGGTATCATTCTTGACTGGGTACCGGCACATTTTCCGAAGGATGCACATGGACTGGCTAATTTTGACGGAACTGCTGTTTATGAGCATGCAGATCCGAGACAGGGTGAACATCCGGACTGGGGAACTAAGATCTACAATTACGGACGCCCGGAGGTGAAGAACTTCCTGATCGCAAACGCCCTTTACTGGGTAGAAGAATGCCACGTTGACGGTCTCCGTGTAGACGCGGTTGCATCCATGCTCTACCTGGATTACGGTAAAAAAGACGGTGAGTGGGTTGCCAATAAATACGGTGGAAACAAGAACCTGGAAGCCATTGAATTCTTCAAGCATCTGAATACGGTTGTTCTCGGAAGAAATCATGGAACTGTCATGATTGCGGAGGAATCTACCGCATGGCCGATGGTAACCGGCAAGGCAGAAGATGACGGCCTGGGATTCTCCCTGAAATGGAATATGGGATGGATGAACGATTTCCTGGAATATATGAAGCTGGATCCGTATTTCCGTAAATTTAATCATAATAAGATGACATTTTCCATGACTTATGCATACAGTGAGAAGTATGTTCTGGTTCTTTCCCACGATGAGGTAGTACATCTGAAGTGCTCCATGCTGGAAAAAATGCCAGGCGAACTGGATGATAAATTCAAGAACCTGAAGGCTGGCTATACCTTCATGTTCGGACATCCTGGTAAGAAACTTCTGTTTATGGGACAGGATTTTGGACAGCTCCGGGAGTGGAGTGAGGCCAGAGAGCTTGACTGGTATCTTCTTGGAGAGGAGAATCATCAGAAACTGCAGCAGTATGTCAGTGATCTTCTTCATATTTACAGGAAATATCCGGCACTTTATGGTGCGGACAATGATCCGTCTGCATTTGAGTGGATCAATGCCAACGATGGCGACAGAAGCATCTTTAGTTTTGTGAGAAAATCCCCCACAAGACGTAACAACATTCTGGTTGTATGCAACTTCACGCCGGTAGCACGTCCGGATTACCGTGTAGGTGTACCGAAGAAGAAACAGTACAAACTGATTATGAATGAGCAGGGACTTCTTCCGAAAGGCAAGGCATTCAAGGCAGAGAAGAAGAACTGCGACAACCGGGAATTTTCTTTTGCATATCCGCTGGAAGCTTATGGAGTCGGCGTATTTACATACTGATATTCCGGGTTGACAAATGTCTTTTTGGACAGTATAGTAAGCCATATAAAGGGGAGTAGCTGGCACGTCAGTGTTCATGATGTCGTCAATCTCGATGGGTGAATGCCTGTCCGTATCGTGATGAAACAGCGAGACTTTTATTGCATGTTTTTTGTGCAATAAAAGTCTCTTTTTTTACGATTCTGCCCATACTGTTAACAGGGATTCTGCTAAGGATCTGTAAAGGAGGAATGGTATCTGTGAAAGCTTATTACAATGAAACGGTAGAAACTGTACGCAGAGATCTGAATGGGGAACAGGATTTTCTGACGAATGAGGAAGTAAAAAGAAGGCAGGAAAAATTCGGATTCAATGAACTTGCGGAAGGTAAGAAAAAAAGTAGTCTGCAGATTTTTCTGGAACAGTATAAAGATTTTCTGGTGCTGATCCTGATTGTTTCGGCGGTGGGTTCCCTGTTCCTGGGTGAAACAGAGAGCGCGGCAGTGATCCTGCTGGTGATCACCATGAATGCGATCCTGGGAACTGTGCAGACCATTAAGGCAGAGAATTCCCTGGAAAGCCTGAAACAGCTGGCTGCACCGGAGGCAAAAGTGGTAAGGAACGGCAAAGTGGTGCAGATCCCGGGACGGGAGATCACAGTAGGAGATATCGTTCATCTGGAGGCGGGGGATTATATTCCGGCAGATGGACGTGTGCTGGAGAGTGCCAGCCTGAAAACAGATGAGAGCGCACTTACCGGAGAAAGCCTCGGGGTGGATAAGATCAGTGACCCGCTGGAAGGGAAACTGGCCCTGGGGGATCAGAAAAACATGGTATTTTCCGGAAGTTACGTAACTTATGGAAGAGGTGTTTTTCTTGTAACAGACATTGGAATGAACACGGAAGTTGGAAAGATCGCCAGCCTTTTGAAGAATACTTCGGAGAAAAAAACGCCGCTTCAGGTTAATCTGGATCAGTTTGGCAAAAAGCTTTCCATGATGATCCTTCTGCTGTGTGGAGCACTTTTTGTCCTGCAGGTACTGAAAGGCGGAAATGTGGCAGATGCATTCCTGTTTGCAGTGGCGCTGGCTGTAGCGGCGATCCCGGAGGCTTTAAGTTCCATTGTGACTATCGTGCTGGCTTTTGGTACCAGAAAAATGGCAAAGGAAGGTGCGATCATCCGGAAGCTCCAGTCTGTGGAAGGGCTTGGAAGCGTATCGGTGATCTGTTCGGACAAAACGGGAACACTGACGCAGAACCGTATGACTATTGAACACTACTATGTGGACGGACGTGATATCCCTGCAGATGAGATCGATCCGGAAGATCCCCTTCAGGGACAGATGCTCAGGTTCAGTATCCTGTGCAACGATTCCACCAATGTGGAAGGGCAGGAGATCGGAGATCCCACAGAAACGGCAATGATCAATCTCGGGGACAGAGGTTGCAAAAGATGCGGCATCTATGGTTCTGACGGATGATAATTTTGCCACGATCATCAAGGCAGTGGAGAGTGGACGAAATATTTATGAAAATATCAAAAAAGCTATACAGTTTCTTCTTTCCGGAAATTTTGCGGCAATTCTGGTAGTGATTGTGGCTTCTCTGATGAGCTTACCGGTTCCTTTTGCGCCGGTGCATCTGCTGTTTATCAATCTGCTTACGGATAGCCTTCCGGCCATTGCGCTGGGGCTGGAACCTTACCATCATGATGTGATGGGAGAAAAGCCCAGACCCGTAAAGGAATCCATTCTTACAAAAGATTTCCTGACCCGCATTGGAGTGGAAGGTGGTGTGATCGGTGCTGTGGTGCTGGCTGCATTTTTGATTGGATATCGGGATGGAAATAAAGTGCTGGCAGGTACTATGGCGTTTGCGGTGCTGTGCCTGTCAAGATTGCTTCACGGATATAATTGTAAGGCGAAAAAACCGGTGATTTTTACCGGAGAATTTTTTAATAACCATTTTATGCAGGGAGCGTTCCTGGCTGGATTTATACTTCTTACAGTGGTACTTACGGTTCCGGTGCTTCATGATTTTTTTTGTAGTGCAGACACTTAAAATGGGAGAGCTTCTGACCGTTTATGGATTGTCAGGATTAAGTATGCTGGTGATTCAGGGACTGAAACAGGTGGTGAAGTTCTGACAAAAAACAGAAAATAAAAAATACCGGGGATCGGAATGTCATTGGAAGATAAGACATTCCGATCTCCGGTGTTTTTATCTGGAATTAATACAACTTACTCTTCGCTGTCATAGTAGGAGTCATCATAAGAAGAATCGTCGTAAGAAGTATCATCGTAGGAACCATCGTCATAGCTGCTGTCATCATAAGAATCCGAGCCATCATCGGAGGTGTCATCCGAGGAGCTGTCTGTGCTGCCAGAATTATTGTCTGCAGAGTTGAAATTTTCGGAATTAATGTCAATTCCTTTGTCCGCATAATATTTTTCTGCTGTGATAGAATCGGTGTCTTCTACGATATTTCCGGATGCATCAATCATATTCAGATCAGTATCAATGGTTACATCCAGAAGATTGGTTCCTGTGGATGGGGTAACATTCATGGACATGATTTCATTGAATTTCTTTTTCAGGTTGTCGAGAGTGAATACACCGGAACCAATGTATTTCTGGACACCATTTTGAGATGCCAGTTCCTCCGTGTAGTCAGAAAGCATGTATGGCCCAAATTCTCCGGCATCGCTGTTGTAATGCATAACCAGAGGTTCTACAGTTGGTGTCAGGATCTCGATGGAAGTTTTGCCATCTTTTACCGTTTTCTGGATAGTGAATTTTGCCATTCCGCCAAGGAGCTCTTCCAGTTTCTGCTGGGTGGATACGAAATTTCCCAGAGAGTAGAAAACGACAGCTTCATTGCCATTATCATCGGTAAGGCGGCCGTATGGCTGAAGTACATGTGGGTGACCGCCGATGATGACATTTACACCCTGTTCCATGAGATAGGCTGCCCATTGTTTTTCGTATTCGTTTGGCATGGTTTCGTCTTCGGTGCCCCAGTGTGCTACGAAGATGATGCAGTCGGCCTGCTGTTTGGCTTTCTGGATCATGGTTGTGATCTTGTCCTTGCGGATCATGTCGATCATGTAGTCTTTTCCTTCGATTCCGCCTACGTTTGTGCCGTAGGTGTAATCCAGAAATGCGATTTTGATACCGTTTACTTCGCGGATTTTTACGGTGTCAGCATCTTCCTGGGAGTCATGGATTCCGAGAAGTGTGACATCTGGATAATTGGTTTTCCAGAAGTTCAGTGTGTCGGTGAGGAAGCCTTCGCCGAAGTCATCAATGTGGTTGTTGGCGGATTCTACTACGTTGAATCCGGCCTTTACGATGGCGTCGCCTACTTCGGTCGGGGTTGCGAAGGAGGGGTAGGAGCTTACGCTGTCGTGGTCGGTTGTGAAGACGGTTTCCTGGTCGATCATTTTGATGTCTGCGTCTTTGATGGCGTCCTGGATGTGGGTGTAGATTTTGTCGTAGTTCCAGTTGCCGTCCGAGGATGCGCCTGCGTCTATGAGGCTCTGGTGGTAGAGGTTGTCGCCGACTGCGATAACGGAGGCTGTGGTGATTTCTCCGGTAGTGGCAGCTGCTTCTTGTTTTTCTTTTATTGCAGCTGCTTTTTTCTGGGCATCAATGGCTGGTTTGCGGATAAGGCGGTAGTCCAGCTGATTGAAGAAAAGTACCAGGATGGCAAGGACAACGATGGATGCCAGAAGGCTTATGCGGGCGTTGCTGCGTTCGCGGAAGTTTAACGGGATGTTGTCCTTGGGGTTGCGTTTGATGGGACGCCTGGGCTCTTGCAGCGGGGTAGGGGTGGATTCTCTTTTGAGGACTCGTTTGAGGGAGTCGGGGATTTTGATGTTGGGTGAGAATTTCATTTATGGTTTACCTTGTCTTTCTTTGATTTTTTTGAATGTAGTTGTTTTGTGAATGTTCGTTTTATTATTGCGTGGTTGTATTATAGCAGATTTTTTTTTTCGTGGGAAGAGGGTGGTGGGAGGGAACGTACGCCCGTGTTGGGGTTGCTGTCTGGTTTGTGGTTTTGTTGGACGGACGCTGGCAAGGCGTGTGCTGTCCGGCGCCGGGGCTTCGTCGGGGGCTGGCTTCTAAGCCGCTGAAAATCTGCTAAAACCGCTTCAAAAATTCCCGAACTCGCTTCGCTCAAACAGCGAGAATTTTTGAAGCAACGCAGATTTCCACCGACTAAGAATCAGCACCCCTCCTGCAGAGTCGTCGCCAGACAGCACACGCCTTGCCAGCTGGTGTTTCAAGCCGGGAAGTGCTGATGGCTGCCCGGGCAGTGAGGTTCAGAGTGTGAGGGTAGAGTGGCGGGGTGGGAGTTCGGTTTAGAATGTGAGGTTGAGTGGTTTCTCGGGAGTTGGATGAGCCGTCAGCGCTGCGCTGGACGGCGTGGAGGAAAGGCTGAGTTTCCTTGTGGTTTAACGGTAGGGGATGAGCCGAGGCGCTTCGCTGTCGGTTTGAAATGAAGTGGGAAGGGTGAGGTGTTGTTGCCTGGTGTGGGGGTGTGGTGTATACTGTAGGAAAAATGGAAGGGAGTGTTTTTGTGGGTGTTTACAGGCGTAAGGCGCAGTATCATGAGACGGATCAGATGGGGATTATCCATCATTCCAATTATGTGAAATGGATGGAAGAGGCCCGGATCGATTTTATGAAGGAGATGGGTTTTGGTTATGGCGAGGTGGAGAATCGGGGGATCGTTTCTCCGGTTGCGGGGGTTTCGGTTTCTTATAAGAAGCCGGTGCTTTTTGATGATGTGGTGGAGATTTCGGTTTCAGTGAGGAAGTATAGTGGTGCGGTTCTGGAACTGGATTATGAGTTTTTTAATGTGACCAGGGGCGAGGTCTGTACTGTGGCTTCTTCGAAGAATTGTTTTACCAGGGATGGGAAGCTGGTTTCTCTGAAGAGGGAGATTCCGGAACTGGATGTTCTGTTTAGAGATTGTGCGAAGGGAGAGTAAGTTGGATGGAAGTTGTGGAGATGCTTGATAATCTGAAGGAAAAGGCCCGCAGGGACCCGGCGCTTCGGGAGGTTTTGCTGGCTACCCGTAAGGAGAAGGAGCCGCTGGCTGCCTTCTGTAAAAAGTGCCGGGAGCTTGGGGTTCCAGTTTATGAGATGGATCTGATTGCGGCGGGGGAAGAGTTTTATGCGGCTATGAAGCGGAGCACCAATGGTGGCGGGGAGAATTCTCCGATGCTTGAGGGTGAGGATGATTTTTATGAGCTGTTTTTTGCGGGGCTGGAGTAAAGAGGTCAAGCGGATATTCGCAATTGAAGCAGGGGACTTACTTGATTTGGTTAAAATTCCGCGTCAATATACTTCTCCAGCACTGGGTACTGTACACCACCGATTTTCAGCACCTGGCTGTGGAATTTTTTGAGGTCAAAATCCTGGCCCAGGCGGTTCTGTTCGGAGGTGCGTAGGTCCAGTATGCTTAAGTAGCCCCAGTAGTATTTCAGATAATTCCCGGGGGTTTCCAGGATGTACTGATAGATTTCGGAGACAACGGTGCTTTCTTCGATGCCAAAGGCTTTCAGGAAGCTGGCTGCTTCGGCCTGGGTCCAGCCGTTGTAGTGGATCTCAATATCCAGAAGTGAGTACATACATAAGTTGATGCTGCGGTTCAGCCAGGAGATCCTGGCAAGTTCTGTGGCAGAAGGATCCTTTATATAACCGGCTGCGTACTGGTAGGCAAAGGGCTCAATATAAGTGGCCCATCCTTCCGCAAAACCGGAGGTGCAGAGCAGATTCCGGATGCCGGAGGGATTCTGGCGCTCAAAAGTGACAGTCTGGTAAAGATGTCCCGGGAATCCTTCATGTGCCAGTGTGGTAAAAAGTTCCAGACCCTGATAACTGGCAGCCGGATTTATATAGATCACATTAGGCGTTCCGGTATCCATGGGCGGGGTGAGATAAAAGGCGGGACTTAAGTAATCTTTCATGGAATCGTGGACTGTGCGGAGTTCAAAAGTGACATCTGCAAGGGCTGGAAAATCTGCCTGGATCTTCTGCTGAAGGGCGTTCAGCATCTGGGCGGGTTTCATTTCTTTGAAAGTGATTCCCTGGTTGAGTGTAGCCAGAAGTTCCGGGTTTTTGCGGAGCATGGTTCCTGCAATACCGATCTCACTGGAAAGCTGTCTGGAGAGGCGTTTTTCCATTTGTTTCACAGGAACGTAAGATCCGGTCTGGCTCTGGAGAAGATAGAGATAGTAGACTTTTCCTCCCTTAAAATAAGTCAGGCCACGATTGTTTTTCCCTGTGCCACGCAAAGCTTCCAGTCCGGTCATAAGTTCCTGATAGGCGGGAATGACTTCTGTTTTCATGAGACTTTTGTGGGTCAGGATCAGAGCGTTCTGTTCTGAAACGGAAAGTTTTCCATAATCCGAGAGCTTTTTCTGAAAAATATCCAGCATATAATTGTTGTCCGGATTCTGGATAAAAGCGCTGCATTGTGCCAGAACCCGGTCCAGAGTAGTGTCGCTCATAAAGAAACCAGCTTCGGATTTCTTTTTCTCAAATTTCAGGATACTCTGAAAGTAAGGCCGGATGGTGGTGAGAAGGTTGAGATAATCGGTGATATCCTGAGCTTCATAAAAAGCGTATTCCGCCAGAAGTACCGGAAGCTGGGCCTGAATACCAAGACTTGGCCCAAGTGGTTCCTGGAGAAGATAATTGTCGCCCAGAGATTTTTCCGTATGATAATAGAGGAGCATGGAATCCAGAGTCAGCTGGTTTTCCGTGGAAAGGCGGCTGTAGCGAAAGGATTTCAGCTTTTCTTCGTACTGGCTGCAGATCTGATATGTATTTTTCATGTCGGTGGGGACGGTGCCAAGAGAGGCTTTTTTTCGTGGGATGCCCTGTTTTTCCGGATGTGCCAGGGAATAGTGAAGAGTAAGTGTGCTGCCGGAGACTTCATTTTGAAAAACTTTTCTGGAAAAGGCTTCAAATTTTCCATTTTCCGTGATCCCATGGGCGGAAAAATAGCCGGCAGTGAGGCCTGCAAACAGCGTCAGGACAAGCAGCAAAGTGATAAAAAGAGGAGATTTTTTTCCCCGGATCTTAAAAGACATAGGAGATCCTTTCAGCAGGATGCTTTGTTCTATCATATTGGAAAATTACGGAATCTATGATATTATGTGAACGGAAATACAGAAAAAAAGCCGATAAATTATGGAGAAATAACATGAGCGATATCTATGATCTTGCAATTTTAGGCGGAGGTCCGGCAGGGATCACGGCAGCGATCTATGCGTCCAGGGCCAGATTAAATACTATATGGATCGACAAAAATTTCGCACCGGGCGGCCAGATCACAGCTACCTATGAGGTGGATAATTATCCGGGAATGCCGGGAATCTCAGGCATGGATCTGGGGGAAGCGTTCGGGGAGCATGCACGGAAACTGGGACTGGAACCGCAGCGCGAGAAGATTCTTTCCCTGGAAAATATTTCCGGGGAGGTCAAGACGATCCGTACAAAAAAACACGAATACCAGGCAAAAACGCTGATCCTTGCATTTGGGGCAGAGCACCGGAAGCTGGATATTCCGGGAGAAGATGATCTTGGCGGCCTTGGAGTTTCCTACTGCGCTACCTGTGACGGAGCTTTTTATAAGGACAGAACTGCAGTGGTAGTGGGCGGCGGAAACGTGGCAGCAGAGGATGCGGTTTTTCTTTCCGGTCTCTGTGAAAAAGTATATCTTGTCCATCGCCGTGATGCGCTTCGGGCGGATAAGGCCATTCAGGAGAAGGTTTTTGCCTGCGAAAATATAGAAATGGTGTGGGACAGTGTTCCACTTGAGATTTTGGGCCAGGAAGAAGTGACAGGTCTTAAGATCCGCAATGTGAAAACAGAGGAAGAACGGGAACTGAAAGCAGACGGCGTTTTTATCGCAGTAGGCATTGTTCCCAGCACGGCACTTGTAAAAGACCAGCTTAAGCTGGATGAAAACGGATATATTTGTGCAGGAGAAGATGGTGTTACCAGCGCACCTGGGGTTTTTGCAGCGGGGGATATTCGTACCAAGGCACTTCGCCAGATAGTAACTGCTGTTTCAGACGGAGCCAATGCAGTGGCTTCCGCACAGAAATATCTCTGGAGGACAGACAATGGCAACCATTAAGGAAATCGCGCAGAGAGCAGGTGTAAGCACAACAACTGTTTCCAACGTCATACATGGAAAAACAAAAAAAGTATCTCCTGCAAACATTGAGAAGATCGAGAATCTTATCCGGGAAATGGGATATGTCCAGAAAATGGGACTGAGAGTTCTCAATAAGGAGAAATCTCA
Organism: Blautia luti; assembly: GCF_013304735.1. GTDB lineage: Bacteria > Bacillota > Clostridia > Lachnospirales > Lachnospiraceae > Blautia_A. The sequence continues at coordinate 13,574 of NZ_JAAITI010000037.1, forward strand.
GCTGATCGCAGTTGTGATCAATTATCATAAAGACTTCAAGGATTCTGTTATCGGAGATCCTTTTTACGGAAAGATCATCGGTTTTATTGAGAAATACGTGCAGGAACTTGGCTACTATCTGATGCTCTATTCTGCAAAAGATACGGACAAGATCTTTCAGATGGTCATGGGCTGGGATGTGGACGGCGTCATTGCCATCTCTTTCAGCAAAAGTAACTGCGAAAAAATCTATCAGCTGATCAACAAGCCCATCGTTTCCATTGATGCCTACGGCGAGCTTGACGCAGGCCAGGAAAACCATGTCCTGAATATTGGACTGGACGACGAGAGCGGCGGTTACCTTATGACAAAATATCTCCTGGAATGCGGTTATGAGCATATCCAGGTCTGTGCAGGCCGTGACAATGGTGTGGATCATTTCCGTTACATGGGTGCCCAGCGTGCAGCGAAAGAATTTGCAGGGAAAAAGCAGAAGGTGCAGTTTACCGCTCTTGGAATGAACTACGCCAAACGAAAAGAAAGCTATGCGTGGCTGATCCAGCGGAAAAAACCGAAGACTGCCCTGTTTTTCCTGTCAGATCTTTATGCGCTGGAGGCGATCAGCTTTTTCAGCAGCCGTGGAGTGAAAATCCCGGAGGAGATTGGAATCGCAGGATACGATAATATCAGCTATGCGGAATTTTCCGTGCCAAGGCTGACCACGATCAGCCAGAATGTGGAGCAGAAAGCTTCCCTTGCGGTGGAGATCCTGATGGAGCGGATCAACGGTGTGGAGAAAGAGCGGGAGAATGAGATCGAGCTTCCGGTTACACTGATACCGCGGAAGTCGTTACAGCCGCAGGATGAGAATTAAACAGAATAAAAATGTCAAAAGCCGAAATATACGGGAACTGTCAGTATCTGACAGCCAGAGTATTTTCGGCTTTTTTTGGTAAAATTATCTATGTGAAACCTGCACAAAACCATAATTTCGAACTTGTCACAATAATAGGTTATGTACATAACCTATTTACACAACCTATCTTTGATGTTATAGTGTGAACATAAAGGTTAGGTACATAACCAAAGGGAAAGAGTACAGAAGGAGTGAATACCAGATGAAACAGATTCTGATCGCCACACATGGAAAAATGGCCTCCGGTATCCGTTACACAGCAGAACTGATCGTTGGAAAAATGGCCGAGATCACAACCATCGACGCTTACGTAACACCGGAAGACAATGTGGAGAAAAAGTTTGAAGAATATTTCGCACAGCATGAAAACGACAGGATTTTCGTTTTCACAGACCTGATGGGAGGAAGCGTAAACCAGAAACTTCTGGGATACAGCCAGAAAGAAAATGTTACGCTGATCACAGGAACCAACCTTCCTGTCCTGATGCAGGTGATGATGGCAGATGACGATGTAACAGAGGAAGAGATCCAGGAGTTCATCGATGACGCAAGGGAAGAACTTCAGGTGGTAGATCTGGGCGGGGAGAAAAAATCTCCGGCAAAAGAAAATGCTGCACCAGCTGCAGAGAAATCCGCACCGAAAAAAGCACCGGCCCCGCAGTCCTACGACAATTCCACAGCAAAGATCACCGCACTTCGTGTAGATGACCGTCTGATTCACGGACAGGTTGCCATGACCTGGACCAAGCAGCTGGCAGTACAGGGAATCGTGGTAGCCAATGATGAGGCAGCCAACGACAATACCCAGAAAATGGCGCTGAAAATGGCAGTACCTGGCGGAATTAAATCCCTGATCAAACCGGTGGACGAAGCCATCCGTATCTTAAATAACCCGAAAGCATCCAAGATGCGTATCCTGGTTCTCACAAGAACCGTAAAAGATGCATTGAAAGTAAGACAGAGCGTTGGCGAGATCGGATTCCTCAATGTAGGAAATACCGGACGTTTCGATGGAATCGATGTTTCCGAGAAACTTGTCCTGACACCGACCATCATGCTGACAAAAACAGAGCAGCAGGCGCTGAAAGACCTGGTTGCCCTTGACCCGAAGACCTGTATGCAGCAGGTACCGAATGATGAGCAGAAACTTGTGAAGGATGTGCTTGATAAATTAAACTGATGCATATAAAAAAGAATAAACGTAATAGTTATCGGAATGCAGATCGTGGAATGTGAATATCCACGGAATAAGTAAAACGTAACAAAAAAGGGAGGAAAGAAAAAATGTTAAACGCATTTCTTGTAGCACTTGCCGTATTCATCTGTGTCGGCGGTGCAGAGCTGATCGGATTTACCATGCTGAACCGTCCGATCGTCATCGGACCGCTGGTAGGTCTGTTCCTTGGAGATCTTCACACAGGAGTGATCATCGGAGCTTCACTGGAAGCCGTATTCATGGGAGTTGTAAATATCGGCGGTGCTTCCGCGGCAGAACCCGGAATCGCCACAGCCGTAGGAACTGCTTTTGCCATCATGCTTGGCAAAGGTTCTGAGGTAGCTCTTACACTGGCACTTCCAATTGGTATCCTTGGTCTTCAGATCAAGACCGTTCTCTACATCTTTATTGTAGGTATGTTTGCAAAAACCTTCGACCGTCTGGCAGCAGAGGGCAAGGAGAAACAGATCGTCGCCCTTCATTACGGACTCTGGGCTGTAAACTGGTTTTTGTATTCCCTGTTCGCATTCTTCGGAATCCTGTTTGGATCTGACGCAGTCAGCGCACTTTTGGATGCGATCCCGGATGTTGTTATGAATGGCCTGACCGTCTGCGGCGGACTTCTTCCGGCAGTAGGTATGGCGATGCTGATGAAAATGCTCTGGGACAACAAGATCTGCATGTTCTACTTCCTGGGATTTGTCCTTGCAGCATACTTAAACCTTCCGCTGATCGCCCTTGCCGTGATCGGTGTGATCATTGCCATTTCCATTGGTATGAACGATTACAAGCTGAACCAGCTTGCAGCACAGAGAGTAGCAGTTTCACCGGCCGGTGGTTCTGACGAATATCTTGACGAAGAAGAGGAGGAATTTTTCTCATGAGTAATTTAACGAAATCCATTCCTGCAGATGAAAGAAAAATGCTGAGAAAAGCGTTCTGGCGTTCCTTTACTCTGTATGCGGCAGTAAGCCCGGCAAAACAGGGAGCTTCCGGTTTCTGCTATTCCCTGATGCCGTTTATCAACAAATTTTACAAAAACGATGAGGAAGGCAAAAAAGCTGCCCTCACAAGAAGTATGTCCTACTTCAATACAACCATCACCTTATCTACATTCATCATGGGTCTTGTGGCATCCATGGAGAAGAAAAACAGCGAGCAGAAAGATTTTGACGCAAGTTCCATCAACGCGGTGAAATCTTCCCTGATGGGACCTCTGGCAGGTATTGGTGATTCCATTTTCTGGGGCGTTCTCCGTGTAATCGCAGCCGGAATCGCAGTAGGACTTGGTGCATCCGGAAACGTTCTGGCACCGATCGTGTTCCTGCTTCTTTTCAACATTCCGTCTATTCTTGTGAAATATTACGGAACATTCCTGGGATACAAACTTGGTTCCGAATACATCCAGAAGGTTTATGCAAGCGGTCTTATGAACATCCTGACAAAGGCTGCCAGCATTGTAGGTCTGATCATGGTCGGCGGTATGACTGCCAGCATGGTAACCTTTAACTCCACTTATGAACTCACGATGAAAGGTGAATCTGTTCTGAACCTCCAGAACATGCTGGATCAGATCTTTATCGGCATTGTTCCCCTTGGACTGACACTTCTGTGTTACTACCTGCTGAAAAAGAAAAATATCAGCATCACAGTTCTGATCATTGGTGTTATCATCCTGAGCATCCTTCTCTCTCTTCTCGGAATTGCATAAGCCTTAAAGATAAGGATAAAATCAGAACTGCAAAAAGGCGGGCCCGATCGGTCCGCCTATAAAAAAGCCAAAAATAACGAAGGAGACACAGAAAAATGAAAGATTGGTGGAAAAATTCCGTTGTATATCAGATTTATCCAAGAAGCTTTAAGGACTCCAACGGAGACGGCTTCGGTGATCTTCAGGGTATTATTGAAAAACTTCCCTACCTTCAGAACCTTGGAATCGACGTGATTTGGCTCAGCCCTGTTTTTGACTCCCCACAGGACGACAACGGTTACGATATCAGTGATTACCGGAAAATTTATGCAGGTTTCGGAAGCAACGAGGACATGGATGAGCTGATCAAAAAAGCTCACGAACATGGCATCAAGATCGTTCTGGACCTTGTTGTCAACCACACTTCCGATGAGCATGCATGGTTCGTGGAAAGCCGGAAATCAAAAGACAACAAATACAGTGATTATTACATCTGGAAAGACCCGAAAGCAGATGGCAGTGAGCCAAACAACTGGGGTTCCAGTTTCTGCGGAAGTGCCTGGGAATATGACGAAGAGCGTGGCCAGTATTACCTTCATTTCTACAGCAAAAAACAGCCGGACCTCAACTGGGAAAATGAAACTGTCCGTAAGGAAATCTATGATCTGATGAAATTCTGGATGGATAAAGGAGCTGACGGATGGCGAATGGACGTGATCGCATCCATCTCCAAAGACCAGTCCTTCCCGGATTACCCGAAGACCGATGACCGTAAGTATTACACAGGAAAATATCACAGCAACGGACCGAGACTTCATGAGTTTATCCATGAGATGAACCAGGAAGTACTTTCCAAATATGACTGTATGACGGTTGGCGAGGCACCAGGTTCCACACCGGAAGTTGCAAGACTTTTCACAGATCCGACGAGGGAAGAGCTGAACATGATCTTCACATTCGAGCATATGAACATTGACCGCATTCTCGGTTCTGTAAACCGCAAGTGGGCGTTGAAACCTTTTGATCTCCGCGAGCTGAAACGTGTTATGACCGATTGGCAGAACAAGCTTTATGGTAAAGGCTGGAATGCTCTGTACTTCGAAAACCATGACCAGCCACGTGTGATCTCCAGATGGGGAAATGACACCACTTACCGTGAGGAATGTGCAAAAGCTTATGCTACTGTTCTCCACGGCATGCAGGGAACTCCTTATGTATATCAGGGCGAGGAAATCGGTATGACAAATGTACAGTTCCCGCTGGATGAGTACGAGGATATCGAGGTACGTAATGCGTACCAGGATCTTGTTATTAAGAACAAAACCATCTCTGAAGATGATTTCCGCAAGGCTGTATGGAACAAGAGCCGTGACAATGCCAGAGTTCCGATGCAGTGGGATGACAGTGAGAACGCAGGCTTTACAACCGGCAGGCCATGGTTCCGTATTTCCGACCGTTATCAGGAGATCAATGTAAAAAAAGCTCTGGAAAAAAATGACTCCGTGTTTTATTATTATAAAGATCTGATCCGGCTGCGTCATGAGGAGGAGCTTCTCACAGAAGGCAATTATCAGCTTCTTCTTCCGGAAGACGAGAAGATCTTTGCATACCTGAGAACTTCCGACAAAGAGCAGTGGATCGTGGTTGCAAACCTTTCTGAGGATACAGTAAGTACAGAAAGCCTTGCAGGATATGTGTCCGATAAAGCGGATATCAAAATCGTAAACTATAAAGACAGAACAGGAATCAAAGAGGATTTAAGACCATACGAGGCGTTTATGATGAGGATCCGGTAATTCCTGTACGGGAGGATTTATGGAGAAATACATCATTGCAGTAGATATGGACGGAACGCTTCTGAACAGTGTCAATAAGATTTCCGAGAGAACAAGAAATGTTTTGCAGAGGCTGATCGATGACGGACACTATGTAGTGCCGGCAACAGGAAGGACCAGAGAACTGATCCCCCAGGAATTTTCCGTGCTTGAGGGAGTGAAATGGGGAATCGTGGAAAACGGCTGCGTTGTCTGGGACTACGATAAAAATGAGATGATCTGGCGGAAAACCATGCCAGAAGGAATGGTGAGCAAAATCCTGAAAGACGTGGAGAACAGTGGCGTAAAGGGCTGGATCGCAGAGGCATATGCAAACGGAATCGCCTATTCTGATGCAGATGCCAGGGATTATGTGGTATCTGTAGCGGATAAAGCTCTGCTGGAAAAAACTTTTGTAGATTATTTTCTCAGCAGACATGTATATGTTAAGGATTTTTATCATCAGAAAGATATTCTGGATCAGGCAGAGAAGATCAATATTTATTTTGATGATATGGAGACCAGCAGGGCACTTCGTGAGAAATGGAAGGATCTGGATGATGTGGCAGTGACTACTTCCATCAGCGGCAATGCGGAATTTAATGCAGCAGGCGTGGACAAGGGTGTGGGTCTTGCTATGCTTCGCACAAAGCTTGGTATTGACCGGATGCATGTGATCGCTTTCGGAGACAATGAGAATGATCTGGAAATGCTGGAGGGTGCAGGTATTGGTGTTGCTATGGGCAATTCCAAACAGTATGTAAAGAATGCAGCTAATGAGGTGACCGGAGATAACGATCATGATGGTGTGGCGGAATTTCTGGAGAGGTTTTTCGGGCTGTAAGCTGTGGTTGATCGTGATCGTTGATATAAGGGACAGGGAAATGTATTTTTCTCTGTCTTTTTTTATTTGCATTTTTGGTGATATAAGGTATGATAAACGAAGAGGATGAGGGGATTGCTGGTTTTGACCGGTAGTTACCGGTGAAAATTATTTGAGGAGATCAGGAGGATATTTTTTAATGAAAAATCTGATACCAAAGCGTATGATGGAGTATATCATTATCACATTTGCTGTTGTTCTGATGGATGTGGGGATTTATGTGTTTAAGTTCCCGAATAATTTTTCCTTTGGTGGTGTTTCGGGTATGGCGGTTGTATTTTCGCATTTTATTCCGATGACGTCTGCTCAGATCAACCTGGTGATTAATCTTATTTTGCTGGTGATTGGGTTTATTATTCTTGGACGGGATTTTGGAGTGAAGACGGCTTATGTTACGGTTGTTTCTTCTTTGCTTCTGAATGTGTTTGAGAAGGTTTTTCCAATGGATAAGGCTCTGACCGGGAATATTATGCTGGAGCTTTGTTTTGCGATCATTTTGCCGGCGTTGGCTGCGGCGCTGCTGTTTTTTGAGAATGCTTCGGGTGGTGGCACGGATATTGTGGCGATGATTATTAAGAAGTATTCGACTATGAATATTTCGGGTGCACTGTTTTTGGTGGATTGTGCGATTGTTGTTGTTTCGTTTATGGTGTTTGATCTTACTACGGGGCTTTGTTCTGTGCTGGGGCTTATGGCTAAGACGTTGTTGATTGATAAGTCGATTGAGAGGATGAAGCTGAATAAGTATTTTACGATTATTTCCAGTAAGCCGGATGTAATTTGTGAGTTTATTATGAAGGAGTTGAACCGGAGTGCTACGGTTTATCATGGGGAGGGTGTTTATACCCATAAGGATAAGAAGATTATTCTGACTGTGGTTGATGTGGGACAGGCGGTGTTGCTGCAGAGGTTTATTGATGAGGTGGATCCGCAGGCGTTTTTGATGGTTACTAAGAGTAGTGAGGTTGTTGGGAAGGGGTTTATGAGTTATATCTGATTATATTTTTATATTTGTTTGACGGAAGTTGGGAGAGTGTTCCTTGTGGCCTGGGTATGGGCTGCAGGGGATGCTCTTTTTTGTACGGAGTGGGTTGCAGACCGAAGTGCGGATTGACGGACGACGGACGCCAGGGAGACGGGTGCTGGTTTGCTCCGGGCGGGAGGTAGTGGTGGCTGTGTGGGGCTTTTGGTGGAAGTGAGAGGGTGATGAGTGCTAGGGGGGAGTGGATTCCTGGGAGTTGGATGAGCCATCAGCGCTTCGCTGGATGGCTGGGAGGAAAGGCTGAGTTTCCTGGTGTCTGACGGTAGGGATGGGGTGTTGGCGTTGCGTTGGATGGCGGATTTAGTGTGTGAAGGTTTTGTGAAAGGGTTTGACAGGTGTAAGTTTTTATGGTAGGATACACACTTGCGTAACAAATTTAACAAAATTGTAACAAATGAACGAGTGATGAGCGTGGCGAAATGGATTGTGTATGTCTGACTGAATGAGTGTATGTGTTGCTGCGTGGTTTTCTGAGAGGAGTTTTTATTTTTATGTTTTATAAGAAATTTGCTGCTGTTGTTCTGAGTGCTGTTCTTGTGGGGGCGGTTCCGTGTTCTGTTCTGGGTGCTTCGGATGTCAGTTCTGTGACGGATGGAGTGGTGGAGGAGCTTTCCATGGAGGATGATTTCTCGGACGGAGCGGATTCTATTTCTGCTTTGGCTAGTGCTCTGGCGGATAAGACGGTTTCTGAGGTGCAGGATTATCAGGAGGCGAAGGCTGAGGCTGAGGTGATTGCACAGGAGAGGCTTGAGGCGGAGGCGGCTGCTGAGGCTGCGCGTAAAGCGGAAGAGGAGCGTAAGGCTGCTGAGGAGGCTGCGCGTAAGGCTGAGGAAGAGCGGTTGGCGAAGCGGCAGGAGATTGTGGATTTTGCATTGCAGTTTGTGGGAAATCCTTATGTTTATGGGGGGACGAGTCTGACTAATGGGGCGGATTGTTCAGGGTTTGTAATGTCTGTGTTTGCACAGTTTGGGTATGAATTGCCTCGTGTTGCGGCGGCTCAGTGTGCGGCTTCCGAGAAGAAGGATGTTTCCAATATTGAAGTTGGTGATCTGGTTTTTTATGGTGATGGTGGGATTGACCATGTGGCTCTTTATATTGGTGATGGCAAGATCGTTCACGCCAGTACAGCAGCTACGGGTATCAAGGTTTCCGACTATAATTACCGGGCTCCGGCTGCAGTTGGTACGTTTGTGGAATAGAGAATAAGTGACAGATAAGAAAAAACTTCGGTTTTGCCTGTGTTGAGACGGGTGGAACCGAAGTCTTTTTTCTGTGGATTATACTATGCTTTTTTCAGGGTTTTCCGGTAAACTGTGACGGATACTATGGCAGTAAACACCTCTGTGATCCAGAAGGCGTTCCATACGCCTGTGGGGCCCAGGAAGCGGGATAAAAGCCAGGCTACTGGCATGATAACGATGACGTAGCGGAAAAGGGAGATCACGAGGGATTGTGTGCCTTTTCCCAGGCCTTCCATGGCACCGGAGGTGGTAACAGAGACTGCGGAAACAAGGAAACCTGCGCTGATGATCCTGAGAGCTTTGGAACCTGCTGTTATGGTTTCCGGGGTGTTGGTGAAAAGGTTCATAAGCTGTGTGGAGGCCAGGAGACAGATGATGGTTCCAAGAAGCATGATCACACAGCTGGATTCCAGTGTCAGCCGGAAAATTTTTTTCACACGTTTCATTTCCCGGGCACCGAAGTTGTAGCCGATCAGCGGACGCATTCCCTGAATGATACCATTGGCCGGAAGATACAGGAAGGTCTGTAGTTTATAATAAATGCCAAGAATTACCACGTAACTGTCTGAATAGGCGGCCAGTACAGAATTTAGAAAGGAGATCAGGAACGATGGCAGTGCCAGGTTCAGGATTGCGGGAACACCGATGGCATACAGGCTGAGATCCGTTTCTTTGCTTGCTTTCAGAGCTTTTGGCGTTACGCGTACCGGAATAGGCTTCAGAATATAAAAGGCCATATATACCACAATGGTGAGCACCTGACCGATGCCTGTGGCCAGAGCCGCACCCTGGATTCCCATTTTCGGGAAAAATCCGATTCCCCAGATCAGGAACGGGTCCAGGATGATGTTACTGATACATCCCACCAGCAGGGCGATCATAGACACTTTCATTCTTCCCACAGCCTGGAAAAGTTTTTCAAAGAAAAGGCTGATGGTAATTACTGTGGAAAACAGGAAAACGATGGTGGAATATTCCAGTCCCATCCGGATTACGGTTTCATCCTGCGTGTACATCCGAAGAAACGCGGGCATAACGGCAATGCTGATTACAGTCATCAGAAAACCGTGGATTACAGACAGGAGAAAACCGTGGGTTGCGGCTGTGTCTGCCATTTTTTTGTCTCCTGCACCAAGGTGGTAGGAGACTCTAGCGTTGATTCCGATTCCAAAGCCGATGGCAACGGCGTTGATCATGTTCTGAACCGGATAGACCAGGGAAAGGGCAGCCATGGCCTGTTCACTGATCTGCGCTACAAAGAAACTGTCCACAATGTTGTACAGCGAGTTTACAAGCATGGAAAAGACCATAGGCAGAGCCATGGATGCCAGCAGCGGACCTACAGGTTTTTCCTTCATAAATGTGTCGTTCATGAAAAATCCTCCTTTATATCAGAATCGTATGGATATCAGGTGTGGGAAACAGAGCGTGCTTTTTTACACAATAAAAGCCACACAACCTGTCCCTTCTGAATGGGGCAGATTGTGTGGCGAAAAAAGTCGGAACTGAAAAATCCACACGTTGTTTTAGTGCCTTCACCTTAACAAAAAATGAGCTGGATGTCAATAGGCATACGGTTTAAGAATATCTGCCTGACTGCGGGCAATTGCGGGCATAATCGGGCTGAAAAATACCATTCTGGCAATATGCACAAAACCTGTCGAATCATGGTGGATAAGTGAAAAACTTTCCAAAAAGTTTTCCACATGACAAAAATCCGCAAATCCGCTAATAATCAAGTTATACACAAAATTATCCACATTATCCACAAGGATAACAATGTGGATGACCTGATTTACATAAATAAAATGAAACGTATGTTTTGTGTAAAATGATAAATCTGTAAAAAACGTTAAAAATATTTTTAAAACTATTGACATTTTTAAATTCTAAATATCATAGAATATTTTACAAAAAAGACATAATTCAAAAGAATAAAAATGAATAATCAGAAAACAATAAATAAATTCTTGTAAAACTAATCTATTCAAAAGGAACACTATCAGATGTATGGAAATGTGAGCAAAAAAAGAACAGTGCCCGGATAAAACGGGCACTGTAACGTGTTGAAAAGTCATTTTCAGGTGTGGATAAGTGTGGATAAATCTGCTTATCCTCCCTGTTTCATACGTTTGATCACCTTCAGACGGGTAAACTCTTCACGCTCTTTTTCTTCCAGGGCATTGGTAATATCCCTGGTGAGAGTTTCATATCTGGGGATGGTGATGTTTTTCAGGGCGTTGGCACGCTTCTGTGTTTTTTTGATGTTGGTGGCAAGACGGATGGCTGCGTTTTCGATCATGGAGAGCTGAATGGACAGCTCTTTTACACGCTCGAAGGCTGCCTTGGCCTCGTCCAGAGACAGCTTGGTGCTGTAGTAGGCGTAGGTCGGTGTATTGCCGGCTTTTTTATCGTATTCCACAAGCGGGATCTCGGTTCCCATGACACTCCTGGTTTTGATCCGGATGGAATTTTCCACAGGAACGGTATGGGAGATCTGATCTACAAAAGCGATTCCGATCTCCATGTTTGCTTTCTGCAAAGCAGCGTAGGCGGTGCGGAAAGTCTCATCAATCTGGGCCTGGATATCCTTTGCCTGGTCGATCAGCTCCATCATTTCACGGATCAGGATATTACGCTTTTTGTCCATAAGCTCATAGCCCTGTCTAGAAAGGGCCAGAGAATTTTTTGCAAGTATGAGATTTCCCTTGGTGGGAAAGGTATTCGGATCCATAAAATCACCTCACTAACGGACGGTTTCTCTGTAATACTGATCCAGAACTTTGGTATCGATACGGTCGAGTTCTTCTCTTGGGAGAAGTCCCAGAAGTTCCCAGCCTTTATCCAGAGTTTCAATGATGCTTCGGTTTTCTGTCTCAGACTGTCCCACAAACTCTGCCTCAAAAGCTTTTCCAAATACAAGGTACTGCTTATCCAGCGGAGAAAGCTCGTCTTCGCCGATAACCGATGCCAGGGCTCTTGCATCGCCTACTTTTGCGTAGCAGGAGAAGAGCTGGTTGGCAACATCCTGATGGTCGGCACGTGTGAAGCCTTCACCGATACCGTCCTTCATCAGACGGGACAGGGACGGCAGAACGTTGATCGGCGGGTAGATCGCCTGTCCATGAAGCTGACGGTCCAGTACGATCTGGCCCTCGGTGATATATCCGGTAAGGTCAGGAATCGGGTGGGTGATGTCGTCGTTTGGCATGGTCAGGATCGGGATCTGGGTTACAGAACCGGTGCCTCCACGGACGATTCCCGCACGCTCGTAAAGAGTTGCCAGTTCACTGTACAGATATCCCGGATAACCTTTTCGGGAAGGAATCTCACCTTTGGAGGAGGAAACCTCTCGCATAGCCTCGCAGAAGGAGGTGATGTCAGTCAGGATAACCAGAATGTGCATGCCTTTTTCAAAAGCAAGATATTCAGCAGCAGTGAGGGCAATCTTCGGTGTCAGAAGACGCTCTACAACCGGGTCGTTGGCAAGGTTCAGAAACATTACAACGTGGTCGGAAGCACCGCTTTCCTCGAAGGTCCTGCGGAAGAATTCGGCTACGTCGTATTTAACGCCCATTGCTGCAAAAACAATAGCGAATTTCTCATCGGAGTCTGCGCCAAGGGAAGCCTGCTGAACGATCTGTGCAGCCAGCTTGTCATGAGGAAGACCGTTTCCGGAAAAGATCGGCAGCTTCTGGCCGCGGATCAGGGTGGTCAGTCCGTCGATGGCGGAGATGCCGGTGTTGATATAGTTTCGCGGATATTCACGGGTTACCGGGTTCAGCGGAAGTCCGTTGATATTCAGGCTGACTTCCGGTGTGATCTCGCCAAGTCCGTCAATGGGCTGGCCGATACCGTTAAAGGTACGTCCCAGGATCTCCGGGGAAAGCCCGATCTCCATAGGATGTCCGGTAAGACGTGTGTGTGTATTGCCGAGGGACATATTATCAGTTCCCTCAAAAACCTGGATAACAGCCTTGTCTTCATAGATTTCCACGATACGGCCGATCTTCTGTGTGCCGTCTTCCATGTGGAATTCCACGATCTCCTCGTAAGATGCGTTTTTGACACCCTCAAGGACAACAAGAGGGCCGTTTATTTCACTCAGGCCAAGATATTCGATTGCCATAAACTGATCCCTCCTTTAACCGTTTCTTTCCAGTACGTTGTCGTAGAAGCGGTCGATATCTTTATGATATTCATCAAAACGCTCCAGTTCTTTGTTTGGAACTTCGTATTTGATGGCGATGATACGTTCAAAGATCTTATCCTCTTTCAGTACGGAAACCGGCATGCCACGGTTTACAAGAGCACGGCATTTCTCGTAGAGATAGAGGATGGTTTCCATCATCAGGAACTGTTTTTCCATAGGAACGCTGGTGTCTTCCTGATGGAAAGCGTTCTGCTGCAGGAAACCCAGACGGATGACTCTGGCGATCTCCAGCGTCAGTTTCTGGTCATCCGGAAGAACGTCGCTTCCGATCAGTTTGACGATTTCCATAAGAGAACTTTCCTGATTGAGGATTGCCATGATCTGGTTTCTGTCGTAGACGAATTTTGGGGAAACATGCTCTCTGTACCAGGGAGTCAGGTCCTCCAGATATTCGCTGTAACTGGTCAGCCACTGGATAGCAGGGAAATGGCGGGCATAAGCAAGGGCCTTGTCCAGTCCCCAGAAGCAGCGGACAAATCGTTTCGTATTCTGTGTAACAGGCTCGGAGAAGTCGCCGCCCTGAGGGGAAACCGCACCGATAATGGAGACGGAACCTTCTGTTCCGTTCAGGTTCTGCATCATTCCCGCACGCTCATAGAATGCGGAAAGTTTGCTTGCCAGATATGCAGGGAAACCTTCCTCTGCTGGCATCTCCTCCAGACGTCCGGAAAGCTCTCGGAGAGCCTCGGCCCATCGGGATGTGGAGTCTGCCATGATCGCTACGTCGTAACCCATATCACGGTAATATTCTGCAAGGGTAACGCCGGTGTAGATGGAAGCCTCACGGGCTGCAACCGGCATGTTGGAAGTGTTGGCGATCAGGGTGGTTCTGTCCATCATCAGGTTTCCGGATTTCGGGTCGATCAGTTTGCTGAAATCCTCAAGAACCTGTGTCATCTCGTTTCCACGCTCACCACAGCCGATGTAGATGATGATATCTGCGTCAGACCACTTGGCGATCTGGTGCTGGGTCATGGTTTTTCCGGTTCCGAATCCTCCCGGAACAGCAGCAGTGCCGCCCTTGGCAATCGGGAAAAGAGTATCCAGGATACGCTGGCCGGTAAGAAGCGGAACGCTTGCCGGGAAACGTTTGTAGGTCGGTCTCGGCACACGGATCGGCCATTTCTGTGCAAGTGCCAGTTCTTTTTCAGTTCCGTCATCAAGACGAACGGTAACGATGGGTTCCAGAACCGTATAAGCTCCGTCAGGAACGGCATGGATAACGGTTCCGTGTGTGATCGTCGGCGGAACCATGGACTTGTGAAGGATAGAAGCGGTTTCCTGTGTCTCGGCGATAACCGTACCTGCGCCGATGACATCGCCTTCTTTTACTGTAATGTGTGTTTCCCATTTTTTTTCGGTGTCAAGAGAGTCAACGCTGACACCACGGGAAATATATTTTCCAGAGGCCTGTGCAATCTCTGCCAGAGGTCTCTGGATACCATCAAAAATATTGTGGATGATTCCCGGACCAAGGAGAACGGAAATGGCGTCTCCTGTTCCGATCACGGTTTCTCCGGGTTTCAGTCCGGTAGTTTCCTCAAAAACCTGTACGGTGGTCATATGTTTCTTAAGACCGATGACTTCGCCTACCAGTTTTTCAGGGCCTACATAGACCATCTCGGAGATCTTGAATCCGGTGTCGCCCTTTAAGTAGATAACAGGACCGTTAACACCGTAGATAATACCTGTTTTACTCATGTGCTGGACCTCCGTCAAATTTGAATTCTCTGTAAGCTGCCTGGTAACCTTCCTCAAAGGAATTGTCTATGAGGATGTTTTTTTCAGGGATGATCGCCTTGATTCCGCCGATAAAGGACTCGTCGGAAAGCTTCAGCGGAAAGCCGGTTTTTACAGTGAGAGATTTCAGACGAGGTTCATCTTCTTTTGAAAGATAGATCTGGATCTCATCGTGTTCCGCGAAGCAGACAGCTTCTTCAATTTTTGTACAAAGATATTCTTCATAACGGGAAGATTCCATGAATTTCAGGATCTGTTCCCGGACTTCTGCAAAAAGTTTTTCTTTTAAGCGGCTCTGTCTGGCAGTCCAGTCACGCCGGATGTGAAGCTGCTCTGCGGAAAGTGCCTTGTTGATCTCACGCTTTGCGTTTGCGATCTCGGCTTTACGGGAGCTGGCGGCGTTTTCCAGAGACATTTTTTTATGTTCCTCCAGTGCGGTATCCAGGGAGTCTTTGTGCGCCTGGACATCTTTTTCCGCCTGACGGCGGGCTTCTTCCACGGAGGTGTCATAGAAGTGTGTAAGCTTCTCTTCGATTGTCATAATATCACCTGCCTATAATTTTAATCCGATGGCCTCATTTACATAAGAAGTAATGAAATCAGGCCTGCGGCCGGTACCATGTCTGTCAGGAATTTCAATGATGAGAGGTGTTTTGTGATGAAGTTTGACATCATCGATGATCTCAGGAAACTCCCGGCCGAATTTCTCGGTCAGGAGTATGATTCCGATCTCTTTGTCTGCGATGGCGCGTTCCAGGGCTTCTTTCAACTCGTCGTGTTCATGGACGATCACACCTTCTACACCGGCCAGTCTCATTCCTGTCAGAGTATCAATATTGTCACTGATCAGATACATTTTCATATCAAAGTTTACCCAGGATCATGAAGGAGATGATCAGTCCATAAAGAGCAACACCTTCGGCAAGACCTACGAAGATAAGAGATTTACCAAGGATGCTCTGATCTTCACTGATTGCTCCAAGGGCTGCGCTTGCCGCACTGGCAACGGCAATACCACCACCGATACAGGAAAGTCCGGTAACAAGTGCTGCTGCGATGTAACCCATACCTGTTGCAAGGCCTGCGTCAGCGCCTGTAGCAGCCTGTACGGAAGCTCCGCCTGCAAATGTTACGGCAATGGCGACAAGCATGATCCCAAAGAAGAAAAAGGCGTTGACACCAAGAGCTGTTTTGTAGCGGCCGCGGCTTTTTTCGCCGAGAAGATAATAACCAAATGGAAGAATGATGCTGAGTACAAGTGCAACTGCGATTGTGATCTGTGTAATGACTGTCATGATGATGACCTCCTTAATATTCGTTTAATTGAATGCCCGGATCAGAATGCGTTCCGACTCTGGCATTTTATTTGTTTTTGGAGCAGAACGGCTCGAATTTCCGTCCGCTGCCCTTGTAAAAACGGCTGAACATTTCGTAATATTCCAGACGGAGTACCTGGATACCTACGATCAGGCCCTCCATAGCGCATACGAACAGGTTTCCGAGAATGATGACGATCCAGTTCGGACTGCCGTTCTCCGCGCCTGCAAGCATAAGTACAACCTCCATCATAGCTGCGTGGCTGACTGCAAAAGCACCGATACGCACGAAGGAGAGTGTATTGGAAAAGTAGCTCAGGATAACCTCGAACAGTTCAAAGATACCCTGTACGATAAACATGCCTTTTTCTTTTGGCATAACCTCGGCCTTTTTTTCTACCAGGTTTGTAAGAGGCTCCTTGAAGAAAATAAGAAGCAGCGGTAAACCAAACATAATGGCAACGACTGCACCACCCGGAACTGCATGCCCGGATACAAAGAGTCCGATGCAGAGAACTGCGGAGCCATAAAATACAAGTCCTGCCACAGCGTTGGTGTCAAACCAGGTTTTTTCAACATCATGCGTCTTAAAGGAATTGATGATGTTGAAAACCATACACAGGAGGATGATTCCCATGCCGAAGCCGATGGCAACGATAAATACGGTATTCAGTTTTCCGATAAAAGGTATGGTTGTCATACTGTCCACAGGCCGCAGCCACAGAGCAGGTATGACATCCTCAAATCCAAAGATACTTCCGAACATCAGACCGAAAAATGTGGAAAAGACTCCGGCGCAGCTGATGATTCCGGCAAGATCGATATGCTTCAGCTTGTACAGGAGCAATCCTCCGATAAAGAGCAGGAGTCCCTGTCCTGCATCACCGAACATGGCTCCGAAGATAAAGGAGTAGGTGATGGCAACGAACCAGGTGGGGTCCATTTCACCGTAAGCAGGAAGTCCGTACATTTTTACGTACATTTCAAATGGTTTGAAAAGTTTTGGATTTTTCAGTTTGGTTGGCGGCTGATGGTTCTGGTCGTGCTCCGGCGTATTGGTATCTTCTCCGTCTACCAGGCAGAAGATTTTTTCGTCGGATGAGATATCGGCTTGAAAAGCTCTGGTGTCGGCTTCTGTCATCCATCCGCAGAGAATATAGAAATTTTCATGCTTTCCGGTGCAGGCTGCCGCTTTCCGGACATCGAAATTTCTGGAAAACTGAAGAAGTGTGTTTCTGGCGGTAACGATGGTTTCTGCCTGATCCGCAAGAAATCTCTGGTATTTCTGTTTCTGTGATTCCAGATGCTTCAGGGCATCCTCGTATTGTTTGCTTACGCTTGAAAATGCCTGCTGTGCAGTTCCGGTATAATTATCCGGCACAAAGATCTTCTCAAAGTGCATGGAAGAGTAGGCGGCATCGATTTTGTGCGCTTCATGCTTCGGTACAAAGTAAACGCCCCAGACGTATTGGTCATCTTCATCGCATTTAAGGAAGATCGTGTTCAGATTGTCGTAAATATATTTCTTGAATTTCTCATAGTACTGTTTCTCGATACGTCCGAAATGAAAATGGATATACTTCAGATGAAGTATGGATGAAATATCATAATCAATATTTCGGAAGGGACGTATGATCCGCAGTGACTCTTCCAGAGAGGAACATGTTTCTTCCAGTTCGGACTGTTTCTTCTGGAGCTGATCCGCCTGGGAGCGGATCTCCTTTACTGTGGAAAGTGCTGTTTCAATACCCGGGCTTCTGTTGGAAGTGGCCGGAGGAGTTTTCAGCTCCTCATAAATGGTATTGATGGAATTTAAGGCATCTCTGTAGGGGTTGACCTCCAGGAAAGGCGTCAGACTTTCTACTGTGGTCAGCTCTGAGAGAGCGTTTTCCAGATGGATCTCGTACTTGCACAGGTAGGTGTTTACAACCCGGTCGATATCTGCTTTGGGACCGGTGATGCTCAGAAAATTCATTTTTTCAATCACGTTGCTACCTCCTGGTTATTAACCGTTGCGTATATAACGCAGGGATTGTTCTGGGTCCACGCCATAGCGCACGCATTCAAGGGCAATGGTCAGACGGTTGACTTCATGTTCTTTGTGATATAAATAGGAATAGATGACTGCCACGGAGTAGGGATCCTTGCGTGCTTCCTGTTCCAGTATGCTGCGAAGAATATAGTTATAAAATTCTTCCAGACTGGCGACGGTCAGCTGTTCGTATTTCTTACCATAATAAGTTCCATTGAAGATACGACGGAACTCTTCCGGTGTAGGGGCTTCCACAAGGGTGGTGATCTCTTCTTTGCGGAGCTTGTAGTTCATGGGGACCAGCAATGCGTAAATAGCAGCCGGTTCCATCTGAAAACAGCGTTTGGAGCGCTGGATGAACTGCAGGTTCAGCATGTCGAATTTTTCGCCATAAGCCTTGGTGATCTGCTTGAGATCGTTACCTTTAAAAAGTTTCTTCCGCACATTCCAGATCTGTGAAAAATACGAAAGGTCAAGTGCCATGCCGAAGTCAAAAAGCGTGGCATTTCCACGTTCGTTGACCTGGGACAGCGGAATATAAAAATCATTTCCCTTCAGTGCCGCAATAAATTCGTCCATATTGGTGCAGGCGGCAAGCCTGTCAATGTCCAGTTTGGAATGATGTTTGAAAAAATCGCGGTAGGGAGAAATATCTACGGGATCAGTGTCCCGGTGGTCAAAGAGATTCGTCATGATTTCTTTCAGGACGCGGATCTCATAACGCTTCGAGTAAAGCGACAGGAACGTTCGCTGTTCCTGGTTTGCAAAGTGGTAAAGCCTTGAAAAATTCAGGAAGATGGATTTCTTCAGGAGTTTTTCTATCTGTCCGCGGTGAAGGTCATTTTCATCGAGACCGGACCAGATATTCTGATATTCGGGAGTCCGTTTCAGGTAGGCTGTTACCTGGGGGACATTGTGAAGCTGAACGATTTCTTCCAGCTGCTCATCTGTCACAAGCCTGCTCTGCATGGCGCGGATCTTGGTGGAGAGTCCGCTGTATGAGAGGACAGTGCCCATTGAATCACTTCCTTTCCCTTCAGGTTTCGGTGATGCCTGTTATTTTCTGAAACAGCTCACTGCAAAGACTTTCGTGATTGGCTTCGTAATAGGCGTCCAGCCTGGACAGCTGGTCTTCGGTTTCTGTGCGAAGCTCATTGATCCGGGCGTCTTTCTCGCGGGCCAGATCTTCACGGATCTTCAGGATCTCGTCGCTGGTTTCTTTTTCAAGTGAAGCGTCGAATTCCTTCGTCTGTTTTTCTGCTTCTTCCGAGAGAGCCTGTTTCTGTCGCGCAGCGTCCTGCATGATGGCATTGGCTGTAGCTTCGATTTCCGAAAGCTTATTTAGGATTTGTTCCATAGCGCCCTCCTTGTTTGGTTATTGTTTATAATTGATTTTTATATGATACACCTTTTTTATGGTAAAAACAACTAAAAAGTTGTTAAATTTTTTGCAAAGTTTGAATAAATGTGTTCAAAAAAAAGACGGAAAAAGAATATTTGTTTATTAGACGATATATTCTTTTTTGGGGAAAAATGAAAACCGCAAAGGGGCCGTAAAGCCACGGCCCCTCTGCACACCCCTCGGGCTTTTTTTTAAGGAGTTCTTGGTTGTGGTGACGGGAGGTTGTTGACTTGTGGTTGTATTCTGCGGTGTTGGGGATGTGGGAGGTTGTGCCGATGTGGATTTCTGTACTCTTCGGTATTGGAATGCGGGAGGTTGAGCCGATTTAGGTGATGGGGACGGCGAGGCGCTTTGCTGTCGCCTGGGGATGGGAAGATTTTTTATTTTTTGCTTGCAACGGTGGGGGAATTACATGTATAGTTGGGTATTGGGACGTCGTGTGAATGTGGGGTTTTCAGGAATGATAGTGAATGAGAAATTTTATTATTTATCGAACGAGAATTAAATTCACGAGGGCGTTCTTGTTGGTGTGGCTGGTGAGGGTGGAGATGGATGGGACTGATTGAGCTTGCTGGCTGCGAGATGTAATGAGTTGAGTTGTATATTATAAGAAGATTAATTGGAGGTTGTTTATGAGATTACGTAATATTCCTGGGGCTAAGGATGCTATTTTGGAGTGTGATTGGGTGATTGATGAGCCGGAGAGGTTTAAGGGGAAGTGGGAGAGTGTTTTTGGGGAGAAGAGACCGCTTTTTCTTGAGGTTGGCATGGGAAAAGGGCGTTTTTTGATGGATATGGCGCGTCTGCATCCTGAGAGGAATTTTGTTGGAATTGAGATGTATGACAGTGTGCTGCTTCGGGCACTGCAGAAGAGGGAGGAGCTTGAGGAAGCCGGGGAGAAGTTTTCCAATCTGGTGTTTATCCGTGTGGATGCAAGGCTTCTGCCGGAGATTTTTGAGAAGGATGAGGTTGACGGGATTTATCTGAATTTTTCCGACCCGTGGCCTAAGGCCCGTCATGCCAAGAGAAGGCTGACTTCCAGGGAGTTTCTGAAGAGATATGAGCAGGTCCTGAAGAAAGAGGGGGCTGTGGAATTTAAGACGGATAACCGTGGGTTATTTGAGTTTTCTCTGGAAGAGGTGAAGGAGTCCGACTGGAATCTGGAGGTTTGTACATTTGATCTGCATCATGATGAGGAACTGGTTAAGGGAAATGTGATGACAGAGTATGAGGAGAAGTTTTCTTCCATGGGTAATCCGATCTGCAAGATGGTGATCAGACAGAAATAGAGGCGATAAAATGCAGGAAGAGATTTTTGAAAAGTATCCGATTCCGAAGGCGTATTTTAAGCTGGCGCTTCCGGTTGTGTTCAGTATGGTGATTTCGCTGATCTATAATATGGTAGATACTTATTTTATTGCGGGAACCGGAAATACGGATCTGGTGGCGGGTGTTGCACTGGGTACGCCGATCTTTACGCTGATGATCGCCCTTGGAGATATTTTTGGCCTGGGCGGAAGTTCTTTTATTTCCAGGCTTTTCGGGGAAAAGAAATTCGAGGATGCGAAGAGGATCAGTGTGTTCAGTTTTTATGGGGCCATTGTCTGCGGTGTGGTGGTTACCGTTGTTCTGATGCTTTTGCGAAGCCCTATTCTGGGGTTGCTGGGTGCAAGTGAGGCAACCTGGGAGTATGCTTCTCAGTATTATACCTGTATCGCACTGGGCGCTCCGTTTATCATTGTGGCGTTGACGCCGTCCAATCAGCTGCGTACAGAGGGTTTTGCCACAGCATCTATGATCGGTTCTGTGCTTGGTGCGGTTGTGAATATCATTCTGGACCCGGTGATGATCTTCGGGCTTGGCTGGGGTGCGGCAGGTGCTGCCACAGCTACGGTGATCGGAAATGTATGTACGGATATTTTTTTCGTGTGGTTTCTTATTAAGAAGAGCAGAAATCTCTCTGTGAACCCTAAGGGCTTTCATATTTCAGGGGCGGAAATCGGAGCGGTTTTTGCAATTGGGATTCCGGCGTCGGTGACAAATCTGATGCAGAGTATCGGGATTGCTCTTACCAACCGTGCGTTGTTGGGATTCGGTGATGATAAAGTTGCGGCTATGGGTATCGTCATGAAGATCAATATGATCGCGGCGCTGGTGCTTGTTGGCTTTGCTTTTGGCGGGCAGCCGCTGATCGGGTACAATTATGGTGCGAAAAACCGCGAGAGACTGAAGGGAACGCTGAAATTTGCCTATCTGTTTGAGGGCGGGCTGGCTCTTGTCCTGATGGCTGTACTTGGATTTTTTGCCCCGCAGCTGGTGCGGATCTTTATGAGTGATCCTTCGGTTGTGGAAAACGGCGCACTGATGCTGCGCCTGCAGCTGGCAGGTATGGTGTTTATGGGAGTTGTGCTGATCAGTACCTGTACCTTCCAGTCAGCAGGACAGGCAGTGGGAGCGTTTCTCCTGTCCGTCAGCAGACAGGGCGTGATCTTTGCCATTGTGCTGAATGTGGCACTTCGAGTTGCCGGATACCATGGTGTTCTGGCATCCCAGGCGATTTCGGATCTGCTGACCGCGGCGCTTGCAGTGGTGCTGGTTGTGCGGTGGTGGAAGTCCGTAGAGTTTTAAATTTGTTGTGAATAAGATTTTTTTCAGGCTGATCGGGAAACTGACCGGCCTGTTTTCATATAATAAATAAGGAAAAGGGGGAAAGAAAGCTTGAAAAAAAGAAAATCCGGTTCCTTCCGGCGAAACCTCAACAGTGTAAATCGCAGCATCAACAGCCAGGTATCCCAGATCAAAAATTCGCTGTCAGAAATAGAAAAAACACTGAACAAAATTGCATCAAATGAAGATACAAAAAATAAAAAAGATAAAAATAAAAAAAATTAAAAAAAGGTGTTGACTTTCACCGAACCATAACGTATAATACAACATGTCTTGAGGAACGAAACAAACGAAAGACAAACAATTAAATATGCGTTTTTAGCTCAGTTGGTAGAGCACCTGACTCTTAATCAGGGTGTCCAGGGTTCGAACCCCTGAAGACGCACTAAAAGCACTGTTTTTGCAGACATGGGAGCTGCGGGGACGGTGTTTTTTTGTGCTTGAAATCAGTGTTTATGCGTGTTCCGGAATTTTTGAGGTTTTGTCTGGACGGAGTGAAATGAAACGAAATCGGGGTAAAATCGGGAAACAGTAAAATGCCGATCATCAGATGTGATCAGAGTGTCCGATTTAGACACCATGATTATAGGTATAGATCCTTTTAAATAAAGCCTGCAAATAAAAAGTCAAGGCTAAATTGAAGAACATTGAAAATTTTATACAG
>NZ_JAAITI010000038.1 GCF_013304735.1 Blautia luti
AGCACACGGTTCATACCCGTGGTGTCGAGGGTTCGAATCCCCCTCTCGCTACTTAACAAAAGGTCTGAAGATTCAATTTTATTGGGTTTTCGGACTTTTTTTGTTATAAATTTCCGAATGTCTGTGGTAAGACCAGATATAAAAACTTAAGATTGACATTTTACATCGTTTTTTTTATCATAGTAAAAGAATAGACATAACGAATCATTTCGGGAAATGAGGATTGGATAATGAAAAAAAGAATGCTTTTTGTTTTCAACCCCAAAGCAGGAAAAGGAAGAATCAAGACGCATCTGCTGGACATTGTGGATATCTTTAACAAAGGTGGGTACGAAGTGATCATCCGTGCCACACAGGGACCGAAGGATGCTTATGAACAGGTGAAGGAATATGCGGATCAGGTGGATCTGATCGCCTGCAGTGGTGGTGATGGTACACTGGATGAAGTGGTTACCGGAATCGTGGAAGTGGGCAGCCGGACACCCATCGGCTACATTCCTGCAGGAAGCACCAATGATTTTGCCAACAGTCTGTTTATGCCGAAGAGTATGACAGCAGCTGCGTCCATGATCATGGAAGAGCAGATCTACCACTGCGACATCGGTAAATTTAACAATCAGACATTTGCCTATGTGGCTGCGTTTGGACTGTTTACCAATGTTTCCTATGAGACAGACCAGGATCTGAAAAATATCCTGGGACATGTGGCCTATGTGCTGGAAGGGATGAAACAGCTTTTTGAGGTGAAATCCTATCATCTGAAAGTAACTTCCGATGAGCTGACCGTAGAGAATGATTTTATCTACGGCATGATCAGTAATTCCAGATCTGTAGGCGGTTTTAAGAACCTCACCGGAAAAAATGTGGATATGAATGACGGACTGTTTGAGGTGACACTGATCACCAACCCGAAGAATCCGCTGGAGCTTCAGGAGATCATGACTGCACTTCTCACCGCAGAAGATAATACAGATCTGATCTATTCTTTCAAATCCGCACATGTTGTGATTGAGTCGGAGGAGGCTGTTCCGTGGACGCTGGACGGAGAATTCGGAGGAGACCAGACCCGTGTGGAGATCGATAATCTTCATGAGGCCATGAACCTTTATCTCACCAGCAGTAAGAAACAGAAAAAAAGCCGGCTGAACCAGAAAATGCAGGAGCTCAAGGAAATCACCCAGAACAGCGAAGAATGATCCGGGCATCCGAGGACAAGGTGATCATACAGAGGTGAAAACGTCTTTCCTCATAAGAAAGACTGGATATACAGGAACGAAAAGGAGGAAGAAATGGGAGATTATATCAACGTAAAGGAAATCTTTGGCTGCGATGTATTTAACGATTCTGTTATGCAGGACCGTCTGCCGAAGAAGGTATACCGCGAACTGAAAAAGACAATAGAAGAGGGCAAGGAGCTGTCCATGGAGATCGCTGATGTGGTTGCACATGAGATGAAGGAATGGGCCATCGAGAAGGGTGCCACTCATTATTGTCACTGGTTTCAGCCGCTGACAGGCGTTACTGCCGAGAAGCATGATGCATTTGTCACAGCACCAAGAGAAGATGGCAAGGTACTCTTAAGCTTTTCCGGCAAGGAGCTGATCAAGGGTGAGCCGGATGCATCTTCATTCCCATCCGGAGGACTTCGCGCAACATTCGAGGCCAGAGGCTATACAACATGGGATTGTACATCACCGGCCTTTGTACGTCATGACGCAGCCGGCGGAATCTTATGTATCCCTACTGCATTCTGCTCCTACACAGGAGAGGCACTTGACCAGAAAACACCGCTTCTTCGTTCCATGGAAGCGATCAATACACAGGCACTTCGACTTCTCCGCCTTTTCGGAAATACAACTTCCAAAAAAGTAACGCCTTCCGTTGGAGCTGAGCAGGAATATTTCCTGGTCGACAAGGAGAAATGGCTCCAGAGAAAAGACCTGATCTACACAGGAAGAACTCTTTTCGGTGCCATGCCGCCGAAGGGACAGGAGATGGATGACCACTATTTCGGAACCATCCGTCAGAGAATCTCCGCATACATGAAAGAAGTCAACGAGGAGTGCTGGAAGCTGGGCGTAACAGCAAAGACACAGCACAACGAGGTTGCACCTGCACAGCATGAGCTGGCACCGATCTACGCACCGGTAAATATTGCGGCAGATCACAACCAGATCATGATGCGTATCCTCAAAAAAGTTGCAAGCCGCCATGGTATGCGCTGCCTGCTTCATGAGAAACCATTTGCAGGAGTTAATGGTTCCGGTAAGCACAATAACTGGTCCTTGACAACGGATGACGGGATCAACCTTCTTGAGCCGGGAAAAACTCCTCATGAGAATATCCAGTTCCTTCTTGTTCTCACCTGTATCCTGAAAGCCGTTGATGAGCACGCAGATCTTTTGAGAGAGTCTGCAGCAGACGTTGGAAACGATGAACGTCTCGGTGGAAATGAAGCACCGCCTGCAGTTATTTCCGTATTCCTTGGCGAGCAGCTTCAGGACGTGCTGGAGCAGCTGATCAGCACAGGTACCGCCACACACAGTAAGACCGGCGAGATCCTGGATACCGGTGTTAAGACACTTCCGGATTTCATGAAGGATGCTACAGACCGAAACAGAACATCACCGTTTGCGTTCACAGGAAACAAATTTGAGTTCCGTATGGTTGGTTCCCGTGATTCCATTTCCGAGTGCAACGTAGTTCTGAATACGATTGCAGCAGAAGTATTCCGTGGTGCATGCGACCGTCTGGAAGCAGCAGACGATTTTGATACTGCAGTACATGACCTGATCAAGGAGTATGCGATCCAGCATCAGCGTATTGTATTCAACGGAAACGGATATGCACCGGAGTGGGAGGCAGAGGCAAAGAGACGTGGGCTTCCGATCCTTCCGTCCATGGTAGATGCCATCCCTGCACTGACTACAGACAAGGCTGTGAAGCTGTTTGAATCCTTCAATGTATTCACAAGAGCAGAGCTTGAGTCCAGAGCAGAGATTCAGTACGAAGGTTATGCAAAAGCCATCAACATCGAGGCCAAGGCCATGGTGGATATTGCAACCAAGCAGATCATCCCTGCAGTCATCCGTTACACAACCGTTCTTGCAGAGTCCATCAATTCTGTAAAAGCAGTAAGTGCAGCGCTTGATGTCAGTGTGCAGACAAGCCTTCTGGAAAAATCCTCCACGCTTCTCGCAGAGACCAAGGCAGCCATGGACAAACTTTCCGGACTGATCGCAGAGGCGGAAGCTCATGAAGAGGGACGTGACCGTGCCGTATTCTTCAGAGAGAGCGTTGTACCGGCAATGAAAGCATTAAGAAAACCGGTAGATGAGCTTGAGATGATTGTGGATAAAGATATGTGGCCGATGCCATCTTACGGCGATCTGATCTTTGAGGTATGATCGGCTGAATAAAATACAGGAAATAAGAGATGTTCCCTGAATGCAGAGGCATCTTTGAAAGCAAATGACGGGACGGATGTAAGATCTGTCCCGTTTTTTACCTGGCGGAGAAAGAAACTGTTAGGTTTTTATCCGCTTGAATCAGATTCAGGAGTAAATATATATGAAAGAATTAGAATTTTTAAAAGAACAGAACGTTTCCGAAGACCTGATCCACGGTGTCGAGGAATTCCGGAAAAACTATGGCGTGGATGAGGCAGTACAGGGAAGAGTTACCAGACCGTCCATTCCGTTCTATGGAAAAGAGATCCTGGAAATGGCCATCGCAGGTCTTCTGGAGGGGGAAAATCTCCTCCTTGCAGGTCCGAAAGCCACCGGAAAAAATATCCTGGCCGAAAATCTGGCCTATGCTTTTGGCCGCCCGATCTATAATGTATCGTTTCATGTCAACACAAACAGCGGGGATCTCATCGGAACGGACACGTTTGTAAACAATGAAGTATGCCTCCGGAAGGGCAGCATCTACCAGTGTGCCGAGTACGGTGGTTTCGGTATCCTGGATGAGATCAACATGGCAAAGAACGATGCGGTCTCAGTCCTTCACGCAACGCTGGACTACCGCCGTTCCATTGATGTTCCTGGATATGACAGGATTGATCTCCATCCGGCGGCACGTTTTATCGGAACCATGAATTATGGATATGCAGGAACAAAAGAGCTGAACGAAGCCCTTGTTTCCCGTTTTCTGGTGATTGACATGCCGGCCCAGACAGAGGAAACACTTGGATTTATTTTTAATAAGATGTTCCCGGAAGCAAAAGAAAAAGCAGTGGAACAGTTTATCGGCGTCTTTATGGACCTTCAGAAAAAATCTGTAAACAGTGAGATTTCCACAAAATCCCTGGATCTCCGCGGCCTTCTGTCTGCTATGAAGATCGTCCGCGCGGGACTTTCTCCCCTGGCAGCAGTGCAGATGGGAGTGGTAAATAAAACCTTCGATATTTTTGAAAAAGAGATCGTGGACGATGTAGTCCGTACAAGGATCCCGGAAGAGTGGACAAAGGACGATGTCTATGCGTAAAGATCTGACAGAAGAACTTTCCATTGAAGATTACAAACTGGATCTGGAAAACCGCATCCGGAATCTTCTCTGGACGGTCAGTGGAGATTACACCCTGGAAGTAAAGCCGGATGTATCCCTGTTTCTCCGCTCCAAAGAGATCGCACTTTACGACGGGATCAAACAGGGCGCTTTTGCCAGATATTTTGACAAAAACCTTCTTGGCCTTTACCTTGTGAAAAAGATCTATCTGGATGCGTCGGAGGCGGAACTTACCGGGCTGACACAGCTTTGCATCGAGGCAGCAGTGGGAACGCGGATCTGCGAGGAACGCCCGGGCGTGCGCCGTATGCGGAAAAAAGCGCTGGAAGATATCCTGGATCAGGAATATGAAACCCTGCCTTCCTATGATAAACTGCTGGATCGGCTGAAAGTCGCGGTATTCCGCGACGTTCTTGCAGGAAGTGTGCAACCTGTGGAGAAAAAACTTTCCGCATTCCGGGATCAGATCTATGCCTGTGCAGAAACCGGAGATACCATGGAACTGATCCGGATCATTGACAGGCTTTATAATACAGTGATCGATCCGGATTTTGAGAAGAAAAACGGTTCTCTGGATCGGGTAATGGCAGTGACGCTTGAGGAACTGACGGAATTCGGCTGGGAAGACTATCTCAACGAAGAGATGTATGAGGATGCCCTGGAAAACTATGTGGAAAAGATTACGGACCGGATGACAGATCTTGAGGATTCTTCCCTTACTGAAGATATGGAGGAAAAGCGCAAGGTAAAAAACAAGATCACAGTGGTTTCCGAGGAGGCACTTAAGAAAGCCCACACCTATGTGGAACTGAACTTTGGAAGAAGTTATCTTTCACCGGCAGAAGAAAAAAGAATGAATTATCTGATGTGCCGGGGGATTCACGGGGACTGTACGTTATATTTTACCGAAGGGATCCTGAAAAATCCGGTCCGGGACAATTACCAGTACCAGTATGCCAAACGTCTCCGTAATAAGAACATATGGGTCTATCATGACAAGCACAGGATTGCGAAACGGAATATTTCCATGCTGACGGAACTTCTGAAAAAAGCACTGGTGATCCGAAGTGAAAACCAGGAAGTCCTCTCAGACCGGGGAACCATCGTTCCTTCCAGGCTGTGGCGTGTAGGAAGAAGCAGCGAGGCGAATCTTTTTAAACGGATCCTCCGTGGGGATAATACGGATTTTGTGGTAGATGTGCTGATCGATGCCAGCGGTTCCCAGATGAGCCGGCAGGGAGATGTGGCGCTGCAGGCCTATATGATCAGTTCTGCCTTAAGTAATGTGGACATCCCCCACCGGGTTATGAGTTACTGTACATTCTGGGATCATACCATCCT
This sequence comes from Blautia luti, assembly GCF_013304735.1. Taxonomy (GTDB): domain Bacteria; phylum Bacillota; class Clostridia; order Lachnospirales; family Lachnospiraceae; genus Blautia_A. The sequence continues at coordinate 5,851 of NZ_JAAITI010000038.1, forward strand.
GCACAGGTTCCGGGAGTATGATGATCCGGTCTCGGCAGATGATGATATTTTCAATTATGTGACTTCATCTAACAACCGCGACGGACTTGCCATAAAAGCAGTGGGATATGGACTTTTGCAGAGAGAAGAGGAGAAAAAGATCCTGATCATCTTAAGTGACGGCCGTCCTTATGATGTGATCATAAACCGTCCCAATGCAAAAAATCCGGCACCTTATCAGGGAAAATATGCCATTGCGGATACCGCAACAGAAGTGCGCCGCCTCCGCAGCCAGGGGGTCAGTGTTCTGGGAGTATTTGCGGGAGAAGAGAAGGACCTTGCAGCGGAAAAGAAGATCTTTGGAAAGGATTTTGCCTATATCCGGGATATCGGAAATTTTTCCAAGATCGTAGGACGATATCTGACAAAACAGCTGGAAGCAGATAACTGAAAAAAAACGACATTTTTTTCGGAATGTATAATATTCAATTAACAAGAATACAGTCACTATGTTAGCATAAAAGCTGCATAGTGACTAATTTTTTGCTTATAATTATCCATAAAATTGTAAATAATACATAATATTACAGAGATAATTCCTTGCAAAAATAAGCGGAATTTGTTATACTAAATAACGTTACTAATTTACTAAATAAAGGGAGAGGAAATATGAACAAAAACACAGAGTTCAAACCTTACATTCCGGCGGAGAAAGTTACTCCGGAGCTCACAGTTACATCTGTGATCATGGGATGTATCCTTGCTGTCATCTTCGGCGCAGCCAATGCTTATCTTGGCCTTCGTGTTGGTATGACAGTATCTGCCTCCATTCCGGCGGCAGTTATCTCCATGGGTGTTATCCGCGTACTTCTTCGCAGAAACTCCATCCTGGAGAGCAATATGGTCCAGACTATCGGTTCAGCCGGTGAGTCTCTTGCAGCAGGTGCTATTTTTACCATGCCTGCACTGTTCCTCTGGGCAGAGGAAGGACTTTCAGACAAACCAGGCATCGTTGAGATCACTCTGATCGCACTTTGCGGTGGTATCCTTGGTGTACTTTTCATGGTACCCCTTCGTAATGCCCTCATTGTTAAAGAGCACGCAACTCTGCTCTATCCGGAAGGAACTGCCTGCGCAGATGTTCTTCTTGCCGGTGAGGAAGGTGGAGCAAACGCTTCCACAGTATTCTCCGGTATGGGACTTGCAGCCATCTTCAAATTCGTTGTTGATGGACTGAAACTGCTTCCGGCAGACGTTGCAGCAGCATTCAAATCCTTCAAGGGTGAGATCGGTATGGAAGTTTATCCGGCACTTCTCGGTGTTGGTTACATCGTAGGACCGAAGATCGCATCTTACATGTTCGTTGGTTCCCTTATGGGCTGGATGGTTATCATTCCGATGATCTGCCTGTTCGGACCTGACACATGGATGTACCCTGCAGCAGAGGGAACAACCATTGCACAGCTTTACGCAAACGGCGGAGCAGCAGCAATCTGGTCTACTTACGTTAAATACATCGGCGCAGGTGCCATCGCAACCGGTGGTATCATTTCCCTGATCAAATCCCTGCCGCTGATCGTTACAACCTTCCGTGACTCCATGAAGAGCATGAAAGGAAGCAAGAGCACAAGCACAGAGAGAACCGCACAGGATCTTCCGATGCAGTTCATCCTTCTTGGCGTTTTTGCAATGGTATTTATCATCTGGATCGTTCCGGCTATCCCGGTAACTCTTCTTGGTGCATTTATCATCGTAATCTTTGGATTCTTCTTTGCAACTGTATCCTCCCGTATGGTAGGTCTTGTAGGAAGTTCCAACAACCCGGTTTCCGGTATGGCTATCGCTACTCTTCTGATCGCTACATTTGCAATCAAGAGCTCCGGTAAAACAGGCATCGACGGAATGACAGCAGCGATCGCTGTTGGTTCTGTTATCTGTATCATCGCAGCCATCGCTGGTGATACTTCTCAGGACCTTAAGACAGGATACCTTCTTGGTGCCACACCTAAGAAACAGCAGATGGGTGAGATGCTTGGTGTTGTTGTTTCCGGTCTTGCTATCGGTGGTGTTCTGTATCTTCTGAATGCAGCATGGGGATATGGTACAGCCGAGATCCCTGCTCCGCAGGCTCAGCTTATGAAGATGATCGTTGAGGGAATCATGGGCGGAAACCTTCCATGGGGACTTGTATTCATTGGTGTATTCCTTGCAATCTGCCTTGAGATCCTTCGTATTCCGGTAATGCCTTTCGCAATCGGTCTTTACCTTCCAATCTACCTGAACGCTACCATCATGATCGGTGGTGTTGTACGTGGATTACTTGATCGCAGAAAAGGCGTTGACGAGAAGACAAAGACAGCTCAGTCCACAGATGGTACCCTGTATTGTGCAGGTATGATCGCCGGCGAGGGTCTTGTTGGTATTCTTCTTGCAGTATTTGCAGTATTCGGTATCAGCCTTGATATGTCTGGCATTGTAAACTTCGGAAATATCGGTGGCGTTGTACTGATGATCATCATGATCCTGTCACTGCTTAAATTCTCTATCTGGAGAAAGAAGAAAGCCTGATGAGAAAAAACAAAAAGGATAAGAAACAGGATATCAACTATCTTGATCTGATCCCGGAAACAAACCAGTCGATCCGGTGGCACCGGGACCTGAAGCAGCGGATCATTCTTGAGATAGAGAATAAAGGTATGTTCAATACTATCGCGCAGAAGGTTTTTGGCAAGCCAAGGTTTTCCAAGGTTCACCTTGATGAAATGGGAACTTTTATCTGGCCTGAGATCGATGGAACAAAAACCGTGCAGGATCTTGCCCTGCTGGTGAAAGAACATTTCGGGGATAAGGCAGAACCGCTTTATCCGAGAATCGTAAAATACTTTCAGATAATGGAAAGCTATGAGTTTGTTCATTTTATAAATAAGAAGACAGACAAATAGCAAAAGAGAACGGGAACGGACGCAAAATAGTGTACGGTCCCGTTCTTTTTATGACACGTCAGCACGGGAAACTGATGCAGTTGTCATATGATAAATGAAAGGAGCACTTTATGAGTCTTGTGACAAAAAAGAAATGGTATCTGGATTATCTTCTGATCATAGTTGGAACCGGACTGATGGCACTTGCCATCAATTCCGTGTTTGATGCTTCCGGGCTGGTAACCGGTGGTTTTTCCGGTATTGCGATCCTTGTGAAACGATGGACCGGAGGAATCGTAGATGGGGGTATCCCGCTGTGGCTTACCAACATTACCTTGAATATCCCGCTGTTTCTTCTGGGATGTAAGATCAGAGGATTTTCCTTTGTAAAAAAAGCTCTGATCGGAGAAATCTCCCTTTCAACCTGGCTTGCCCTTCAGCCGGTGTGGAATATCGCGGGAGATGATCTTCTTCTGGCTGCTGTATATGGTGGTGTGATCCAGGGAATCGGTATCGGAATGGTTTTCCTTGGACAGGGAACCACAGGCGGAACAGATATGATGGCAGCGCTGATCCAGAAATATCTGCGTCATTATTCCATCGCACAGATTATGCAGTTTATTGACGGTCTTGTTGTAATTGTGGGTATGTATGTGTTTGGCATCCAGCGTGCTCTGTATGCCATCATTGCAGTTTATCTGGTAACAAAAGTATCCGACAGCCTGATCGAAGGTCTGAAGTTTTCCAAGCAGACATTTATCATTACGGAGAAGCCGGATGAGGTGGCAAAAGTCATTATGGAAGACCTGGACCGCGGGGCAACCGGAATCTGTGGCAAGGGTATGTACTCCGGCCAGGAGAAAACCATCATCTTCTGTGTGGTAAATAAGAAGGAAATCGTGAAGCTGAAAGAGCTGGTGGATGATATTGATCCCGATGCTTTTGTGATTGTTTCCGATGCAAGAGAGGTTCACGGAGAAGGCTTTATAGAGAAAAATTAGGCGGATTTCAACAAAAATTTGTAAATTTTTTCAGTTTTCCTCTTTTATTTTTGGTGATTTTGTATTAAAATAGCCATAGATAGAGAGGGAAAGACAGAAGATAAGCATACACATAAGTGAGAAGGGATTGAACGGAATGATATCGAATCAGGTGTTACAGAATACGCTCGAGGGACTTAAAGAAATATCAAGGACGGAATTTTGTGTCATTGACACAGACGGTAAGGTACTGGCGTCTACCTTTTCTGATTTTGAAATCCAGCCGGCAGATATCCAGGCTTTTGTAGAATCCCAGGCGGACAGCCAGCTTGTCAAGGGATTTCAGTACTTTAAGGTCTGTGATGATTATCAGTTGGAATACGTCCTGGTAGCCCATGGAGATGATGAGGATACTTATATGGTAGGTAAACTTGCAGCCTTCCAGATCCAGAATCTGATCGTAGCGTACAAGGAGCGTTTTGACAAGGACAGCTTTATCAAGAATCTTCTTCTTGATAATCTTCTTCTGGTGGATATTTACAACAGAGCGAAGAAACTTCATATTGAAGCAGATGTCCGTCGTGTAGTCATGATCCTGGAACTGAACCAGGAGAAAGATCACAGCTCCGTGGAGAGCGTGAAGAGCCTTTTTGGCGGAAAGAGCAGAGATTTTATCACTGCAGTTGATGAGAAGAGCATTATTATTGTCAAGGAACTGGAAGAAGGAGAGGGCTATCCGGAGATGGATAAGCTGGCTCACACCATTCTGGATACTCTTGACCTGAATAAAGACGGTGAGGATGTCCATATGGCATACGGTACCATCGTCAATGAGCTGAAGGAAGTTTCACGTTCCTATAAGGAAGCGCGTATGGCGCTTGATGTAGGTAAGATCTTCTTTGGAGACAAGGAAGTGATCGCATACAGCTCACTGGGAATCGGACGACTGATCTACCAGCTGCCTATTCCTCTGTGTAAGATGTTTATCCGTGAGATCTTTGATAACAAATCTCCGGACGACTTCGATGAGGAGACACTTGTCACCATCGATAAATTCTTCGAGAATAGCCTGAATGTATCCGAGACTTCGCGTCAGCTGTACATTCACAGAAATACACTGGTATACCGCCTGGATAAACTCCAGAAGAGTACCGGATTGGATCTTCGGGTGTTTGAGGATGCCATCACATTTAAGATTGCACTGATGGTTGTGCGTTATATGAAGTACATGGAAACGCTTGAATATTAATATCATCAGATCAGATTTTTTGACTGCTGCCTGTTCCTTACCGGAATGGGCGGCAGTTTTTGTATGATTTTTTTGCAGCGGGATATCGTGTGCCTTCAATAATAATTTGAAGATTTCACATGAACTTCACAGATAACCCTTGGGGCTCTATTGTATTTTTTGCATTTTTATTATAAAATAAATAACTCGAAGAGGGCTGTTACAGCCTGGAAAATTTATTCTTGCATTTATGCGAGATATATATTACAATAATGTTACAAAAAAGTTAAGATAATTATGCTTTTGCAATATAGAGGAGGATACATATGATCGATCTTGTAGATGTGAGCAAATCTTATGGTCCGGGTCTTCCGGCTGTGAATCATGCGAACTTACATGTTGATAAAGGGGAATTTGTATTTGTAGTAGGAAGCAGTGGTTCCGGTAAATCCACACTGATCAAGCTTCTGATGAAAGAGCTGGATTCTACCAATGGAACCATTACAGTCAGCGGAGAACGTCTGGAGAAGATGAAACACAGACGTGTGGCCAAATATCGCAGAAAGCTTGGCGTAGTATTTCAGGATTTCCGCCTGTTAAAAGACCGTAATGTATATGAGAACGTAGCATTTGCACAGCGTGTTATCGGAAGACCGACCCGCGTGATCCGTAAACGTGTTCCGGAGGTTCTCCAGGAAGTAGGTCTTGCAGGGAAATATAAGGCATATCCGGATGAACTTTCCGGTGGTGAGCAGCAGAGAGTTGCCCTTGCCAGAGCACTGGTAAACCGCCCGGACATCCTTCTGGCAGATGAGCCAACCGGAAACCTGGATCCGAAGACTTCCGAGGAGATCATGGCTCTGATGGAGCAGATCAATGACAGAGGAACCACCGTTCTGGTAGTCACCCATAACAAAGACATCGTCAATGCCATGCGTAAACGAGTAGTCACCATGCACAATGGAAAGATCATCAGCGATGAGAAAGAGGGAGGATATCATGAGGCCTAGTACGATCTGGTATACCCTGAAGCAGGGATTTAAGAATATAAAAAGAAACTGGATGTTTTCCCTGGCATGTATCATTACAATGGCTGCATGCATCTTTCTGGTAGGAATTTTCTATTCCATTGTTAACAACGTAAATTCCATAGCACATAAAGTAGAAGAAGAAGTGCCAATTACGGTATTCTTTGATGAGGGAACTACAGAGGAAGAGATCCAGGCGGTCGGCGCTGCCATTCAGGCCAGACCGGAAGTTGCCAGAATGGATTATCAGTCTGCAGACCAGGCGTGGGAGGATTATAAACAGAAATATTTTGGAGATGAAGATGCAGCAGATGGATTCAAGGATGACAATCCTCTGGCCAATTCTTCCAACTATCAGGTATATCTTAATGATATCACCAAACAGACAGAGCTGGTAAATTATATCCAGAGTCTGGATCATGTCCGCAAGGTAAATCAGTCTGAGCAGGCATCCAAGACACTTGGATCTATCAACAAACTGGTTTCCTATATTTCCATTGCGGTGATCGGGATCCTTCTGGTGATTTCCATATTCCTGATCAGCAATACTGTATCTATGGGTATTTCTGTTCGTAAGGAAGAAATTGGAATTATGAAATACATAGGAGCTACCGATGCTTTTGTACGGCTTCCATTCCTTCTGGAAGGAATCATTCTGGGTGTGATTGGTGCGGCAATCCCGTTGGTGTGTCTGTTTTTCCTCTACAATTCCGCAGTTGAGTTTGTTCTGACAAAATTCAATGTACTGACAGGAATCGTAGATTTTATCCCGATCTGGCAGATCTATGAAGGACTGATCCCGATGGGACTTGGACTTGGTGTGGGAATCGGACTTCTGGGAAGTTTCTTCACAACAAGAAAACATCTCAGAGTGTAACCAAATAGCAGAGCGGATCTGCGTGTATCCGCGGGATGCATACCTATAAGAGATACAGCGGCTGTCGGAGAACCGGCAGCCGCTTTCAGTATATAAAAAACGGACGGCACATAAGGAAAACAGAGAATCTGTGATATTACCGGGCTGTGCAGAAGAAAGGAAAGATATGAAAAATAAAGAGTTCAAAAAAGGCGTAGCCATCGGAGTGGCAGCCACGCTTGTTGTGACAGGGGCTGGTTTTGTCAGTTATCAGAAAGTGCTGTTTCCCAAAGGCAATGCACTGTCAGACGTGAAAACAGTCCAGAAGCTGAATTATCTGGAAGAACTGATCGATACAGAATATCTGGATGAAAAGGATGAAAGCAGTCTGCGGGAGGGCCTTTATGCAGGTCTGCTCGCCGGACTGAAGGATCCATACTCCACGTATTACACGGCAGAACAGTATAAAGAACTGAATACTTCCAATGAAGGTTCCTACGTGGGAATCGGGGCAGTTCTCCAGAAAGAGGATGGCGGAGGGGCAAAGGTCGTGCAGCTCTATGAAGGCGGACCGGGAGAACAGGCAGGTCTGAAAACCGGAGACGTGATCAAAGCGGTCGATGGAACAGATGTCACAGAAAAAGAAACTTCCGACATCGCTTCCATGGTCCGTGACAGTGATAAAGATTTCGTAACGCTGACCATACAAAGGGAAGATGAAGAGAAAACTCAGAATATCAAAGTAGAGATCCGAGATGTGGAAATCCAGACTGTCTCTCATGAGATGCTTGTCGGAGACACCGGATATATCCGGATTTCCGAGTTTTCCGAAGTGACCAGTGACCAGTATAAAAAAGCATTTGCAGATCTGAAAGACCAGGGAATGAAAAAACTGGTAGTCGATCTCCGCGACAATCCGGGTGGCCTTCTTACCGCAGTCTGTGGAGTACTCCGCCAGATCCTTCCGGAAGGACTGATCGTTTATACAGAGGACAAAAACGGGAAACGGGAAGAGGAAACCTGTGACGGAAAGAATGAGCTGACTATGCCGCTGGCAGTTCTGGTAAACGGAAACAGTGCCAGTGCATCAGAGATTTTTGCGGGAGCAGTGAAAGACTACGGTATTGGAACGATCGTGGGAACAACGACTTACGGAAAAGGCGTAGTGCAGACCATCCAGCCGCTTACCGACGGCAGCGCAGTAAAGATCACCATTGCAAAATATTTTACACCAAAGGGCAATGACATCAATAAAAAAGGAATCACTCCAGATGTGGAAGCAGAGCTTTCCGGAGACATTACAGACTGGGCAGAACTTACACATGAGGAAGACACGCAGCTTCAGACGGCCCTGAAAGAGCTGGAGCAGAACTGATGCGTACAGAAGGAGAGAAAAGAAAATGATAACTTTACAATTATTGCAGCAGATCATAGTATTTTTTCTGATGATGGCCTGCGGGTTTGCGGTGGTAAAATGTGGACTGATCGATGCGAAAAGCAGCAGGACACTGTCGGTGATCTGCATTTACATCATCATGCCATGTGTGATGATCAATGCGTTTCAGATTGAATATTCCAGAAGTATCCGGAATGGGTTTCTTCTGGCAATAGCAGCAGCGGTCCTGATCCATATTTTTCTGCTGGTATTTACACAGATTATCGGCAAACCGCTGAAATTAAGCGTGGTGGAAAAAGAATCCATCATTTATTCCAATTCCGGAAACCTGGTGATCCCGCTTGTGACCGTAGTCCTTGGAGAGGAATGGGTAATCTATGCCAGCGCTTTCCTGAGTGTACAGATGATCCTGATGTGGACCCACGGACAGTCACTGATGGAGGCGAAGGCAGGAATTAACTGGAAAAAAATCCTCTGCAATATCAATCTGATCGCCATTATCCTTGGCATTGTCCTGTTCTTTACACAGATCCGACTGCCTGTCATCTTTGGAAATACCATGAGCCAGATTTCAGCCACCCTGGGACCGGTATGTATGATCATGCTTGGAATGACTATGACAGAGGTAAAATGGAAAGATATTTTCAGTCATTCCAGAATCTATCTGATCACGATCCTGAAAATGGTGGTGACGCCGCTGATCGTACTGCTGCTTCTGAAATATCTGCCATTGGCATCTCTTGTAAAAGACGGAAAAACGATTCTTCTGATCAGCCTGATGGCAGTGATCACACCGTCGGCAACAACGATTGTACAGCTGGCGCAGCTGTACGACCGGGAACCGGTCTATGCCAGTACTATCAATGTAATGACAACTCTGGTCAGCATTGTGACCATGCCTTTGATGGTGATGTTTTATCTGGCCTGAAAAAAAGTGCAGAGAATGTTTCAAAATACAGTGGTATAATTGTAAAAGTATGATAAAAGTGTTAAAATCAACTCAGAGTACGGAAAAGAAAGAGACCAGTTATTTTTGATGAGACTACATATGGAAATTTCTGCAAACGCCATATAAAACAGGAGGGTACATAAATGGAACGACATGCTTTTGCAATGAAAGTAAAAGAAGGAAAAATGAACGATTACCGTAAGACCTTAGGCGAAATCTGGCCGGAGCTTACCGCATATCTGGATCGCAACGGCATTCATAATTTCAGCATCTGGAATGCTGCAGACCTGATCTTCGGATATTATGAAAATGCAGACGGAGCTGTGATCTCTCCAAAAGAGGAGAAAGTAAAAGCAGCACTGACTGAAAAAATCCAGGATACATTTACCTGGATCTCCACTCCTGGAAAAGACATGCGTCTGATGTATCATAATTTTGGTGTTGTGAGAGAAAACAAAGAGCTGATCCGCCACAGAATGTTCATGACAAAATTAAAAGACGGCTGTGAGGAAGAATACAAGGCTCGTCATGACGGACTTGTAGCACAGAGAGGCGATACAATAGATCCGGGCCCGGACAGTAACTTCAGCATCTGGAGCTCAGGCGGATATATTTTTGGATACGATGAGATCGACACTACCATGGAAGTGGAAGAAACACCGGAAGCAAGAGAGGCGACCATCGCATGGGAAACACGTCAGCTGGGGATCATGGACTGGATCACCAACGATGTGGACTGGATGACAAAAGAAGTACATCCGTCCAGTGTACGTCTTGCATGGCATAATTAAAAAAATGGGGAAATAAAAAGGAAGGAGGCCGGGGCTTTGTTTGGAGGTAGCCCCGGCAGTATGAAAAAGAAAAAAGTGTTATCAAAGGTAGTACCCTTTGCACATCTAATAATATACTCACATTTTGTGGTCATTCTGTGACGTCATTCTGAAAAAAGTATGAACAAAAAAGAAAAATTAGCTGAACTGAAATCTTAACAATTCTTAAAATTCCCATATTTAGTTGAAACCATACGCCCCGACTGTTATACTGTGAGTAACAGAAAACATCAGGAAAAAATACGTTTTCTTCCTGAGATCAATAAAATAATGAGGCGTGAATTTATGAAACGTTTTTGGAAATATGTAACAGGGGTTGTACCTGCGTACGGGCTTTTTCCCCTTGTTTTTTCATTTGTATTTAACTGTCTTGTATATTCCGGTTCAAGGGCAATTGCAGGCGGTTGGTACCATCACAACATAGAAAGTAGTCTTGACCTGCGGCTCCCGTTTGTGCCGCAGTTTTTAATTGTCTATTTCGGATGTTATATATTCTGGGCAGTGAATTATATTCTTGCGGCAAGGCAGGAGAAGGAACAGGTTTACCGTTTTTTTACCGCAGATCTTATATCCCGCTGTGTGTGCCTGATCATATTTCTGGCATACCCCACCACCAACACAAGACCGGTGATCGAGAGGAGCGGTTTCTGGGATCTGCTGGCAGGATGGCTTTATTCCATTGATGCGGCGGATAACCTGTTTCCATCCATTCACTGCCTGGTAAGCTGGTTCTGTTTCCTGGGAATCAAAGACCAGAAAAGAATTCCGGCATGGTATAAAGGAGTATCTTTTGTGCTGGCAGTTCTGGTTTTTCTGTCCACCCTTTTTACCAAGCAGCATGTTCTGGTGGATGTGGCCGGTGGCGTGATCCTGGCACAGATATGTTTTATGCTGGGACAGAAAACGGAGATCTGGCATATTTATGAACGGGTCGGAAGTAAAATTGAGAAGAAGATCAACAGATATATAGAAGGTGCCAAGAGATGAAAAGCAGAAAAAAGATCATATTTAACGGAGTATTCCTGGCGGTCGTTTTTGCCCTGACCATCTACGGCGTTTTTCACGGAGAAGATCTGTCTTCCATGATGGATGCCATACACAGGGCTGACAAACGGTGGCTGATTCCGGGAATTGCACTGGTAGCGTTTTTTATCTGGGGAGAATCCATCATCATCTGGTACATGATGAGATCCAGTGGAATCCAGCTGAAAAAGAGAACCTGTTTTCTGTTCTCTTCCGTGGGATTTTTTTTCAGCTGTATCACACCGTCCGCCAGTGGCGGACAGCCCATGCAGATCTACTACATGAAAAAAGAAAAGATTTCCATTCCGGTGTCAACGGTAATTCTGATGATCGTAACCATCACCTATAAACTGGTACTTGTGGTGATCGGTATTGGAATCGCAATTTTCGGAAGGGGATTTCTCCATAAATATCTGGAAGGGATCCTGCCGGTGTTTTACCTGGGACTGGCACTGAATATTTTCTGCGTTACATTTATGACCATCCTGGTGTTCCATCCACTTCTGGCAAAAGCGATCATGGTAAAGGGAATGAAACTTCTGGAACGACTTCATCTGGTGAAGAAAAAAGATGGGCGTCTGAAAAAACTGGAAGATTCCATGGATACTTACCGAAATACTGCGGCATATCTGAAGAATAATCCTTTTGTGATCGTTAAAGTTATTGGAATCACTTTTATCCAGCGTATGGCACTGTTTGCGGTGACCTGGTTTGTATATCAGGCTTTTGGACTTCACGGCACCGGATTCTGGGAGATCCTTTTTCTCCAGGCCGTGATCTCGGTATCTGTGGATATGCTGCCGCTTCCGGGAGGAATGGGAATCAGTGAGACGCTGTTCCTTAATATTTTCAGCCCGGTGTTCGGGGGACTGCTGCTTCCGGGAATGGTACTTAGCAGAGGGCTTGGATATTATGGGGAGCTTCTGATCAGTGCGGCGTTTACAGTGGTGGCCCAGCTGACTATTGGAAAAAAGTAATTGAAAGAGAAAAATGAGGTGTGCAAATGATAGGATTTTATGATTACACGGTAATAATGACTTACATAAGCGTAGTGTCTTCCATGATCGGAATCTTCTGCGCTGTGACGGACCATATTTCAGCAGCAGTGTGCTGTCTGGCATTTTCCGGGTTGTGTGATATGTTTGACGGAAAGATTGCGCGAACCAAGAAGAACAGAACGGAGGAAGAGAAGTGCTTCGGGATCCAGATCGATTCTCTTGCGGATATTGTCTGTTTCGGAATCCTTCCCATTGTGCTGGGATTTAAGCTTGGCATGTATCATATTTACGGAATTGCCATTCTTCTGTTCTACGGTCTTGCAGGCCTGATCCGTCTGGCATATTTCAATGTTATGGAAGAAAAACGCCAGAATGAAACCTCCGAAAACCGGAAATATTATCAGGGACTTCCCATCACATCCATGTCCGTGATCCTGCCACTTCTGTTTGTGGTTTCCCTGCTTTTTCCGGAGTATAAATGGTTTGTGGTGCTCCTCCATATCACAATGCTGGCAGTAGGACTTCTGTTTATCCTGGATTTTAAATTCCGTAAGCCAACCAACCGGGAGCTGGTGATCATCGTTGCGGTAGTTGCAGTGGCAGTCCTTCTGGTTCTTTTCTATAATGAGGGATGGTGGAAATTCAATTATCTCTACAAACTTTCCATGGAAAGAGGCGGTAATTTATGATCCGGACGGCAGACCGAAAGGGAAACATTAAAAAGGAAGATTCTTTTCAGAATAATTTGCTGGAAAAAATCTACGGTTCTGTGGCCGGGCGTATGATGATCCGGCCGCTGGTTACCCCGGCTGTTTCCACGGTTGTGGGAAAGCTTCTGGATTCCAGGATTTCGGCAGCAGCAGTGGAACCGTTTATCCGGCTCAATCATCTGGATATGAGTGATTATGAAACGCGGAAATATATTTCCTACAATGATTTTTTCAAGAGAAAGATCCGGGAGGGTGCCCGCAGGATCGATATGGAACCCGGGCATTTTATCAGTCCCTGTGACTGCCGGGCCAGTGTATATCCTGTGGATGAAAAAGCCTGTCTTCATATCAAACAGACCCGATATACAGTGGAGGAACTTTTAAGGAACCCTTCCCTTGGGAAAAGATATCAGGGTGGCTATGTGTGGGTACTTCGTCTCTGTGTCCAGGATTATCACAGATATATTTATCCGGACAATGCAGCAGAGTCCCGGCGTATCAGAATCCCCGGGATTCTGCATACAGTCAACCCTGTGGCAAATGATGCCTATCCTATCTATAAAGAAAACAGCCGGGAATATTCCCTTCTGAAAACAGAAAATTTCCGCACGATGTTGATGATGGAAGTAGGCGCTCTCTTTGTGGGGAAGATCGAAAACCGGCCAAGAAGGGCATCTGTGAAACGTGGAGAGGAAAAAGGCAATTTTGCTTTCGGTGGTTCCACCATTGTGCTGATCACCGAAAAAAATGCGGTAAAGCCAGATGAAGATATCCTCAAAAATTCACAGGCAGGAATGGAAACAAGAGTACTTATGGGAGAAAAAATCGGAGAATCCTTTTGAAAGTGAAAGGGTTCTCTTTTTTATATTTGCTTTACACAAAATTTTCTTAAAAAATGAAATTACGTTCACACACACAACACAAACCTGTGATATATTATGAGCATATAGCAAAGCGGAACGGGAAGATCCGCTTTAGAATGAACGGGAAGCAGAGAAGAAATTTGTTTTCTGTGAAAGTGGGATAACACAGAGCATTTCGGACTGAAAATAACTGTCCGGAACAGCACTTGAGAAACGGAGGAAGATAGAATGGACGTATTAAAGATTCTTGTAGTAGATGACGAGAGCAGAATGAGAAAACTGGTAAAAGATTTCCTTACCAAAAAGAATTTCCAGGTACTGGAAGCCGGTGACGGTGAGGAAGCCATGGATATTTTTTATAAAGAAAAAGACATTGCACTGCTGATCCTGGACGTGATGATGCCGAAGATGGACGGCTGGGAAGTATGTCGTGAGATCCGTAAGAATTCCAAAGTTCCCATCATTATGCTGACAGCAAGAGGGGATGAACGTGATGAACTTCTGGGATTTGAACTTGGCGTAGACGAATATATTTCCAAACCGTTCAGTCCAAAGATCCTGGTGGCACGTGTAGAAGCCATCCTTCGAAGAACCGGACAGAGCAACCCGGATGAGGTACTTTCCGCAGGCGGTATTGTCATCGACAAGGCAGCACATCAGGCAACAGTGGACGGTAAACCGATGGATTTAAGCTTCAAGGAATTTGAGCTTCTGACTTATTTTCTGGAAAACGAGGGAATCGCCCTTTCCAGAGAAAAAATTCTTAATTCTGTATGGAATTATGATTACTTTGGTGATGCCAGAACCATTGATACCCATGTAAAGAAACTGAGAAGTAAAATGGGCGACAAAGGAGAGTACATCAAGACAGTCTGGGGTATGGGTTACAAGTTTGAGGTAGGAGAATGAAAAAGCCAGAAAAAAAACTAAAAAAAATCCACAGTTTACGCCATCAGATCACCGCATATTTTATCGGACTGCTGTTTTTGTCCATTCTGACTATCACCGTGATCAACGGAGCTTTCCTTGAAAAATATTATGTGACAAAAAAAATCGATGTACTTCTTGATCTCCGTACAACGCTGGAAAATACAGACATTGACAAGATGATGAACAGTGACAGCTCCGAAGGTTCGGAGAGTATCCCTGATGAGATCCAGAGAGCCTGCTCCAGAAACAATCTTTCCTGGGTTATCATTGACAGCAGCAATACCAGCTGGCTTTCCTGGGGCGAAAATGAAAAAATGCTTCAAAGCAAACTGTTCGGATATGTCTACGATTTGGATGAGGATGGGGACAAGAGCCGGACTCTGAAACAGGGAGACAATTATACGATCCAGCAGTCTCATGACCGTTTTGCAGGAATGGATTATGTGGAATGCTGGGGACAGCTGGATGATGAACATTATTTTATTATAAGGACACCACTTGAGAGCATTCGTGAGAGCGCAAACATTTCCAATAAGTTTTATTTTGCGGTTGGACTTGCGATTATTGTAGTGAGTGGTCTTATGATCATGCTGGTGACGAAACGGATCACCCGCCCCATCAGCGAACTGACAGATCTTTCAAAAAAAATGTCAGATCTTGATTTTGAGGCAAAATATGAGAGCAAAGTAGGCAATGAGATCGATGTTCTGGGGGATAATTTCAACCGGATGTCTTCACAGCTTGAAACAACCATCAGTGAACTGAAATCCGCAAACAATGAACTCCAGCGGGACATTGAGGATAAGATCAAGATCGACAAGATGCGAAAAGAATTTCTGGATAACGTATCCCATGAGCTGAAAACTCCGATCGCGCTGATCCAGGGCTATGCAGAAGGTTTAAAAGAAAACATTTCCGATGACCCTGAGAGCAGAGAGTTCTATTGCGACGTTATTATGGATGAAGCCTCCAAGATGAATAAGCTGGTAAAAAATCTTCTTACGCTGAATCAGCTGGAATCTGGTAAAGACGCAGTTGTGATGGAGAGGTTTGACATCGTATCCCTGATCCGGGGTGTGCTCCAGACCATGAATATCATGATCGGACAGAAAGAGGCAAACGTGATCTTTGAGGCGGAGAAGCCGGTTTATGTATGGGCCGATGAGTTTAAGATCGAAGAGGTTGTGACAAACTATGTAAGCAATGCCCTGAATCATCTGGATGGTGAGAAAGAGATCGAGATCAAACTTCAGGATGAGGATAACCGTGTGAAGATCAGTGTATTTAACACAGGAACTCCGATCCCTGAGGCAGATGTGCCAAATCTCTGGAATAAATTTTATAAAGTTGATAAAGCGAGAACCAGGGAATACGGTGGAAGCGGTATCGGTCTGTCCATTGTAAAAGCTATCATGGAAAGCATGAACCAGGAATACGGCGTGCAGAACTTTGACAATGGTGTGGAATTCTGGTTTACCCTGGATCGGAAATAATGAAACTTTAGTGTGATAATGCGAAAAAACGGGCGGCAGCAGAGAAAAGTCTTTGCAACCGCCTGTTTTTGCGTTATACTAAATCAATGTAAATCGAAGGTGAGAGAGGAATATCGAGATACAAAAGAGCAGGAGGAAGCATTATTATGATAGGAATCATTGACTACGATGCAGGAAACATAAAAAGTGTGGAAAAAGCACTTCAGTATCTGGGACAGGAGACTGTCGTCTCAAGAGATCCCCAGGTGCTTCTGAAAGCAGATAAAGTAATTCTTCCAGGTGTTGGAAGTTTTGGCGATGCTATGGAGAATCTCAATAAGTACGGACTTGTTCCGGTAATACATGAGATCGTGGAAAAAGGAACTCCGTTTCTTGGAATCTGTCTTGGACTGCAGCTGCTTTTTGAGAGCAGTGATGAGACTCAGGGAGTGGAAGGCCTTGGAATCCTGAAGGGAAAGATCTTACGGATCCCGCCAAGCCCGGGACTGAAGATCCCGCATATGGGATGGAATTCCCTGCATCTTCAGAACAGCGGAAGATTATTTAAAGATATTCCGGAAAACACATACGTTTACTTTGTACATTCCTATTATCTTCAGGCAGAAGATGAAGAGATCGTGAAAGCCACCACGCAGTACAGTACATGTATTCACGCATCTGTGGAGAAGGGGAATGTATTTGCATGCCAGTTCCACCCGGAAAAAAGCAGCCGGTGGGGCTTGAAGATCCTTGAGAATTTTGCGGCACTTGAGGCAGGCACCGGAAAGGAGGAGGCATAATCATGTTTACAAAACGAATTATCCCATGTCTGGACGTAAATAAAGGACGTGTAGTAAAAGGCGTGAATTTTGTTGATCTGAAAGATGCCGGAGATCCGGTGGAAATTGCCAAAGCTTATGACGCAGCCGGTGCGGACGAGCTTGTTTTTCTTGATATCACGGCTTCCTGTGAAGAGCGTGATACGGTGGTAGATATGGTAAGAGCTGTTGCTGCCAATGTATTTATCCCCTTTACCGTAGGTGGAGGAATCCGTACTGTGGATGATTTCCGGAAACTTCTCCGTGAAGGTGCAGATAAGATCTCTGTAAATTCCGCAGCCATCGACCGTCCGGAGCTGATCCATGAGGCTGCACAGAAATTCGGAAGCCAGTGTGTGGTAGTTGCCATTGATGCCAAGAGAAGGCCGGATGGCGGCTGGAATATCTACAAACATGGCGGAAGACTGGATACCGGTATCGATGCTCTTACATGGGCAAAGAAGGTGGAAGAACTTGGCGCAGGTGAGATCCTTCTTACCAGCATGGACTGTGACGGAACCAAGGCAGGATATGATATTGAACTTACAAGAGCTGTTGCAGATGCGGTTTCCATTCCGGTGATCGCTTCCGGTGGTGCCGGAACTCTGGAGCATTTTTATGATGCACTGACTGAAGGCGGAGCAGACGCGGCACTGGCAGCATCTCTGTTCCACTACAAAGAACTGGAGATCCGGGAAGTGAAGGATTACCTTGCGGAAAAAGGAATTTCCGTGAGAAGATAAGTTGGATGAGAGGTGAAGGATATGGCTCCTATAGCGGGAGACTGGCAGGAGGCGCTGAAAGGTGAGTTTCACCAGCCTTACTATGCCAAACTTTATAAAACCGTGATGACAGAATACAGAACAAGAAAGATTTTTCCGCCTCCGGAAGATCTGTTCAATGCGTTTCATTTTACGCCGCTGCATCAGGTGAAGGTTGTGATCCTGGGACAGGACCCCTATCACAATGACGGACAGGCCCACGGGCTTTGTTTTTCCGTAAAAAAAGGTGTGGAAACACCGCCATCCCTGGTGAATATTTATAAAGAACTTGAGGATGATATGGGATGTTACATCCCAAACAACGGCAATCTGGAAAAATGGGCAAAACAGGGCGTGCTTCTTTTAAACACAGTGCTGACAGTCCGTGCCCATCAGGCCAATTCCCACAGGGGGATCGGCTGGGAACAGTTTACCGATGCCGCCATCCGGATCCTGGACGAGGAGGACCGTCCAATCGTATTTCTTCTCTGGGGCCGGCCTGCCCAGATGAAAGCATCCATGCTTCACAATCCGAAGCATCTGATCCTGGAAGCACCACATCCAAGCCCCCTTTCTGCTTACCGGGGATTTTTCGGATGCAAACATTTCAGTAAGGCCAACGAATTTCTGAAAGCCAACGGGGAAGAACCCATTGACTGGCAGATCGAGAATATTTAAGTTAAGGAAAGTAAAATGGGTAAAAAAAACGATAACACACTTGTGAAAAACGCCTCTTTTCTTATGGTTGCGGCGCTGATCTCCAAGATCATCGGAATGCTGTACAAGAGCCCGCTTTCAACCACACTGGGAAGCCAGAGTTTTGCACTTTTCCAGTTTGCACAGAATGTATATTTCATTCTGCTGATGATCGCGTCTTTCAGTATTCCACAGGCGGTATCCAAGATCATGGCGGAAAAGATCGCTTTTCACAGATATAAAGATGCACAGAAAGTATTTTATGGTGCTCTGATCTATGCGGCAGTTGCCGGCGGCATTGTGGCACTTGTCTGTGTATTTGGTGCGGGAATCCTGGTTCCGGACAGTATGGCAAATGCCCGTCTGGCACTGCAGATGCTTGCGCCTACAATTTTCATGTCTGGTCTGTGCGGTGTATTCCGCGGATATTTCCAGGCATACCGCAATATGATGCCGACATCGATCTCACAGATTATTGAACAGATTTTTGTGGCAACCTTTGCGCTTCTGATGTCACATGTATTTATTCAGCACTTCTCCGCAACGGGAGATATGGATCTGGTCCATCGCTGGGGTGCGGCAGGTGCTACCATGGGTACCGGTGCCGGTGTGGCGTCCGCTCTGATCTTTATGCTGATCGTCTACGGGGTAAACCGTAAGATCATTCGAAAAAGGATCGCTAATGACCATCACTCTGTGAATGAGAGCATGGGACATGTAATGAGTAATATCGTGCTTATCATCATGCCGATCATTCTCAGCGCATTTATCTACAACGTAAACGGATATATCAACAGCTATATGTATTCCGGTATTATGGACATCAAAGGCGCTGCCAAAGACGTGATCCAGACCCTGTATTCCGAGTACGGATATTATATGACACTGATCAATATCCCGCTTACCCTGGCAAGTACGGCGCCGACTTCCATGATTCCAGAGGTTTCTGCACATTATGCCATGCATGATATCGAAGGCGCCAATATGAAAACAGACCGTGCCACATGGATCAGCATGCTGATCTCCATTCCGGCGGCAGTAGGTCTTGCGGTTCTTTCCGGACCGATCACAAGACTGATCTTCCCGGGAACCAACGGTGTTGGCGGACAGCTTCTGATCCTGGGAGGAATTACCATTATCCTCAACGGTAACTCCAATATTACCAACGGTGTACTTCAGGGAATCGGCAAGCCGAAACTTCCGATGATCCATGCAGCCATCGCTCTGGTGGCGGATGTGATCGCAATGGCACTGCTTCTGGTGTTTACCAACCTTGGTGTTTATACCATCGTCATCGCACAGATCGTCTATGCAGTTGTGATGTGTCTTCTTAATGACCGTTCCATCAAGAAATACATGGGTTACAAAAATCCATGGAGAAGTGCTTATTTAAGCCCGTTCCTGGCATCTATCCCAATGGGAGTTGTTGCGGGAGTGGTATATTACGGACTGTATGCACTGATCCATTCCAATGTGATCTGCCTTGGTATTTCCGTGATCCTGGCTGCTTGTGTATACTTTATTGTATATCTGTTTGTAAGTAAGCCTGGTGAAGAGGAGCTGGGTATGATGCCTGGTGGAAGGTATATGAAGAAACTGGCGAGAATGATGAAGATCATTTAACCGAATCAAGGAAGTCTTCGTCTGATTCGACCTGGTTCAGATGAATTTTATATGGTATAGAAATACCCACAGATTTATTCCGGAAAATAACCGGCCGGAGGATCTGTGGGTATTTTTTGTTTATATCAGATTTCTGGCGATTCAGGTTTTTGAAGAAATTTCTTTTTAGCCTTTCCTTTGGGAAAACAGTTTTATAATCTCCAGGGTAACATCTACAGCAGCATCCATTCCTTCAACAGTAATGTGCTCATAAGGCCCGTGATAGGCATGTCCGCCGGTTCCAAGGTTCGGGCAGGGAAGTCCCATGAAACTTAACTGGGCTCCGTCTGTGCCGCCACGGATAGGCAGGATCAGTGGCGTGACACCGCAGGCACGGCAGGCATCCTCTGCCAGGGTGATCAGCCACGGGCAGGTATCAATGATCTCTTTCATATTGCGGTACTGCTGGGTGATGGTAAGGGTCACGGTACCTTCGCCCCATTTTTCGTTGAGGATTTCGGTGATATGTGCAAGAGTCTTCTGACGGACTTCAAAAGAAGCAGCATCGTGATCCCGGACAATATACTGAAGTTCAGCCCGGGAAACATCTCCTTTCATGGAGCACAGATGGAAAAATCCCTGATAGTCCGCTGTGTTCCGTGGTGTATCCGCAGAGGGGAGCATGGAATTAAATTCCATGGCAACAAGGGCAGCATTGACCATGGTATTTTTGGAAGAACCGGGATGGACATTGACGCCCTGGAAAATTACTTTTGCACTGCAGGCGTTGAAGTTTTCGTACTGGATCTCGCCTTCTGTATCACCGTCCAGGGTATAGGCGTAATCTGCACCGAATTTTTTTACATTGAAGTGAGCCGGTCCCATGCCGATCTCTTCATCTGGCGTAAATGCAACACAGAGAGGTCCGTGAGGTATTTTTTCCGTAAGGATATGCTCCAGCGCTGTAAGGATCTCCGCAATGCCGGCCTTGTCGTCAGCACCCAGGATTGTGGTTCCGTCTGAGGTGATGAGGGTCCGTCCGGCAAGAGAAGTAAGGTGTGAGAACATTTCCGGAGAAAGCGTTCTGCCGCTTGTACCAAGAGGGAGATCTTTTCCATCATAATTTTCAGTGATCACAGGTGTGACTGCATGGTCGCAGAAATCGGAAACTGTGTCCATATGTGCGATAAAGCCGAGGGCTTTGCAGTGTTCCAGACCTTCTGTGGCCGGAAGATGCGCGTAAACATAGCAGTGATCGTCCAGTGTTACATCAGAGATGCCAAGCCCTTTCAGTTCCTCCACAAGAAGGCGGGCCAGGTCAAACTGACATCTGGAAGAAGGGGAGGAAGTGCTTTCTTCGTTGCTTGGTGTGAATATTTTTACATAGGATAAAAGTCGTTCGTATGCTTTCATAGAAGAAAAGTCCTTTCTGAAAAAATTCGTCCGGAACAGACTGTACTTGCATTTGCGGAATCCGTCTGTTTTCCAGGAGATAACAACAGTATACCACACAGCATACGCATATTTGCGGAAAAAATCTCCCACGATGAGAAAACCTGTGCTATAATCGGTGGGATAATAAAAAACGGAGGATTTGAGAGTGGAAAAAAGAATCATACAGGTCGAAGAAAAAGTACCTGCAAAAATGCTGATACCGTTAAGTATCCAGCACATGTTTGCCATGTTCGGAGCATCCGTACTGGTGCCGTTCCTTTTTGGCATCAATCCGGCCATCGTGCTTTTGATGAACGGCGTGGGAACACTTCTTTTTATTTTCATCACAAAAGGAAAGGCACCGGCATACTTGGGCTCCAGTTTTGCCTTTCTTTCACCGGCACTTCTGGTCATCAGCAAGTACGGTTATGAGTATGCCCTTGGCGGTTTCGTTGTACTTGGTATCGCAGGTATGTGCGTGGCGTTTATTGTCCGTCAGTGTGGAACGGACTGGATCGATATCGTGCTTCCTACCGCGGCAATGGGACCGGTAGTTGCACTGATCGGTCTGGAACTTGCGGGAAATGCGGCAAGCACGGCAGGACTTCTGGATGAAAAGGTAGATCCGAAGAATGTGATCGTATTTCTGGTGACACTTGGAGTTGCGGTATTCGGGCAGATCCTGTTCCGTGGTTTTCTTTCTGTTATTCCGATCCTGATCGCGATCATTGCAGGATATGTGGCAGCAGGGGCATGCGGACTTCTGGATTTTACCCAGGTAAGAGAAGCGGCGTTTTTTGCTCTTCCCAACTTTACATCCCCGAAATTTAATTTTGAGGCTGTCATGACGATTTTCCCCGCACTGCTTCTGGTAACTTCCGAGCATATCGGACATCAGATCGTAACCGGAAAGATCGTCGGAAGGAATCTTCTGAAAGATCCGGGTCTTCACAGATCCCTGTTTGCGGATTTCTTCTCCACTACAGTTTCCGGATGCCTTGGTTCTGTGCCGACCACCACTTACGGTGAGAACATCGGTGTTATGGCTGTGACAAAGGTTTACAGCGTACAGGTTATCGGCGGTGCGGCAGTGCTTTCCATCTGCTGTTCTTTCCTTGGCAAACTGGCAGCTCTGATCAGTACTATCCCTGGTCCGGTTATCGGCGGAATTTCTTTCCTCCTTTACGGAATGATCGGAACTTCCGGACTTCGTATGCTGGTTGACAATCACGTGGATTACAGCAAATCCAGAAACCTGACACTGACAAGTGTTGTCTTTGTTGTGGGACTTTCCGGAATTGCCCTGAAACTTGGAAATGTGGAGCTTACAGGTATGGTACTGGCGTGTGTGGTTGCCATGGCATTAAGCCTTGTGTTCTATATCCTGGATAAACTGAAACTGACCAACGATCAGTAAAAAATAAGCGGCGTTCATTTTACAAAGCAGATAAAAAGGGAAACCTTTCTATCTGCTTTTTCTGCTTGACAATCATTCCGTTTTATAATACTATGTAATACAGAAAACACGAACAAAGGTTCGAAAAAACAGGAAACTTGGCGATAGAAGAGAATAAAGAATAGGAGATTGCAGAATGATCAGTGAAGAGAAGCAGAAGGCGCTGGAAGCAGCCCTTGGAAATATTGAGAAACAGTTTGGTAAGGGCTCTGTTATGAAGCTTGGAGATTCCAGTTCCCATATGCAGGTGGAGGCAGTTCCAACAGGATGCTTAAGCCTTGATATCGCTCTTGGCGTAGGTGGTGTGCCGAAAGGACGTATCGTGGAGATCTACGGACCGGAGTCCAGTGGTAAGACAACCGTAGCCTTACATATGGTTGCCGAGGTTCAGAAGAGAGGCGGAATCGCAGGATTCATCGATGCGGAGCATGCCCTTGATCCGGTTTACGCCAAGAATATCGGTGTGGATATTGATAATCTTTACATTTCACAGCCGGATAACGGAGAGCAGGCTCTGGAGATTACAGAGACCATGGTGCGCTCTGGTGCTGTGGATATCGTGATCGTGGACTCTGTTGCAGCATTGGTTCCCAAGGCAGAGATCGAAGGCGATATGGGAGACAGCCATGTGGGCCTGCAGGCACGTCTGATGTCACAGGCACTCCGTAAACTGACTGCTGTTATCAGCAAGTCCAACTGTGTGGTAATCTTTATCAACCAGCTCCGTGAGAAGGTCGGCGTAATGTTCGGTAATCCGGAGACTACAACCGGTGGACGTGCCCTGAAGTTCTATGCATCTGTCCGTATGGATGTCCGCCGCGTGGAGACACTGAAGCAGGGCGGTGAGATGGTAGGTAACCATACACGTGTGAAGGTAGTTAAGAACAAGGTAGCTCCGCCATTTAAACAGGCAGAATTTGATATTATGTTCGGAACCGGTATTTCCAGAGAGGGAGACATCCTGGATCTTGCGGCAGACTGCTCCATTGTAAACAAGAGTGGTGCGTGGTATGCATACGAAGGGGACAAGATCGGACAGGGACGTGAGAATGCCAAATTATTCCTGAGAGAGCATCCGGAGATCCGTGATGAGATCGAAAAGAAGGTACGTGTACAGTATCATCTGGATCCGGCTGATGAAACAGCAGAATCTGCGGCACAGGCAGCGGATACGGAAGAAGAGGAATAATCCATGCTGAATCCGGAAGAACGAAACCGGGCAAGAAAGAAAGCCATGCGGCTTCTGGAACATATGGATCGTACAGAGAAAGGCCTGACGGATAAACTCCGTCAGGCTGAATTTTCACAGGAGGCAGTGGAAGATGCCATTGCCTATGTGAAGTCTTACGGTTATATTAATGATGCCCGTTATGCCAGGACATATATTTCTTTTCGCATGGAGTCCAAGAGCCGCCAGAAGATCCTTTCCGAGCTTCAGATGAAAGGTGTAGACCGTCAGACTGCACTGGAAGCCTGGGAGGAAATGGAAGAACTTATGGAACCTGATGAACGTGCCGTTTTACGAAAGACCATAGAGAAGAAATATGCACCGGATACCGAGCTTGATGAAGGACAGATGCGGAGACTCTATGGTTACCTTGCCAGAAGAGCATTTAAGTACGAAGATATTTCACATACCCTGGATGAGATGAACATCCGTGTGAAACACGAGATGGAATAATTCCGTACAAAAAAAGTCACAGTTCATGCATGCTAACCAAAATCGGCTTTTTCATGAGAAAAACTTGACATAAATGTGAAAAACAGCTAAACTTGTATTGTTGTATTTGTACAATGAAAACTAAATAAGGAGGTGCTCCTGTGGCAGGCACAATTATCGGTGTTATTGTCGCTGTGGTAGTCACGCTACTTATTGCAGTTCCTGTTACTTGCAAGGTTGCTGTTGACAAGAAAGTACGCAAGGATGCGGAAATCGTAGGTACAGCAGAGGATAAAGCAAGGAATATTCTTGATGAAGCATTGAAAGCAGCAGAGACCAAGAAACGCGAAACTTTACTTGAGGTAAAGGAAGAATCTCTGCGAACTAAAAATGAACTGGAAAGGGAAACCAAGGAACGGAGAAACGAGCTGCAGAGATACGAGAAGCGAGTTTTGTCAAAAGAGGAATCTGTTGACAAAAAAGCCAATGCAGTGGAGAAGCGTGAGCTGGAATGTACAGCGAAATTTAACGAGTTACAAGAAAAAGAAAAACGAGTAAATGAACTTGAGGAAAAAGGAGTACGGGAACTGGAACGAGTTTCAGGTCTTACCTCCGAACAGGCAAAAGAAGAGTTACTGAAATCTGTAGAAGATGACGTAAAGGTGGATGTTGCAAGACTCTATAAAGAGCTTGAAAACAGAGCCAAGGAAGAAGCCAACAAGAAAGCTAAGGAATATGTGGTCAATGCCATCCAAAAATGTGCGGTAGATCACGTATCTGAGACAACAATTTCTGTGGTACAGCTTCCAAGTGATGAAATGAAGGGAAGGATTATCGGTCGTGAGGGCCGTAACATCCGTACATTGGAGACACTTACCGGTGTGGATCTGATCATTGATGATACACCGGAGGCAGTTGTTCTCTCCGCGTTTGATCCGATCCGTAGAGAGATCGCCAGAGTGGCTCTGGAGAAACTTATTGTGGATGGACGTATTCATCCGGCAAGAATTGAAGAGATGGTGGAGAAAGCCCAGAAAGAAGTGGAAACACAGATCCGTGAAGACGGTGAGACAGCAGCCATGGATGTGGGTGTTCATGGAATCCATCCGGAACTTCTGAAACTTCTTGGACGTATGAAATTCCGTTCCAGTTATGGTCAGAATGCTTTGAGGCATTCCATTGAGGTTGCACAGCTTTCCGGACTTCTCGCAGGAGAGATCGGTGTGGATGTGCGTATGGCCAAACGTGCCGGACTTCTTCATGATATTGGTAAATCCATTGATCATGAGGTGGAAGGTTCTCATATCCAGATTGGCGTGGATCTCTGTAAGAAATATAAGGAATCCCCGATCGTTATCAACACAGTTGCGTCCCATCATGGCGATGTGGAACCGGAATCTCTTATCGCTTGTATTGTACAGGCTGCTGACGCGATTTCCGCGGCAAGACCTGGTGCAAGACGAGAGACACTGGAAACCTATACCAATCGTCTGAAACAGCTCGAGGATATCACCAATGAGTTCAAGGGCGTAGAAAAATCTTTTGCTATTCAGGCAGGAAGAGAAATTCGTGTTATGGTTGTACCGGATCACGTAAGTGATGCAGATATGGTTCTCCTTGCAAGAGACATTGCAAAGCAGATCGAAGCAGAACTTGAATATCCGGGACAGATCAAGGTTAATGTGATCCGTGAAAGCAGAGCGGTTGATTACGCAAAATAAGCTTTCGCTCACAGAATACTCTGGAAATAATGAAAGCCGGACAGCTTTAATAGCTGGCCGGCTTTTTTGCGTTTGCGCGCCATGGGCGCGCTCTAACGGGTGTAAGTCCCGAACATGCCCAGATA
>NZ_JAAITI010000039.1 GCF_013304735.1 Blautia luti
CTAAAGATCTTCCCTCCCCCTGCATAGCAGGGGGTTTATTTTTACTGTCACACAACAAAAAACACGCTGCCAGTTAAATACTGTCAGCGTGTTGTAATTCTGTTTTATTTTCCCATAAAATCTGTGCAGAATTCTTCCCACGGTACCGGTCTGGAATAATAAAATCCCTGAATTTCATCACAGTCCAGTTCCCGGAGAATTTTTACCTGACTGGCCGTTTCCACCCCTTCTGCAAGTACCTGCATTCCCAGACTGTGTGCCAGGGCTATGGTATGGCGGATCACTTCTTTTCCTCTCGAATTTTCTATGTAATCAATCAGGCTCTTGTCCAGTTTCAGCGTATCAAAGGGCAGCTGGTTTAAACTTGTCATGGAAGAATATCCGGATCCAAAATCATCCATATGAAGTTCAAATCCGGCATTTACCATCTTCTCTGTAAGCTCTTTAATCTGCACATTATAAAGAGCTGCTGTCTCTGTAAGTTCAATAGGCACTGCGAAAAATGGAATACCATTCTCCTCTACAATATGTACATAACGCAAAATCATATTTTCGTAGTGGATACTTGCCCTGGAAAGATTCACCGAAATAGGGATCAGCTTTTTCCCTGACCTCATAAGTGTTTTCTGAATCTCACATACTTTATTAAACACATATTCATCCAGGCGTACAATCAATCCATCCTTCTCATAAAGTGGAATAAATTCACCTGGAGATACCATAGAGCCATCTTTTTTCTTCCATCGTACAAGTGCTTCCGCACCTGCGATTTCTTCTGTTACTACATTATATTTAGGCTGGAGATAAACCACAAATTCTTCATTGCGGATAGCTTCATCAAACTCATTTTCCATCATCCTGTCACGGATATGTTTCCGCCCCATCTCCTCATCATAAAAAGCAAACGAATGCTCATAGTCATTCTGTATACTCTTCATGGCAAGAAATGCCCTGTCACAGATCAGCGTCAGTGGCAGTGTTTTATCCACATTTTCATAAATGCCATAATTCACAGACAGATTTGAAATCGGAGCTTGCTCTGCAATCTTACGAATTGCAGCTTCTACCTTGTCTTTTCCAAAATTCAGATCCCCATATACAATAGCAACAAACTGATCTCCACCGTATCTGGCTACCATTCCACTGTGGACCTGGCTTTTGTATGCCTCTCCAAGATACGCCAGCACCTGATCTCCCGTTTTTTCTCCATAGGTACTGTTAATCCACTTGAAATTTTTGACATCTGCCACAACCACATGAAACTTCTGGTCTTTTTTGACACGCATCAGTGTTTTTGCATGATGGAAAAACGCCTGGCGGATATAAAGTCCCGTCAGCTCATCGTATTCCAGTGCAGACAAAACAATCGCAGATTCCCGAAGCTTGATTACACTGTTGATCTTTCCCTTCACAATCCGGACATTGTAAGGCTTCCGGATAAAGTCAACGGCACCCAGTTCCAGACAGCGAACCTCATCTTCCGGGCGGTTACTTCCTGTTATTACAATTACCGGAACAGAAGAAAGCATTACATCATCCCGGATTCTGTCCAGAAACTGAAATCCGTCACAGATTGGCATACTCACATCCAGAAGAATTGCAGAAATATCACGGTAATTTTCTCCCAGCAGCTTCAGTCCCTCTTCTCCGTTAACCGCAGTCATAACTTCATAACTGTCTTCCAGGAGCTCTGCCAGAAGTTTCCGGTTTAGTTCATTATCTTCTATTATAAGAAGCTTTCTTCTGGACGATGGTCCGCCTGGTTCCAGAATTGATTCCATTTCACTGTGTTGAATATCCATATCTTCATTGGCAAAAGCCAGAACAATCGCCTCAAAATCCTCTGCTTTTCCAATTCTTGCACATTTTACATAGTAATAATGTGTAATTCCGTCCCTTCTCACCCTATAGTGGATCATAAACTGGGAAACCTTTTTCAGACGCTGACAGATTTTGTCAAAATCCATCATCTGCCTCATTCTGGTCTGATCCTCAGATGCAACATTATCTTCTATATAGATATCCATTACTTTCTCATAAGGTTCCTCGCAGATCAGACTTTCACTTACCCTGCCAAGTACATGATTATGGAAACGGCAAATTTGTATCTTATGCGTGGCACAGTCTAACGAATAAATATTACTGTAGTCCTTGCCGAGCACATTGATAATTCCCAGAAGCAGAGGATTTTCTCCATTATTGGTAATTCCCCTGTATGCTTCTTCTGTGGCTTCTGCCGCCGAAAATATCATTGCATGCTCCATTTCTCCGGATTCCAGCGGAATCTCTACCGCATCAATGGACCGCAGAACATTCCGCCGCGGTTCCAGATAATTCTTCGGACCTTCAATCCCGTTGACAACAGGACAGCTTTCACATGGTTCCTCATTATGCTGAAGACATCGATAACATTTTTCTCCTTTTTTCAGCTCCGGGTATATAATTTCTGCTGCATGGTTATAGCTGACGATATTATAATCTGCATCTATTACATACATTCCCGACGCATTCTTGCCCACTTTTTACACCTCCAGGACCCTTATACTTCTCTGCTTCCGGTTCTCTTCTGTCCATACTGAAATCGAAAAATGTTTCTGGAAAATTGACAGAGACTTCTGTCAGGACACCTCACAGATAAATTAAAATAGTCACCAAAATTCATAGTTATGTAATAATATACTTTTTTTGTAATAATGGCAAACATTTTTTCCTATGATTCTCCTTTTTTTCCATATTTTTCATATGATTCCCGAAGATATGCTCCATCTGCTTCGATATCTTCCCAACTTATATAGACGTAATCAGCAATCCTGCATTTAAAAGCGTTACAATTCCCGCAATCGTCCATAAGGTTATCTTCAATCTGGTACTGTTGGCATATTTTCCCATAACCCTGGTGGACGAGGTAAGATATATCTGTGTAAAAATAGTGATGGGCAGCTGCATTCCCAGAAGCATCTGCGAATAAATCAGGCCATCAAAGGGTGAACGGATCAGAAGAATCAGCAATGCTGCCGGAACCATGGTTACCAGTACTCCCTGCCTGGTTTCTTTTGTACTGATATCATAAGGTTTATTAAAAATTCCTGAAAAAATAGTCCCGCCTGCCATTCCGGCTGTAATACTGGAGGAAAGTCCTGCCAGAAGAAGTGCCAGGGCAAAAATTACGGAGGCCCCTTTTCCCATGAGAGGAGTCAGCATATTTCCCGCCACAGCCAGATCATCGACCGCGCCTTCCCCGTTTTTATAAAAAGTCGCCGCCGCCATCAGAATCATTGCACTGTTGATTGCCCATCCGATAATCATGGAAAAAAGCGTATCCTTAAACTCATACTTCAGCTGCTTCTGAATTACTTCCTCCTCTTCCAGATTCCACTGTCTGCTCTGAATTACTTCCGAATGGAGAAAAAGATTGTGCGGCATTACAACCGCTCCAAGGACACTCATAATCACAGGCATGGAATTTTCCGGAAAATCCGGTTTCACCCATCCAGTCATTGCAGCCGGCCAGTCAATATCTGCCATGCCAATCTCAATCAGAAAAGAAAATCCAATCAGCGAAACAAATAATATAATCAGTTTTTCAATTTTTTTATAGGCATTTGTAAACTGGCATGCCAGCACTGCCACAAGTATCACCATGCTTCCCGCCCGTACCGGAATATGGAACAGCATCTTAAGAGCCATGGCACCTCCCAGAATTTCTGCCATGGCAGTTGCAACCGCTGCTGCAACCGCAGTCCAGAGTACGATGTTTTTTACTGTTTTATTCATATAACGGCTGGCCGCTTCCGAAATACAAAGACCAGTGACAATTCCCAGATGCGCTGCATTATGCTGCAAAATGATCAGCATAACTGTCGACAACGTCACCATCCACAGAAGGCTGTATCCATAACCGGAACCTGCCGCTATATTGGATGCCCAGTTTCCCGGATCAATAAATCCCACTGTTACAAGCAGACCCGGGCCTACATATTTCAGAAAATCAAGACTGTTTTTCCCCACTGATTTCAGATATTTTCCCATGTAGCATGTTTTCCTCATTGTTAGTTTAAACTAACTTCTTTCTAACACACATTACCACATCCATTCCGGTTCGTCAATCCCGTCTTTATTTCATTTGAAACGATTTTCCCCTGACCGGCAGGCCTGCCAGCTCTGCCAGACGCTTAATCCCTGCATCTGCAATGGATACCGCGCTCTCCACATGATTAAAATCTGTGGCGCTGTAATCAAAAAGAATATTTCCCTGGGCTTCAAACTCCTCATCTCTCTCCCAGAAAAAAAATCTCATTGGCATACATTCAAAGGCTCTGATTTCATAGCCCACATCTCCCTGTGGGAGTTCTTTTCCTCCAAGTTTGCAGAATGCTTCCCGAAGTTCTTTTTCATGTCCGGAAAACGTAGCTCCAAACACATCGGTCTCACCGATCTTATATGCCGGTGCAAAAGGTCTTGCATTGCGAAGATCTGCAAAAGGTACCCATTTATTCATAAAAAACGCTCCTTCTTTGGCATATCCGAGGAGTGTATAAATATTCAGCATTTCTGTTGTATCCGGCTCCTGCTGGCCATCCATACTGCAGATGCTTCCATCATTCAGGCTGATCCCGTATTTTCGTCCGAAATGGATCAGGGTAAGAAATCCATTTTCTTCCTTCAGTTCCGGAACTCTTTTTCTTAAATTTTCCTGATCCATTTTCATGAATTTATCTGCCCAGTCTTCACATAGCTTTACATAGTTGGAAATTTTTTCATCTTTCATCTTATTTTCTCCCTCTGTTATTCCCAAATAGTTCTTCGCCGGATACTTTTGTCCGAATAAAATCTTTTTTTCAGAATACACTTTTTCCTCTTCTTACGCAAGCAAATCCGGATTCTGGATGTTTTTTCACCATTTTATCTGAATTTCAGGACCGGCTTTGACCGTTTCTTTCTATTCCGACAAATTACCTGTCAATTTTTTCAAATTCGCACAAAATTTTAACACAAAAATAACGTTTTTTTGCACAAAAAACTGGATTTTCAATCCCAAAAGGTGTATAATATGAACAAATTTTATTGTTTTTAAGTTAAAACACTTCTGACAATAAACAAGAAATGAAAGTGAGGATTCGCCATGAAACAAAACAGTATGTTAGCAATGATTCTGGCCGGCGGAAGAGGAAGTCGTCTTCACGAGTTGACGAATAAAGTTGCCAAGCCAGCCGTTGGTTATGGTGGTAAGTATCGCATCGTGGATTTTCCGCTCAGTAACTGTGCCAACAGCGGCATTGATGTCGTAGGTGTACTGACACAGTATGAATCAGTTTTACTGAACAGCTATGTAGCAGCCGGTGGCCGCTGGGGCCTTGATGCCAAGGACAGCGGAGTTTATGTACTTCCTCCACGTGAGAAGGCTGATGCCGGTCTGGATGTATACCGTGGAACAGCTGATGCGATCTCTCAGAATATTGATTTCATCGACTCACAGAACCCGGAATACCTTCTGATCCTTTCCGGTGACCACATCTATAAGATGAATTATGCAAAGATGCTTGATGACCATATCCAGCATAAGGCAGATGCGACTATTGCAGTTATCGAGGTTCCCATGAAGGAAGCCAGCCGTTTCGGTATCATGAACACCGGTGAAGATGACCGCATCGTGGAATTTGAGGAGAAACCGGAACACCCGAAGAGCAATCTTGCCTCCATGGGTATCTACATATTCAACTGGAAGCTTCTGCGCAAGCTCCTGCTGGCTGATATCAAGAATCCTGATTCCAATCACGATTTCGGTAAAGACATCATCCCTACACTCCTTGCACAGGACAAGGCACTCTACGCCTACAAGTTCAAAGGCTACTGGAAGGATGTAGGAACCATCGATTCTCTCTGGGAAGCAAACATGGATCTTCTCAGTCCAAACAGTGAACTGGATCTTAACGATCCTACCTGGAAAATCTACACTGAGGATGCTACCTCTCTTCCACAGTATATCTGTGATACAGCTGTGATCAACACTGCTTTCATCACTCAGGGCTGTGTTGTAGAAGGTGAGATCACCAACTCCGTACTTTTCACAGGTGTCAAGGTCGGTCCTGGTGCCAAGATCATCGACAGTGTCCTGATGCCGGGTGTTGTTGTTGAAGCAGGTGCCGTTGTCCAGCGTGCTCTCGTTGCAGACGGAGTCGTGATCGGTACCAATGCTCGTGTCGGTTCCAAGGACAGTGAGCACATCGAACTTGTATCAAAACGTGTAAAGGGGGCTGAGTAATATGTTTAAAGCATTTGGAATCGTGAATTCCTCAGAAAGAAATATCCATGTGGAGGGGCTTCAGGACTACCGTGCGATCGGCGCCTTTTCATTTCTCGGAAGATATCGTGTCATCGACTTCCCGATCTCAAATATGACCAACAGCGGAATTGAGTACATTCAGGTCTATGTAAAGAACAAACCCCGTTCTCTTGTAGAACATCTCGGAACCGGACGTCACTATAACATCAACTCCAAGAGCGGTAATCTCCAACTCCTCTTTTCAGAGCATTTCGGAGTCAACGATATCTATAACACCGATATCGACAACTACTACTCCAATCTGGAGTGCATCGAAGCAGTTCATTATCCGTATGTTGTTATCGCTCCGAATTACATGATCTACACCACCGACTATTCCAAGCTGATCGATGCCCATATCGAATCCGGTGCAGATGTGACCATGCTTTATCATTCCGTTGATAATGCCAAGGAGAACTATCTGAACTGCCACATCCTGAACCTGAACCGTCAGAAGGGTGTTCTCTCCATTGAGCACAACCACGGCAATGCAAAGAACCGCAACATTTTCATGGATACCTACGTAATGAGCAAGGAGCTTTTCATCAGCCTCATCCATAAGGCAAAAGAGATTTCCTCTCTTTATACCCTTGCAGACGTGATCAATGCCGGCTGCAGAGACGGTGAGCTGGATGTGCGTGGTATATCTCATCGCGGATATTTTGCATCGATCACTGATTTCAAGAGCTATCACGATGCAAATATGGATCTGATCGACTACAAAACTGCAACAGATCTTTTCCATGATAACTGGCCGATCTATACACGCACCAATAACTCCTGCCCGACCCATTATTTTGACACAGCTAATGTTTCCAACTCCGTTATCTCCAACGGCTCCATGATCGAGGGAACTGTAGAGAATTCTATTGTCGGACGTGGCTGTACCATCAAAAAGGGCGCTGTTATCAAGAACTGTGTAGTTCTTGCAGACTGCACCATCGGTGAAAATGTCCATATCGAAAATCTGGTCGTAGACAAGCATGCCAAGATCACACATGCCAAGGAGATCATCCGTCCTGCAGATGAGCCCGGCTACATCAAACGTAACGATACACTGTAATATTCATATATAATAAGGCCTCCGGTTCCTGTATTACGAACCGGAGGCCTTATTTATCTCTGTACTCAGCCAGACATATGGATTCATCATTTCAGAACAGACTGGATCCATTTCAATGCATTATCTTTATTCTTCACATTACCCGGAAGGCAGATGCACACCGGATCATATCTCAGGCCAAATTCCTGAGCAATACTACTGCTGCCGTCAAGCTCCAGATGCTGATCATCCACAGCGCCCAAAGACTCAAATACCTCATCTCCAAACGTTTCCCTGAGATCTGCATACATTCCGCTGTCCTTCTCATGTTCATAGAGTTCCTTCGGCATGATCAGGACATCAACGGTAGCACTCTGGATTTCCGTCACATATGCGATCCTGGCATAATAATCGAAATCCTCTCCTGTCTCGTCCGTCATCAGATTCTGTGCCACACTGACTTCTGCATATTTATCCTCTGTTCCCAGTGTCTTCAGGGCATCCTCTTCCACCTTCTCAGCGTCAAAATCCCCTGCATTCACCACTGCAATGGAAAGCACCGTCTTCATCTGTGCGTGACGATAAATATTCACTCCCAGACAGACTCCGCCAATGGCAAGAAGCACGCACAGCATATGTATCTTATAATACATCCAGATATACTGAATCTTCTTACCTGTTCCCATTCCCTTCAGTTTCTCTTTTTCGATCCGGCGGCGTTCCTTCTTCGTCAGATCTGTTTCGTTGGGCATCTCCGGATTCAGTACACTCTCATCGTGTCCGTCACCGCCGGCCTCCGCTCTGTTTTGTAAATCCATAAAAATCTCCTTTTTCTTTCACGTCTCAGTATTTTTCACCCTGAAGCAGGATATTCCAGTCGCTTTCCCCACATCCTCCGGGGGAGTGCTGTGACTTATCAATAAAGGATATTTTAGCATATTTTAGTACAAAATCACAGCGCATAAATATGAAAATACCATAAACTCCTCTATTTCCGGCAGATCCTCATTCCATATCCATACATTACCGCCACAGCAGTCACAAAAACACAGACCATCACCGGTCTCATCCACAGATATAAAAGATTTTTCTCAATTCCAACTGCCACAGCCACATCCTTCAGGATATCCGCCACACAGAGATGGAACAGATAAATAAAAAATGCATATTTCTGACCGATGGCTACCGGAAGCTCGGGCACTTTCCGATTTTTTCCCATGATCGCAATGAGAAAAAGGCCAACAGCCATAAATACTGAACCCAGAAACAATTCCAGTTTGCCAAAATACCGGTATTCCAGCAGACTTGCGATCCCGCCGCCAGCTGCCATGCCATACAAAAGAAACACTTTTTTTCCGGCAAACCAGGCTTCCAGCTTTTCCTGATGTCTGTGTATCAGATGTCCCAACATAAAAAACGGAAATCCGGTAAACAGATAGTTTCGAAACTGCATAACACGGAAATGCTTTTCCGGGAACAGGAAGGTCGAAAATTCCTCCATTCCGAAATGGATCAGAAGAAGCACCGGTATCAGAACATATGCCTGCTTACAAATCCGGAATCTTGCTGCCAGGGCAAAAAGAAGATAACAATAGAGCAGTGCCGGGAGAAACCACAGATGCCATTTCACCTGAGAGCTGTTATTATATAGAAGAAACTGGCGAATATGTTCCCCCGAAACCAGGGCTTCCAGCCATTCCTTCTGGCTTGCTCCGTCGATGTGGTTCTGGATCAGCTCCCACAGACAGCAGACCGGAAATGCCACAAGCATCAGTTTAAGAACATGCCGGACTTTTTTCCCGGTTCTTACAAATTCCGTATCGTCACCACGGAAGCAGAAATATCCGGAAACCATAAAAAACACAGGTACTGCAAATCTGGCAAGTACATTGGCTATGATCCCGGCATTTCCCGGAAAATGGACGTGAAGAAGCACAACTGCATAAGCACAGATCGCCTTTACCATATCCAGAGTACGGTTTCGCATAAAAATTACTCCTTTTTATATCGAACGCTTATCCCGGAAATATGATTCCGGGGTTCCTTTTTTTCGAAACGATATACTAACAAACCAGCAGAATTTTGTCAATATTGTTTTTCTCTTGTACGGCTTCCGGATCTGAATTATAATTCTCTTATGACTTCATGACAGGATATTTATTATTTTCTCAGAAAGGATTCTATTTTTTATGAAAAAAGACGGCTACTATTCCTCCGGCGAATTTGCACGCATGGCACATGTAACTCTGCGTACTGTCCGCTATTATGATAAACAGGATATCCTGAAACCCTCTCTCGTCACCGAATCCGGCGCACGTTTTTATACAGACGAGGATTTTGCAAGGCTTCAGCAGATCCTCCTTCTGAAATATCTGGGCTTTTCCCTGGATGACATCCGTGAAATGACCATCGGTGATTCCGATTATCATTTCATGCTGAATTCTCTGAATATCCAGCTTCGTCTGGTCCGTGACCGGATCGAACAAATGCAGCTGGTGGAAAAAGCGATCCAGGATACCGCACAGGTGATAAATGAACAGCACACCATTGACTGGAGCCAGATGCTGAACCTGATCCACCTGACCGGCATGGAAAAAAGCCTCAAGAATCAGTATCAGAATGCCACCAACATTTCCTCCAGGATCAATCTCCACAGTCTGTACTCCCAGAACAAACAGGGATGGTTTCCCTGGATCTTTGAGCAATGCCGGATCTCGCCCGGTCTTCGTATTCTGGAGCTGGGCTGCGGGGACGGAACGTTATGGACCGACAACCTTTCCCTTCTGCCGGAGGATATCTCCATCACACTTTCCGATATTTCCAGCGGTATGCTCCGTGATGCCAGACGAGCCATCGGTTCCTCGGATACCCGGTTTGCATTCCGGGCCTTTGACTGCCGAAAAATCCCCTGCAAGGACGAAAGCTTTGATCTGGTGATCGCCAATCACGTGCTTTTTTACTGCGATGATATTCCCTCCGTCCTGAAGGAAGTCCGCCGTGTCCTCGCTCCCGGCGGAAGATTTCTCTGCAGTGCTTACGGAAAGGCACATATGCAGGAGGTCAGCCAGCTGGTGCAGGATTTTGATGAACGGATCGTGCTTTCCGCAGACCGGCTTTATGAACGGTTCGGACGTGAAAACGGCCAGAGTATCCTGGCGCCTTTTTTCCCAAAGGCTCAGTGGCTTTCTTATGAAGACTGCCTTCTGGTCCAGGATGCGGAGCCGCTGATCTCCTACGTCCTCTCCTGCCACGGCAACCAGAATCAGTATATATTGGACCGTTACAAGGAATTCCGGGCCTACACCGCCAGAAAAACTGCCAAAGGATTCCGCATTACCAAGGATGCCGGCGTATTTCTTTGTGAAAAATAGCCAAAAATAAAAATTATGAAAAAAGCTCTTGAAGGTGACCTTGCGTCACCTTTTATAATACAGTTACAGTAACAAAGTTATGTGCAGGCACGACTTATGCTGCACATCATCACGCAAAGGAGAAAACATATGAAAGGAATTATTTTAGCCGGAGGCTCCGGAACACGTCTTTACCCGCTTACCATGGTGACCTCCAAACAGCTTCTGCCGATCTTTGACAAACCGATGATCTACTATCCTATGTCTGTTCTTATGAACGCAGGCATCCGTGATATCCTGATCATCTCCACCCCGCAGGATACCCCGAGATTTGAGGAGCTTCTCGGTGACGGCCATCAGTTCGGTGTCAACCTTACCTATGCTGTACAGCCAAGCCCGGACGGACTTGCTCAGGCATTTATCATCGGCGAGGAATTCATCGGCAACGACACCGTATGTATGGTCCTTGGTGACAACATTTTCGCAGGACATGGCCTCAAAAAGCGCCTGAAAGCTGCTGTAGACAATGCAGAAACAGGCAAAGGTGCCACTGTTTTCGGATACTATGTAGATGATCCGGAGCGTTTCGGCATCGTGGAATTCGACCAGAACGGAAAAGCAGTTTCCATTGAAGAGAAACCGGAAAAGCCAAAGAGTAACTACTGTGTCACCGGTCTCTACTTCTACGACAACAAGGTTGTAGAGTACGCAAAGAACCTGAAGCCAAGCGCAAGAGGCGAGCTTGAGATCACAGACCTGAACCGTATCTATCTTGAGAAGGGACAGCTGAACGTCGAGCTTCTGGGCCAGGGCTTCACATGGCTGGATACCGGTACACACGAAAGCCTTGTAGAGGCAACCAACTTCGTAAAGACCATGGAGCAGCATCAGCACCGCAAGATCGCATGCCTTGAGGAGATTGCTTACTTAAACGGCTGGATCACAAAGGAGGACGTGCTCAAGGTTTACGAAATCCTTAAGAAAAACCAGTACGGTCAGTATCTCAAGGATGTTCTGGACGGAAAATATCTGGACGCTCTTCACTGAGCCGATCTGTTTTTTAACACTGTATTTACCGGCGGGCTCCGTTCCGACGGAATCCGTATAAGATCAATCATTCATATTATAAAGGAGATTTTTTATGACAATCATTGTTACCGGCGGTGCCGGATTTATCGGAAGCAACTTTATTTTTCATATGATGGAGGCTCATCCGGACTATCGTATCGTATGCCTGGACTGCCTGACTTACGCAGGAAACCTTTCCACTCTTGCACCGGTTATGGACAAACCGAACTTCCGCTTTGTAAAGGAGAGCATCACAGACCGTGACGCTGTTTACAAGCTTTTCGAGGAAGAGCATCCGGACATCGTGGTAAACTTCGCAGCTGAGAGCCACGTAGACCGTTCCATCGAGAACCCGGAAGTATTCCTTGACACCAACATCAAAGGTACTGCAGTCCTTATGGATGCCTGCCGTAAATACGGAATTCAGCGCTATCATCAGGTTTCCACAGATGAGGTTTACGGAGATCTTCCTCTTGACAGACCGGACCTTTTCTTCACAGAGGAAACTCCGATTCACACAAGCAGCCCGTACAGCTCTTCCAAAGCTGGCGCTGATCTTCTTGTTCTGGCATATCACAGAACTTACGGCCTGCCAGTGACCATCAGCCGCTGCTCCAACAACTACGGCCCGTATCACTTCCCGGAAAAACTGATTCCGCTGATGATCGCCAACGCTCTGAACGACAAACCACTTCCAGTTTACGGAAAAGGTGAAAATGTCCGTGACTGGCTCTATGTTGAGGATCACTGCCGTGCCATCGATCTGATCATCCACAAAGGACGTGTAGGTGAGGTTTACAACGTAGGCGGACACAATGAGATGAAGAACATCGACATCGTAAAACTGATCTGCAAGGAACTTGGAAAACCGGAAAGCCTGATCACACACGTAGCTGACCGTAAAGGCCACGACATGCGCTATGCCATCGACCCGACCAAGATCCATAACGAACTTGGCTGGCTTCCGGAGACAAAATTTGCAGACGGAATCAAAAAGACCATCAAATGGTACCTTGACAACAAGGAATGGTGGGAAACCATCATCTCCGGTGAGTACCAGAATTACTACGAAAAAATGTATGGAAACCGCGAGGAGGTTAAAGCATGAAATTTTTCGTAACAGGCGTTGGCGGCCAGCTTGGCCATGACGTGATGAATGAACTGTCCAGCCGTGGACATGAAGGCGTAGGAAGCGACATTGCACCTTCCTACAGCGGCATTGCAGATGGTACTCCGGTTACCACCATGCCTTATGTCCAGCTGGATATCACAGATAAAGAAGCAGTAGCAAAAGCCATCCGCGAGGTAAATCCTGACGCAGTGGTTCACTGTGCCGCATGGACAGCCGTAGATGCTGCAGAAGATGAAGAAAATCGCGAAAAAGTACGTCTTGTCAATGTTGTGGGAACCCAGAACATTGCGGACATCTGTAAAGAGCTTGGCATCAAAATGATGTACATTTCCACAGACTATGTTTTTGACGGCCAGGGAACCACTCCATGGGATCCGGACTGCAAAGACTACGCTCCCCAGAATGTATACGGCCAAACCAAGCTTGACGGCGAGCTGGCAGTATCCGGCACTGTTGATAAATTCTTTATCGTACGTATTGCCTGGGTATTCGGCAAAAACGGTAAGAACTTTATCCGCACCATGGTAAACTTAGGGAAAACCCACGACAAACTGACCGTAGTCAGTGACCAGATCGGTACACCAACCTACACCTATGACCTTGCCCGTCTTCTGGTAGACATGATCGAGACAGAAAAATACGGCTATTATCATGCAACCAACGAGGGCGGTTTCATCAGCTGGTATGATTTCACAAAAGAAATCTTCCGTCAGGCTGCTGCCCTCGGACATAAAGAATACGAAAATGTGCAGGTTTCCCCTGTTACAACTGCGGAATATGGTGTTTCCAAAGCGGTCCGTCCTTTCAACAGCCGCCTGGATAAGTCCAAACTTGTAAGAAACGGTTTCCAGCCCCTTCCAACATGGCAGGATGCCCTGGAGCGTTATCTAAAAGAAATTCTTTAACTATAATTTTATCAAAAACTAAAAACCGCCTGCGGTACACTGGTTCAGAATAAGTTCTGAATACCAGTTGCACCGCCTGGCGGTTTTTCTACGCTTTATTTCGTTTACTACTGTGCTGCACCACTATCTGCTGCCTGTGTATCTGTTGCATTCTGTGCTGCTGTGTCTGTAGTTTCTGCAGCAGCAGACTGCGTATCTGTATCCGTAGCTGCGGCCGCAGATGCATCTGCATCTGCTTCCTCCTGGGAAACAGTCTCACCGTCACGGACCTTCTTCATCATCTCTTCAGCCTTCTGAACAGTAGACTCATCCGGAATCATAACATATGCTTTCTGGCTCATGGAATACGGTTTCTGTGTGTCACCGGTACCATTTACACTGTAGCTTACAATATTCCAGTCTCCCCCGTTATTCAGCTGCTTCTGCAGAATACCGGCAATTTCCTCATAGGAGATATTTGTCTCAAAACATCCCTGGATGCTGGAAAGTACGGAAGAATAATTTTTCAGGAGTTCCGGAGAAAGCGCTTTATTGATTACGCCCTTGATTACGGCCATCTGATTCTTTCCGCGCTGGCGGTCTCCCTCCTGGAAGGAGTAACGCTCACGACTGAAAATCAGTGCCTGTTCTCCGTTCATCTGGTTCTCGCCTTGATTAAAGTGATATCCTACCTCATTCTTGGAATCAAATTCATAATCAGAATAAACGGTAATACCACCAAGAGCATCAATCAGCTGTTCGAATCCGGCAAAATTGATACGGAAATAGTAATTGATATCTTCATTGTAAAGCATTCCCAGAGTATCCATACATACATTAATGCCATAGATTCCCGCATGGGTCAGCTTATCTTTCTGTCCGCCGGAAATTGAAAGCGGCACAAAATAATCACGTGGTGTAGACACCAGCAGAACCTGGTGGGTATCTGTGTTTACAGTTGCCACAATGTTGGAATCACTTCTGCTCTTGGCAACCAATCCGCTTCTGCTGTCAATACCGCTGATAAAGATTGTATAAACCGTTCCTTTATCTGCGCTGTCTTCAGATTTCTGTTCCGTCTGCTGCGGCTCAATGGTTGTTTCCACTTTTTTTACTGTCAGTTCACGGATTCTGGATGAAACATCTGAATATCCATCCATCTCCTCTATCACGCTCAGATAGGCGCTGTTCAGAACGATGGCCCCTGTCTGTCCGTTCAGAAGGCCGTCAACGAGCTCTGTAAGCCCTGCAAATTCCTGAACCTTGACACTTTTTCCGGCTTCAGAATCTACCTCCTGAATAGCCTTATCGGAATTCTCACGGTCAAGATCTGTAAGGACACCATATACATAGTCCGCAGTTGCCGCTATCGAATCAGCAGAATCATCCGCACGGACATATATTCCAACTTCCGTGACCTCTGTATTCACACCGGAAATATCCGCAAGTGCTGAATGGGTCTGATAAACATACATGCTTCCAAGAATAAACGCCGCACCCAGAATAGCGGCAATCAATACTCCCAGAACAAAACGTATTTTTTTGTCTGTGTTCCATACAAGTGCTCCGACAATCAGTACCAGAATCAGCATAACCAGACTGATCACTGCGATGAATTTTGTCGGGATCACTTTCATATTCAGGAGCATTCCTGCAAATACAACAGCAGTTGCCAGAACTACCAGCATTACAATCAGCCCCGGAATATGTTTTCCTATTTTTTTCATATGCACTCCTCCTTGGTAAGGAAATTATTCTACAGTAACACTTTTTGCAAGGTTTCTTGGCTTATCTACATCAAGACCCTTATTTACACTTACATAATAGCCCAGAAGCTGTAACGGAATTACAGCCAGTGAAGTGGCAAAATGCGGATCTGTTTTCGGGATATAAACGGTAAAGTCCGCAGTGTCCTCAATATTATAATTTCCAAATGTGGTAAGCCCCATCAGATAAGCGCCACGGCTCTTACACTCTACCATATTGCTCACTGTTTTTTCATAGAGGCTCGGCTGGGTAAGAACGCCGATCACAAGAGTTCCGTCCTCCACCAGAGAAATTGTTCCATGCTTCAGTTCTCCTGCCGCATAGGCCTCTGAATGAATGTAACTGATTTCTTTCATTTTAAGGCTTCCCTCAAGGCTGATCGCATAATCAATTCCTCTTCCGATAAAGAAAATATCCTTGGCATTGGCCTGCTTGGATGCGAACCACTGGAGACGTTCCTTATCCTCAAGAATTTTCTCAATTTTCTCCGGAAGTGTCTGCAGTTCTTTTATATATGCATCACACTGTTCTTCTGTAATTTCTTCTCTTGTTTTTGCAAACTGAAGAGCCAGAATATAGGAAGCAATCAGCTGTGTGCTGTAAGCTTTTGTGGTAGCCACAGAAATTTCCGGGCCGGCAAGTGTATAAAATACATTATCTGCTTCCCTAGCAATGGAAGATCCAATTACATTGACAATGGCAAGGGTACGGATTCCTCTGGCTTTGCATTCACGAAGTGCCGCAAGGCTGTCTGCTGTCTCTCCGGATTGACTGACGATGATCGCAAGGCCGTTTTTGTCCAGAATTGGATTACGATAACGGAACTCTGATGCAAGCTCCACACGTACCGGGATACGCGCCAGATCTTCCAGAACATACTGAGCTGCCATGCCGACATGGTATGCAGATCCACAGGCCACAATATAAATCTGGCTGATATTCCGGATCGTTTCTTCATCCATTCCCACACCGGAAAGGTCAATCTTTCCATCTTTTACAACAGAATTGATGGTATCGGAAACCGCTTTCGGCTGCTCGTGGATTTCTTTCATCATAAAGTGCTCATATCCAGCCTTTTCAGCAGCTTCTGCATCCCAATCAATCTTCTTTGGTTCTTTTTCAATTTCTTCGCCATCCAGATTGTAAAAGGTGATCTCTCCCCTTTTCACATGAGCCATCTCCAGATTTCCAATATAATAAACATTTCTTGTATATTTCAGAATCGCCGGAACATCGGAAGCAATATAAGACTCCCCGTCTCCCACACCCAGAATCATCGGGCTGTCTTTTCTTGCTACAAAAATCTCTCCCGGATAATCACGGAACATCATGGCGAGTGCATAGGAACCTCTGATGCGTACCATCGCATGGCTGACTGCCTCAACCGGTGATTTTCCATATTTCTTATAATAATAATCTACAAGATTTACCGCAACTTCCGTATCTGTTGCAGAATAAAACGTATAACCTTTACGAAGAAGTTTTTCTTTCAGTTCCTGATAGTTTTCGATGATACCGTTGTGTACGGCAACCACATTTCCATCGTCGCTGACATGAGGATGTGCATTGGTTTCTGACGGTTCCCCGTGTGTTGCCCATCTTGTATGGCCAATGCCACAGGTTCCCGGAACAGATTCTCCTCCGTTTGTTTTTTCAATCAGAACTTTAAGGCGCCCTTTTGCTTTGATGACTTCTGTCTCATTCTCTCCGTCACGCACTGCAATACCGGCAGAATCATATCCTCTGTATTCCAGTTTGGAAAGACCGTCCAGTAAAATCGGTGCTGCCTGATGCTTACCTGTAAAACCTACAATTCCACACATATTTCCAGTCTCCTTTGTTTTATCAATCCAACTACTGCTATTATTCTTATTGCTATAATACTCTGAAATCATACGTTTCATTTTGCGGATGACTTATTTCTTCTATATTATAATATGTATAAAAGCTTTCCTGTGAAAGTATATCACAAATTCTTCTCTTTTGCGATAAATACTTTTTCCCTATCGCCCTGTGATCTTACGGGGATTTTTGATAAATATTTTTTTTGCGTATTCCG
This sequence comes from Blautia luti, assembly GCF_013304735.1. GTDB lineage: Bacteria > Bacillota > Clostridia > Lachnospirales > Lachnospiraceae > Blautia_A. Next base: position 17,625 of record NZ_JAAITI010000039.1, read on the forward strand.
TCCCCATGGTTTTTTCCACTTTTTCCACACATCTTCCAATTTCCGGAATCCGCTCATTCTGCCTGTGTCCGTCAGATCCCACAAAATCCAGCAGTCCCTGTTTCATGAGCTTTTTTGCATACATTTTTGCTCCGAAGCCGCTGTGTCCACTGATAGTGTCCGCATTGATCTGAATATAAGCACCGGCTTCTCTCAGCTCTGAAAGAAAACGAACATCATTTCTTGTGGCACTATATCTCTCCGCATGTGCAATAATCGGAATAAAACCGTACATCAAAAGACTTCTGATCCGTTCTTCAATATAGCTCTTTTCATCGTTATTACTAAATTCCACAAGTACATACCTGGAGCCGGCCATGGTAAGTCTCCTGCCCTTTTTCAGACATTCCACCATATCCATACTGGAATGCAGTTCACATCCAAGATAAATCTGCATATCGCCCTGGCCAATATTTACGATCTCTCTTCTCAGTTGCATAAAACCTCTCGTTACAATATTCATATGTGGTTCAAACATCTCATATCGGAAATGAGGAGTCAGAATCACATGACGTACTCCGTCTTTATATTCCTTGTTCAGCATCCATAAGGCTTCTTCCATATTCCTGGCGCCATCATCCACCCCCGGCAGAATATGGCAGTGAATATCATAAAGTCCCTTCATCAAAACAATCCTTTCTTTTTATTTACCTGTATCTTCTGGTTTCTGTTCCCAAAGCTGTAAAGCGGACATTTCTATTCCGCTCTGTGATATGCCTAGTGGCTATTATACAATCCGTCCATTTATTACGCAAGGTCTTTATTATTCTTCTCTCCTATGTTAAAATAGATACACGGCAATGAGTGCAGCAGTTACAGGAGGAGCCTTATTTTTTTTGCCAACCGTGATTGGCTGCCATAAGGAGGATATAAACATATGACAAAACAGGAATTTCAGAAACTGACTGAGAACCATGTCCTGCTGCTGGATGGTGCTACCGGTTCCAACCTGATGAAAGCAGGAATGCCAAGAGGTGTCTGCACAGAGAGCTGGGTGCTTGAGCACAAAGATGTGATCCAGTCCCTTCAGAAAGCTTATATTGAAGCAGGAAGCCATATTATTTATGCACCTACATTCGGTGGAAACCGCATCAATCTCACCATGCACGGTCTGGAAGATCAGATTGAGCAGATCAACCATACCCTGGCCGGCTACACCAAAGAGATCACACCGGAGGGCGTTTATGTTGCGGGAGATATCACCACAACCGGTAAGATGATGGCCCCGGCCGGTGATATGACCTACGAAAAAGCCTTTGAAACCTATCAGGAGCAGATCGGTTATCTCCGGGATGCTGGCGTAGATCTGATCGTAGCGGAAACCATGATCAATATTGAAGAGACACTGGCTGCTGTAGATGCCTGCCAGAGTGTCTGCGACCTTCCGATCATCTGTACTGTAACTGTAGAAGCAGACGGAAGTATCTTCAGCGGCGGCAATGCCGTAGAGGCTGCTATGTCCCTCGAAGCTGCCGGTGCCAGTGCAGTCGGCATCAACTGCTCTGTTGGTCCGGATCAGCTGGTATCTGTTGTCCGTAATATCAAAGAGAATGTTTCCATTCCGGTTATCGCCAAACCGAACGCGGGAATGCCGCAGATCGATGATCTTGGTAATGCCGTTTACAGCATGACACCTGCTGATTTTGCAGGTTACATGAAGGTACTTGTTGAAAACGGAGCTTCTGTAATCGGCGGATGCTGTGGTACCACACCGGAATTTATTTCGGAAACTGCCCAGGTGCTTGGACTTCGATAACCGTCCTGCAGCTATTTTGTTACGAGTAAGCAGTAAAACGAACGAATTGTAAATATACAAAAAATCCTGAGAATCCTATGTGAAATATAAACATAGAAATTCTCAGGATTTTTATTTGACTGGATACTATTTCTCTGACCGTCGGTTTGCCGCGTCCGCATACGCCGCACGGATTGCCTTCCGTACAGGAAGTACGCAAGCCGGCACAACGGAAAGTCCGTCCACACCCATCTGGATAAATTTCTCTGTGAGATTGGAATCTGCTGCCAGCTCCCCACATATGTAAACATTACATCCGGATTTATGTCCTGCTTCTGTCACCATCCGGATCATCTTCACAAGCGCAGGATGATGGTCATTGTATTTGTTTTTCAGAAGAAGATTCTGCCTGTCCATAGCCAGGGTATACTGGGTCAGGTCATTGGTTCCAAGGCTTAAGAAATCCACACGTTTTCCCAGTTCTTCGCTGATCATAACTGCAGCCGGTGTTTCGATCATGATTCCGGTACGGATATTTTTGTAGGGAATATTCTTCTCATCCAGGCCTTTTTTTACCTCCTGGATCAGTTTTTCGATCTCATCCAGTTCTTCCTCCGATGTGATCATCGGATACATCAGACTGATGTTTCCATAGGCACTTGCCCGGTAAATGGCACGAAGCTGGGCTTTGAACATTTTTTTCCGGTCAAGGCAAAGTCGGATACCGCGGTTTCCCATCATAGGATTGACTTCATCCGGGATGGCCATATATTCTGCCTGCCGGTCTGCACCCAGATCTACGGTACGGATCACAACCGGACGGCCTTCCATATCCTCCGCTACCTTCTTATAAGCACGGAACAGCTCGTTCTCTCTTGGATAATTTTCTCTTCCAAGATACTGAAATTCACTTCGAAGGAGACCGATGCCTGTAGCTCCGTAATAAAGAACCGTATTCAGATCATCCAGATTTCCGATATTGGCCAGAAGTTTGATCTGTTTTCCATCGGCTGTGATATCCTCCTGATTACGAAGTCTTAAGAGTTCTTCCCGTTCTTCCATATCTGCCCTGTGGCGGATCTCATATTCTTTCAGAAGTTCCGGTTCCGGATCAATATACAGAGTTCCTGTATATCCATCCACAATGGCCATATGGCCGTCCCACTCCTTCTGTATCTCCACTTCCACCAGTGTAGGCACTGCCATGGATTTCGCCATAATCGATACATGGGAAATGATTGATCCCTGATGCATGACTATTGCCAGAAGGCTGGATTTGTTCATCTCCAGAAGTTCATTTGGGGAAAGCTGCTCTGCCGCAAGGATCACCGGCTCATCTCCCAGATTGATCCGCGCATGGGAACCACCCATGGCGCCGATCAGAAGTTCTGAGATCTCCCGGATATTTTCGATCTGTTCCTTGACAGCCTCATCTTCCAGCTTGCGAAATACATTGGCAAGCTCATCTCTGGTTGTCTGGACCGCATAAGCCGCACTAACCTTTTCTGTTGTGATCATGCTCTCTACAGCCCGCTGGAAACTGCCTCCGCTTAAGAGCTTCAGCTGACGTTTCAATGTCAGCTCCTGCTCTTTTGGGAGGGGTGCTCCGTTTTTATACATATGCTGGATCTGGGTCTTTACTGCTGTCCTTGCATGGTCCAGACGATCCAGCTCTTTTTTTACATTGTCTACCATAGACTGACGGATCTGGTATTCGCCCCTGTGGTAATACAGTATTTTTCCAATGGCTATTCCGGAAAAAGCGGATGTGCCTTTGTATATTTCCATCTGAAAAACCCCCTTACTGGTCTGTCCGCCTTAATCGCAGGCAGCTTTAAATTCTGTCCAGATCTTATTGTATTCCTGCTCTGCTTCCTGGCTTACGTTCTGCACGATCTCGCCTTTGGTCACATCATCCGGCACAACCAGGTTCTCATCTACCAGATCATCTGCTGCCTTGTTTGTGTTGTAGTAACCTACAGAATTGATGCATTTTGCAGTTACTTCCGGCTGCAGGATATAGTTGATAAATTCATTGGCAGCCTCCGCATTCGGTGCCTCACTTGGGATAAAAGTTCCAAGAATACCAAATCCAAGACCTTCCTCCGGATAAACCACCTTCAGGTCCGGGTTATCCTTCAGCGCCTGTGTTACCTGGGATGTGTAGAGGAATGCCACACTTGCCTCTCCATTGAGAAGTGCATTCTGTGTATTATCATCCTGGATCATACGGATATTCGGTGCAAGCTCCTTCAGTTTCTCACCGGTCTTGGCAATCACATCCACATCCTCTTCATTCATGCTCTCACCCATGGAAAGCTGTGTGATTCCGGCAATTACACGGTAATTTCCGATGATCGCCACGCTGTCTTTCAGGGATTCATCCCAGAGATCTTTGTATCCTTTGATGTCGATATCTACCTGATCCGGATCATAAACGATCAGCGGAATTCCTGCACCGTATGGTACGGTGTACTCGTCATCCGGATCATAAAACTGTCCCTGGAAAAGCGGATTGATGTTTCCGAAATTGGTAACAGTATCCTTGTCGATCTTCTGGACAAGTCCTTCTTTTACCGCACTGTCGATAATGTAATCATCTGCAATTACCACATCGTAATCGCCGCCTTTTGCCTGGGAAAGTTTCTCAAGCATGGTCTCATCGGTATCAAAGTTAGAGTAAACAACCTTGGTTCCTGTTTCTTTTTCAAAATCATCCAGCACTTCCTGCGGAACCATTCCGTCCCATGTGTAAAGTACCAGTTCATCTTTATCCTTTGCACTGACGCTGACACCTGTTACCATAGATGCTCCAAGTGCCGCACATAACATGATCGCTGCCGCTTTTTTTGCTTTCATAGAACCTCCTTCATGTCTCTCTCTGACGTCTTGTTATTTTGCTTTTACCTTGGTCCAAAGCTCTGCGAATTTCTGCTTGATCTTTGGCTTCTGGTATCCGAAGATTTCATTCTTTGGATTATCGATCTGCGGAATATAGGAATCAATTCCCTCATAAGTTCCGTTTTTCATCTCCTCGAACGCACTTTTTACAGTAGAAGTATATCCTACTTCTTCGGTATTGGAAAGAGCATTTTCGTCATCCAGCATAAAATTGATAAACTCATGGGCCAGATCTACCTCATTACAGTCTTTGGTGATGACCATGGCATCATACCATGTGTTGGTTCCCTGCTCGGGTGTATAATAGGAAAGATCCGGATTTTCACTGATAATATAAGAAGCATCTCCTGAATATACCACTGCCATTGCCTTGTTTCCGGAGATCATATTGTCGATGACATCATCTCCTGCATAGATTGGGTCCATGGTATCACGCTGGTTGATCAGCCATTCATAGGCTTCCTGGATCTCGCCCAGATCTGTGGTATTCATGGAGTATCCAAGTGCTTTCAGGGCGATCATAAAGGAATCTCGTTCGGAATCATACATGTAAAGATTTCCTTTATATTTCTCATCTGCAAGAATGTTCCAGCCCTCTTTATCCAGATCGTCCTGTAATACTACATTCTTATTATAAAGGATTCCGACTGTTCCCCAGAAATACGGGCAGGAATAACGGTTTCCTGGATCGTAGTCCTTGTTCTGTACTTCAGGAAGAAGATTCTTCTTATTCGGAATCTTTTTCCAGTCAATAGACTGAAGGTATTCTTCCTTGATCAGCCTCTCGATCATATAATCAGAAGGTACCAGAACATCGTAGGTCTCACCGCTGGCAAGTTTTGTATACATCATCTCGTTGGACTCAAACGTCTCATAGACAATGGTACAGTTATACTGTTTTTCAAATTTGTCGATCAGGTTCAGATCCATATATTCACCGGCATTATATACACGGAGTACATGGCTTCCCTGGCTTACAAGCGTCCATTTTCCAAAAACGACCACCAGGATCACAGCCGTAACTGCTGCCACGATCTTTCTTGTTCTCGGATTCATCTTCTTTACTGTAGAATCCTGAAGCTTCGGCAGTATCAGATTTGCAAACAGTAATACCAGTACGATCACCACGATCACGAGCGTTGACAGTGCGTTGATGGTCGGATTGATACGCTTCGTCATATTATATACAACGATGGAGATATTTTTTACTCCATTTCCGGAAACAAAGTAGGAAATTACGAAATCGTCAAAGGACATGGTAAATGCCAGAAGCGCTCCCGCAAAAATTCCCTCTTTGATCATAGGCACGATAACTTTTGTAAGGGCCTGATATGGCGTTGCACCAAGATCCATCGCCGCATTGGCCAGGTTCGGGTCCAGGTTTCGCACCTTCGGATATACACTGGTAATTACATAAGGCGTACAGAACGCGATATGTGCCAGCAGCATGGTCAGATAACCTTTCGTCATTCCCAGAGAAGAAAACAGAAGCATCAGACCGATAGCTGTTACGATCTCCGGGTTCAGGATCGGAAAGTTATTGATGGTAAGTACCAGTTCCTTCAGTACTTTTCTGGATTTGGAAAGGCCGATGGCTGTAATAGTTCCCAGCACTGTGGAAATAATTGTTGCCAGGATTGCCACTGTGACAGAAACATAAACTGCCTTGCTGATCTCCATGTTGTTGATCAGCTCCCCGTACCAGCGCAGGGAAAATCCTGTAAATCTGGTCAGGGACTTGGACGAGTTAAAGGAAAAAATCATAGTCACAAGGATCGGCAGGTAAAAAAATGCCAGACACAGCACTACATATAATTTTGAAAATATGGTATTTTTTCTTTTCATCTCCTGCCTCCTTTAATCGTCCTGGGTGTCCATCTTCTTCATCAGGCTCATAAAGATCAGGATGATCACTGCCAGGATCAGAGAGATGGCACTTCCAAAGTTCCAGTCACCTACGGAAATAAACTGTGACTCGATCAGGTTACCGATCAGCATGTACTGACCGCCGCCAAGAAGCTTCGGAATAACGAAAGTTGAGATGGACAGAAGGAATACCATCATAACACCATTGACCACACCTGGCATGGAAAGCTTCCAGGTGACTTTCCAGAAGGTCTGGAATGGATTGGCCCCAAGGTCATTGGCCGCCTCGATCAGTGATTTATCCATTTTACTTAAAGAAGTATGGATCGGAATGATCATAAACGGCATGAAATTACAGACAAGGCCCACAATAACCGAAAAATCTGTATACATCATGGTGATCGGTGAAATTCCCAGCATTTTCAGAAGGTTGTTCACCAGACCATTGTCTGAAAGAATATTCATCCATGCATAAGTACGAAGGAGCATGTTGATCCACATGGGGATCGTAACCATAAGGATGAGAAAACTCTGCACCTTCTCGGAGTATTTGGAAATAATATATGCCAGCGGATATCCGCACACAAGACAGATCAATGTGGTCAGGATACCCAGGCGAAAAGATTTCAAAATAACACTTAAATAAGTAGTTTCCAGGAATTTTGCAAAATTCGCCCATGTAAAATGTAAAGTCAGAACTTCATTTCCATCTGAGGTAAACGCATAAAGTACGATCAGGATCAGTGGTACCACGATCAGGATCGAAGCCCAGATGATGTACGGCTTGATCAGATGTTTGAACTGTTTCATTAGTATCCTCCCATTCTGCACATAACATGGATATCCTCAGGACCAAACTTCAGTCCTACTTCTCGTCCCACTTCCGCATAATCGGTAGTGTGCACCATGTATGTGCGAAGCTCCGTCTCGATCAGGATCTCATAATGAACACCTTTGAACGTAATGTTCCGTACAGTTCCTCTGATCTTGGCCTGATCCGGTTCCACAATATCCAGATCCTCCGGACGGAGAACCACCTCAATGGCTTCGTTGTCCTCAAATCCCTTATCCACACATTCAAACTGGAAACCATCAAACTCTACCAGGAAATCTTTGATCATCGTTCCTTCTATAATATTGGATTCTCCGATAAAACCTGCCACAAAACGGTTTTCCGGCTCATTGTAGATGTCTGTCGGGCTTCCGATCTGCTGGATCTCACCGTTGTTCATAACAACTACGGTATCGGACATGGAGAGAGCCTCTTCCTGGTCATGGGTAACATAGATGAAAGTGATTCCTACTTCTCTCTGGATCTTTTTCAGCTCGATCTGCATCTGTTTACGGATCTTGGCATCCAGAGCTCCAAGAGGCTCATCCAGAAGAAGGACTTTCGGCTCATTGACAAGAGCTCTGGCAATGGCAACTCGCTGCTGCTGACCGCCGGAAAGAAGGGTGACGTCTCTTTTTTCGAAACCTTCCAGACCTACCATCTTCAGCATTCTTTTGACTTTCTGCTCAATGACAGTTTTATCTACTTTTTTCAGATTCAGGCCGAAACCGATATTGTCCATAACATTAAGATGTGGAAACAGCGCATATTTCTGGAATACCGTATTGATCTCCCTTTTATATGGAGGAAGCTTGGAGATCTCAATGCCGTTAAACAGCACCTCTCCACCGCTTGGTTCCTCAAATCCTGCGATGATCCTCAAGGTTGTTGTTTTTCCACAACCGCTGGGTCCCAGAAGCGTAAGGAATTCGTTTTCGTGGATATCCAGGTTGATTCCCCGGAGCACCTGCTGGTCATCAAAATTTTTTGTGAGATTTTTTAACTCGATCAGTTTATTGCTCATCTCTCTTATTCCCCTTCCCGCGTTTTCCCATGATCAGATACACGGCCAGCACAAGGAGGATCACTCCCAGCATCATAGTACAAAGTGCATTGATCTCCGGCGTAACGCCTGTTTTCATCTGTGTGTAAACTTTTATCGGCAGCGTGGATACACGCGGACCGGTCACAAAAATGCTGATCACCACATCATCCATGGACATGGCAAAAGCCAGCAGAGAGCCGGATATGACAGCCGGCATGATCAGAGGCAGGGTAATGTCCCAGAATGCCCGGAAAGAACCGGCGCCAAGATCTCTGGCTGCCTCTTCCAGGGACGGGTCCATTCCCACAAGCCGTGCTTTTACTTCCATTAAAATATAGGGCACGCAGAAAACCGTGTGTCCGATCAGAAGTGTCAGCATTCCAAATGGCAGGTTCAGCATATAGAAAAATGCCATCAGTACCATTCCCAGAATGATCTCCGGGATCATCAGAGGCAGAATGGAAATGTACTCCATCACCCCTTTTGTTTTCCAGTGGATCCTGGAAAGTCCTACAGCCCCCAGCGTTCCGATCACTGCAGATACCCCGCAACTGGATATAGCCAGAATCAGGCTGTTTTTCAATGCCTGGATCAGATCTCTGTCATGAAACAGTTCCTGATACCATTTCAGGGAAAATCCGGTAAAACGCACCGGAAGTCTTGCTTCATTAAACGAAAATACCACTACCACGCCAATGGGCAGATACATAAGGAAAAACAGGATTCCCAGGTACAGTCCTGAAAGTTTTGAGTTCTTTTTCATCCGATTCCCTCCAGTTCCTTCACATTGGTGATCTTCCTGTACAGTACGATCATCAGCGTGGTCAGTATCATCAGTACTACCGCCAGTGCCGCGGCAAAAGGCCAGTTATTTCCTCTTGTCATCTGCTCCTGGATCAGGCTTCCAACCAGTACGATCTTGTTTCCGCCCAGGATATCCGCAATAAAAAACAGGCCCATAGACGGAATAAAAGTAAGGATCACTCCGGAAAGAAGTCCCGGTAAAGTCAGCTTAAAAGTGACGCTCCAGAATGCTTTCCATCTGCTGGCTCCCAGATCTCTGGCTGCCTCCACCAGTGACCAGTCCAGCTTTTCCGCACTGGAATATACGGACAGTGCCATAAACGGCAACAATACATAGATCATACCGATCACAATGGCAGGATAGCTGTACAGAATTTTTAAAGGCTCCTGGATAATACCAAATTTCATCAACAGATAGTTCAGTAGTCCCTTTTTCTGGAGAATGATGATCCAGCCGTACAGACGGATCAGAGAATTCACCCAGAAAGGCAGCATCAGGAACAACATGGCAAGCTTCTTTTTTCCCTCGGAAAGTTTTGCCATAAAATATCCGAAAGGATAACCCACCAGGCAGATGATCAGGGTACTTGTAATGGCAAGGCGAAAAGATCCTGTAAAAGTCTGCAGATATACGGGCTCCAGGATCTGTTTGTAATTATCCAGAGTAAATTTCCAGTTCACACCATAGCCGCCGTCTGCTGTGGAAAAGCTCAATGCGATCACATACAGAAGAGGCAGCGCAACGAAGATCAGTGTGAAGAGATACAGCGGCAGGATCATCCATACGGAGCCTGCGCCGCGCTTACGCATTGGTGCCTCCCCGGTCCACCAGCACGGCATCTGTGGGAAGAAAACAGCAGCGTACCTTTTCTCCTACGCTGACATTTGTATCAATGCCATAACGACTTGCCACGATTTCCTGCCCTTCCGAAGTTTTCAAAACAACACGGAGCTGACCGCCGGCAAAAGTTTTTTCAATGACTTCGGCATTTAAGCCATCACAGTCATTATTTTCTTCAAATCGGATATTTTCACTTCTTACCGCAATGGTGACCTTTTCTCCTTTTTGGAGCAGATATTCCTTGTCTGATTCAGCCGTGATATTAGCATTGTTCATTGATACTTTTACTTTTCCGGCGTCAGTTCTTACTGTGATCAGTTTGGAAGTATCGCCTGTTTCCTCTGTACCAATGTTTTCCACAACACCGGTAAGGATATTTGCATTTCCTACAAATGTCGCCACATAACTGGTCTTCGGGTGGTTATAGATCTCATCCGGCGTTCCGATCTGCTCAAAGCGGCCGTGGTTCATCACTGCGATCGTGTCAGACATATTGATGGCTTCTTCCTGGTCGTGGGTGATATAGATAAACGTAATCCCCAGCTTCTTCTGCAGGCGTTTCAGCTCGTGCTGCATGGCACGCCTCAGCTGCAGATCCAGTGCGCCAAGGGGTTCATCCAGAAGAAGGACTTCCGGATTGTTCACAAGAGCTCTGGCAATGGCTACACGCTGACGCTGACCGCCGGAAAGTTCTGACGGCTTCCGCTTCTCAAATCCGGAAAGCTGAACCAGTTCCAGCATTTCTTTTACTCTTCTGCTAATCTCCGCTTTCGGCGTTTTCTTCAATTTCAGACCATAGCCAATATTATCTGCTACATTCATATGGGGAAAAAGTGCATAATTCTGAAACACGGTGTTCACATTTCGCTGGTTCGGTTCCAGGGATGTCACATCTTTTCCGTTTAAGAAAACCTGGCCGGAATCAGGCTGCTCCAGACCTGCGATGATCCGCAATGTAGTGGTTTTTCCACAGCCGGAAGATCCCAGCAAAGTGACAAATTCTCCCTTCTTTGCTGTAAGACAGATGCTTTCCAGGACGTCCTCCCCTTCCTGGAAACTCTTTTTTATATTTTTGAGTTCTAATGAAATTTCGGACATTTAGTTCTCCTTTTATTTACTATGATACAGATATCCGTACCCCGCAGGGAACCTCCCTGATTCGGTTAATTACTCATTCTCATGAAAATTATCCCTTATATACTGACAATAAGTCTCTTTATTAAATACAGGTTTAAATTTCTGACAGATTTTTTCTGCTTCTTTTGCATGATTGCAGAGAAGGCGGTAAGTAGTCAGTGCCAGAAGTTTGGCTGGTTTGATATAGGCCAGTTCTTCATCTACGATCTGAAAATCTGCTCCGTGGAGTTTTCCCTCAAATCCTCCGAATGTGAAATTCAGTACTGGAAACAGATGGGTCATATCTCCCACATCCGTACAGGCGTTATTAAAATCTTCCGGTTTTGAACACCGGTATGTCACATCCAGAAGTTTTACGGATTCCTCCATTACTTTGTCCGCGCCTCTGTGCAGGATCGGCATATATCCCTGAAGCGTTTCTCTCTCGATCGTACCGCCAAAAGCATAGGCAGCTCCGTCATAGGCACGGTCCATTTTTTCCTGTGTTGCACGGATCGCATCCAGGGATGCCGCGCGGACTTTTGTTTCGATCACCGCCTCGTCAGGAACCGCATTGATCACGTCCCCGGCTTTTCGAATCACGTTGTGAAGGCGCACATGATCTTCCTCCCGAAAAGTTTCCCGCATCAGTCCCATCATCTGAATGGCACTGGAAGTAATGCTTAAGGCATTCACTCCATCCCATGGATCGATGGCTGCGTGCGCGGCTTTTCCTCTTACTGTGACACGCTCTGCGGAAAATCCGTTGCATGCCGCATTTCCCAGGTAAAAATCTTCTTCTACCGGCATCATGTGCACATGTGTGGTCAAAATAATGTCTGAATGATCAAATTCTCCAAGCCGGAGCAGCTCGCTTTTTCCGGATGCCGGGAAGCCGATTCCCTCTTTCCGAAGCCGTGCACGTTTATCTGCATCAATGTATTCTTCCGCCGGAACGGCAAAAAAAGATACGGACCCAGACAGAGAGGCTTGAACCTCCTCATTGGTCAGTGCCAATGCTGCGCCGATCATGGCTGCAATCTGTGCGTGGTGTCCGCATGCATGTGCTGTCCCGTTAACGGGATCAGCCATCGGATGTGACTTACATCCGATGGCATCAAGTTCTCCAATAATCGTAATGTTCGGTCCGTCCTGTTCCATCCACTCTGCGCGAACCCCTGTGCGTGCAAGTCCTCCATGCACCCGAAGTCCCAGGCCACGCAAAAAAGCCGCTACATGTGCGGCTGTTCTCTCCTCATAAAACCCCGGCTCCGGATGACTCTGGATATCCTTCGCAAAGGCTATGATCTCGTCTCTGTGTTCATCTATAGTCTGAATGATCTTTTCTTCAATATGATTCATGTCTTATAACCTCCATTTTCCGCAGGTTAAGCTATATGATATCATAAAACAGTTGGTTTGGAAATAGATATTTTTTGGAGATATTTCGCCACTCCGTCGTTTTCATTGGAGCCGATGACCCCAGTTGCCACAGCTTTCAGTTCATTTACTGCATTTTCCACTGCATAGGCTTCATCCGCTATTTCAAACATATCAATATCATTTTTTCCATCACCAAAAACAACTAATCTGTCACATTCCAGTTTTTGTTTTAACTGCAAAGCAGCCTGCGCTTTAGATGCTTTTTGCGGCATGATCTCCAGCCACTGCTCTCCTGTATAGATATCTTCCTGATAAACAACGTGATATTTATTTTTGTATTTATGATAAAATGGTTCCAGCTTCTCCGGCTTATCAATGCAGGTGATATAAAAAAGATCTCCATACATCAGTTCAGACTCTGTAGTTACAATATTCGTACGTTTGTCGCCCTTCCGGCTGTTTAAAAATGTCTGCATTCCACTTGTTGCCTTTGCCGGTATATAAGAAAACTTTTCAATATTATTCTGATATGAATATATGATCGGATATATTTCGTGTGCAAAAAGATCTCTCAATACATCATATATGTCTTCTTCAAAATAATTGGCAATAAGGATTTCCTCTGTTATATTATCTTTCACAAATGCCCCATTGTATATAATAAGAGGGAAATGTGTGTTAAGGCCTTCTGTTACTTTTTTTGCCGTATTTAAGGAACGAGCTGTTGCATAGGAAAATAACATGCCTGAAGAAGTTAACGCATTGATTGTTTTTATTGTATATGGGGATAAAGTTTCATTTTTTCGTAAAAGAGTTCCATCAAGATCTGATACGTATAATGTTTTCATAAATAAATCCTTTCGTTTTGCTGTGGACTGTGAATAGAAAAACTTTTTTCAGTTGACAGGGACATTGATGATAACGTATTTTTTTATTATAGCACAAAAAAAGTGGCTGTTTAAGCCACTTTCTTACGATTGTATATTCAAAACTACATACATGCTTTGTTGATGGTTAATCGTTTTGTTGAATCAATTTTAACCTGCGTGCCGATTTGCCTTTTTTTCACGGGCTCGCAGCTAAAGCTGCATCGCCTGTTTAGTAGGCTACTCCAGCGGGGGGCATCTCACGACTTCGTCGTTCGATGTCATTTGCTTCGCAAATGTTCAGTCTGCATCATAAATGGTTCTCCACAAGCAAGCTTGCTCCGCCCCATTTCTGCTACATCCTGCCCGCTTCCTCGGCTAGTTGGTCAAGCCCTCACCCGATTAGTAACAGTCAGCTGCGTGTGTTACCACACTTCCACCTCTGCCCTATCTACCTCGTCGTCTTCAAGGGGGTT
>NZ_JAAITI010000003.1 GCF_013304735.1 Blautia luti
CTTTGTTCTCAATATTCATAATGGTACGGGAGTCACGGTCTACTAATTCCGCAACATAGGCTTGTGTCCATCCCTTTTCTTCTCTGGCTCGTTTGAGAGCCGCCCCGAGGCCGTGGAAGTCAAACCTTCTTTCATCTTGGTTCATTTTCATATCACCCTATATCATTCTACATTTCGGGTTGGATTATGAGAATGTAATGAAATTTTACATTAAGTAGTATTTTATTTCGTATCCGTGTAGGCTCTAACTTGTATTATTCGAGGCAGAGAACTATAATATATAGGGTTGAGCAAAACTCCGATTTGCTCATAAGGCTATACATTAAATAGTACTATCCAGCTCATTTGAGCTCTATATATTGTGACTCAACTTTGCAAAACGCGCGTTTTGCTCAACCCTAATAATATATCCTGTGGAGGTGCGAAATGGACTATATGACATTGAAAGAGGCTGCCGAAAAGTGGGGCGTGACCCCTCGACGGATAAACTATTATTGCGCCGGTGGCCGTATTCCCGGCGCTGTGAAGATGGCTACAATCTGGTTGATCCCGAAAGACGCGGAGAAACCTGTGGATATGAGGACAAAACAAGGAAAGGAATTAAAACATGAATAGAATATTGCTATTGGAGGATGATGTCAGTCTAATAGATGGCTTGGTCTACTCTTTGAAAAAGAATGAATTTGATGTTGAAGTTGCCCGTACAGTATGTGAAGCAAAACAATACTTATCCGAACTCGACCGATACGATTTATTGATTTTGGATGTTACTCTGCCAGATGGAACAGGATTTGACGTATGCGAAAGAGTAAGAAAAGAAAATCAGCAGATACCGATTATATTCCTGACTGCATCGGATGAAGAAGTCAGCATAATTCGTGGATTAGATAGCGGTGGGGACGATTATATCACCAAGCCTTTCAAACTGGGGGAATTGTGTTCCCGCATCCGGGCGCTGTTGCGTCGGGCCGGAGTTTCCAAAAGCGAAAAAAACACTTCTATGGAATGTGGCGACATTACCATTGATCTGTTGGGTAGCCGTGCAACCTTAAAGGGAAAAGCATTGGATTTGACAAGCGCCGAATATCGTTTGCTTTGTCTGCTGGTAAGAAACGCAAATCGCGTTGTGACAAGGGACATCATTCTAAATGAGCTGTGGGATGATACAGGAAATTTTGTTGATGATAATACCCTGTCCGTCTATGTACGGCGGCTTCGTGAAAAAGTGGAAACCAATCCGTCCCATCCAGAACACCTTATAACCATTCGTGGGTTCGGCTACCAATGGAAAGAGATGTCTATATGAGTTTGTACCAAGATAGACAGATTAAAGGGTTCCTGCTATTTTTGACTTTGTTTGCTCTGCTGTTTGTAGGTACAGCAACCGTTTTGACTATTTATCAGGTGAACGATGCGGAAGTCCTATGGCTCAAACATGATGAAGCGGTTTCATCCTCACTTTTGGAACAGGGTGTTCCGAAAGAAGTGGTTGCAGTTGCCTTTACGAACACAGACATCAGTGACGATGGTAGGTCATTATTAGCGGCTGCGGGTTTGGGAAAACAGTCAGAAAGCAGTATGCGGCCTTATTTCAATCAATTTCAGCGTTCCGCTTTCTGCACCATGCTATGCACTGTGCTATTTTTTCTCTTTGTGCTTGCCATAGGAATATTTATTTTTTTCTGGAAAAGGAAGCGATTGTATCAACAGGCCGACAAAATATTGCTAAATTACATCAACGGGGATTACTCTTGTCATTTACCGCAGAATTATGAGGGGGCTATCTACCAAGTGTTTTCTTCGATAGAACAGCTTGCAACTATGCTCCAATCCAAAAATGAAACAGAACGTAAAGCAAAAGAGTTTTTGAAAGACACCATATCCGATATATCTCACCAGCTCAAAACGCCTCTGGCAGCCCTCACTATGTATCAGGAGATCATTGAAAGTGAGCCAGAAAATGCAGAAACGGTCAAACAGTTTGCGGCGAAGATGGGTATTTCTCTAAAGCGTATGGAGCAGTTAATCTTATCCATGTTGAAGATAACCCGACTGGATACGGGAAACATCATTTTTGAGAAAAAAAGTTGCCGTGTGTCCGAGCTGATAGCTCATTCAGTCAATGACCTAACCACAAGGGCTAAAAGCGAAAGCAAGCAGATTCAGATAGATGGCGATGGTGAACAGCAGCTTATTTGTGACATGGAATGGACAGGTGAAGCGATTGGAAACATTGTAAAAAATGCACTGGATCACACGCAAGCTGGCGGTATTGTCCGTATTACATGGGAGCGCACTCCTGCTATGTTTCGGATTTTTATTTCTGATAATGGTAACGGCATAGTCCCGGAAGATATTTACCATATCTTTAAACGCTTTTATCGCAGCAAACATTCCCTTGATACACAAGGAATCGGGCTGGGGCTTCCCCTTGCCAAGTCCATTATTGAGGGTCAAAACGGTGTTATCTCCGTACAAAGTGAAGTCGGAAAAGGTACGCTGTTTACACTATCTTTCCTTACGGATCTGTAAGGTCAAATTCACCTGCTTGTAAGCTGTTTTTGCTATCCTTTTGAGAAAGGAGGTACTGATGACTATGGAAATATTGAAAGTACAAGATTTATGTAAAACTTATGGCAAGGGTGAGGCGAAAGTCGAAGCGTTGAAGAAGGTTTCCTTCTCCCTGGATAAAGGCGAATTTGCTGCCGTTGTGGGTGAATCCGGTTCTGGCAAAAGCACATTACTGAACTGTATTGGAGCTTTGGATACCCCTACTTCCGGCCACATTTGGATTGATGAACAAGACCTGTTTTCCATGAAAGAGGAACAGCGCACGATTTTCCGCCGTCGTAATATCGGCTTTATCTTCCAATCCTTTCAGTTGGTTTCCGAGCTGAATGTGGAGCAGAATATCATGTTTCCGCTTCTTTTGGACTATCGCAAACCAGACCCGGCAGCAGTAGAAGAAATTTTGGAACTCTTGGGACTTACCGAGCGTCGACATCACCTGCCGAGCCAACTATCCGGCGGACAGCAGCAGCGTGTTGCCATTGGCCGGGCGTTAATCACAAAGCCCAAACTGATTCTGGCAGATGAACCTACTGGCAATCTGGACAGCAAGAATAGTCAGGATGTTATCGCCCTGCTTACGCAGGCGTCCCGTCGCTATCAGCAAACAATCCTGATGATTACCCACAATAAGGATTTGACTGCATCCGTTGATCGGGTGTTCCGGGTATCAGATGGCGTTTTGACGGATTTGGGAGGAAAAACAAATGAAGCATTATCTTGACCTTGTTCCCATATCCGCAAAAATCCACAAGAAGCAAAGCAGAATGTCTATTTTCTGCATTGTGCTGGCGGTATTTCTGGTTACAACTATTTTTGGAATGGCAGATATGTTCATCCGCAGCCAGATTTTGCAGGCACAGCAGGAGTCTGGGAATTGGCATATTGCCATTAAGAATATCAGCAATGAAGAAGCAGCAATTATTGCTTCACGCCCTGATATTGAAGTATTTTCACCGTATGGCGTACTCAATTATCGTGGAGATTTAGGCTACACTTTGGGTGGAAAAGATGTAGCGATATGCGGTTGTGATGAAAGCTATATAACTGAAATCTGGACTGACCAACTTGAAGAAGGTGTTTTTCCACAGACAAGTAATGAAGCGTTGGTGACTGAAAATGCAAAGCAGATAATGGGTGTTGCGATTGGTGATTCCATTGCCGTAGAAACTCCTGATGGCGATAAACTGAATTTTACCATATCAGGATTTATGAATAATACTGCCTCGATCATGAGTGGCGACTCCTACGGCATCATTTTGAACACAGAGGATTACTGCGCGATTTATCCGAATGTATCAGACGGGGAGCCGAATGATTACGGCATTATGTTTTTTACTCAATTTGCAAACACAAGAAATATACAAGGGAAAATTGCAGATTTGAAAGAACAATGCAATTTATCGAATGAACAAATATCTTCCAACAACAATCTGCTTGGATTGCTTGGACAAAGCCGCGTTCCCTTTTTGTTACAGGTTTACTTGGCTGCGGCTGTATTGTTTGCACTGGTAATGTTAGCTGGTATTATGATGATTGCAAGCAGCCTGAACAGCAATGTAGCCCAGCGTACCGAATTTTTCGGCCTTATGCGCTGTATCGGTGCAACACCAAAACAGGTTATGCGCTTAGTACGGAAAGAGGCGCTTAGTTGGTGCCGTTTGGCAATCCCTGTGGGTATTTCCATCGGTATAGTTGTCATTTGGGTCTTATGTGCGATTTTGCGTTTCCTAAGTCCGGAATTTTTCAAAGCGATGCCTACATTCGGATTTAGCGTACCAAGTATTCTTGCAGGAATCGTTGTGGGCTTGGTAACGGTTTTGTTCGCTGCCTATTCTCCGGCAAAGAAAGCAGCAAAAGTATCTCCGTTGGCAGCGGTTTCCGGTAATGCAAACGACTTGGAGCCTGCAAGAAATGCTGCTAATACACAACTGCTTAAGATTGATACAGCACTTGGAATTTATCATGCAAAAGCAAATCGGAAAAATCTGTTTTTGATGACAAGCTCATTTGCTCTCAGTATTATCCTTTTCCTTTCATTCTCTGTAACAGTTGAGTTCATGCAGCATACCTTAACACCGCTCCAACCTTGGACAGCAGATTTATCTATCATAAGTCCTGATAACGCCTGTGCTATTGACAAAGCATTACTTGATGATCTAAAGGAAAATCCTGTTGTGGATTTAGCGTATGGAAGAAAATTTGCATACGAGGTTCCGTCTGTCACAAACGGTATTGAAAAAAAGATGGATTTAATCTCTTATGAGCAGTATCAATTTGATTGGGCAAAGGACTATTTATTAGAGGGTTCTCTGGAATCTGTGCAAACTGATTTAGGGACGGGCTTAATTGTTTATAATTCGCAGAACACAATACAAATAGGCGATACTGTATCGTTGAATACAAACGGACAAAGTAAAGAAATCCAAATCGTGGGAATGTTGTCCGACTGTCCGTTTTACAGTGCCGCCGGTGTTGGAACAATTATTTGTTCAGAGGATACATTTGAACAAATTACTGGCGAGTCGAAATATACGGTTATTGATGTGCAGTTAGTGAAAGGCACAACAGACGAAGATGTTTATGTGATCCGCCAAATGGTAGATTCCTCATTTACTTTCGCTGATGAACGCATGGGTAACAGCAGTACCATGGGAACTTACTATTGTTTTTGGCTGTTCATCTATGGATTCCTCGTCCTAATTGCAATGATTACAATTTTTAACATAATCAATAGTATTTCCATGAGTGTGTCTGCACGGTTGAAACAGTATGGCGCTTTCCGTGCCATCGGCGTTAGCATGGGACAGCTAAGTAAAATGATTGTTGCAGAAGCCTTCACCTATACCATAATCGGCGGTGTAGTTGGTACGGTGTTGGGACTGTTTTGTAACAAGCTATTGTTTGGAATGTTGATAAGTTATAGATGGGGGGATGCTTGGACTCCTCCATTACCAGAGGTAGCTGTTATTCTGTTGATTGTCATAAGCTCTGTAATTCTGGCTGTGCATGGGCCAATCAAGAGAATACGCAATATGTCCATTGTTGATACAATCAGCGCACAGTAATTCTACTTTTGAAGCGGGTGGCTTTAGAAGCCGCCCACTTTTGTCTTACAAATTCGTAAGTTGAAATTCACCTGTTTGTAAGCTGATTTTTTTATAATTAAGTTGATGAAAGAGAGGAAAAAATGAAAAAAATCCTTTCCACCAGAGTATTGGTGAAGATTTGTGTATTAACAACTATACTGCTGGTTTTGATAATCTATACTATATGGGGCAATTCAGCATTGATGGTAAGTATGGTTAATATCTCCAGCGATCGCATAGCATCTGCCTTTTCTAATTTTCGGATTGCACAAGTGTCCGACTTGCATAATGCTGAATTTGGAGAAAGCAATACAGAATTGATAGAATTGCTGTCTGAACACGAACCGGATATTATTGTGATAACTGGAGATTTAATCGATGCTGGACATACAGACATTGAGATTGCGTTTGATTTTGTAAAACAAGCTGTTCAAATAGCCCCTGTCTACTTTGTAACTGGAAACCACGAAGCTAACTTCTCACATTATGATCAATTCAAAACAGGGCTTGAAGCGTCTGGCGTAACTGTCCTTGAAGATGAAGCAATACAGTTAGTGCATAACAACGAAATGATTACCCTTATCGGGCTTTCTGATTCTGACTTTACGATTAAGGGCGATATGTTTAATGAAGCGCCAGCCATGGTCAACACAAAATTGAATAGCCTTATTGATGACGAAAACAGTTACACTATACTGCTATCACATCGGCCAGAGTTATTTGAAACCTATGTATGCTGTGGTGTTGATTTGGTTTTATGTGGTCATGCACACGGAGGGCAGTTTCGATTACCTTTTATTGGGGGGCTCGTTGCCCCCAATCAAGGGCTGTTTCCTAAATATGATTCCGGCCTTTATACAGACGGAAAGACAAATATGGTTGTTAGCCGTGGCCTTGGAAATAGTATTATTCCATTCCGATTTAATAATCGTCCAGAGGTCATATTAGTAGAAATTAACGTCAATAACGATACTCTAACCGAATATTGAAATTATCTGCCGGACGACGGTAAAGAAAAAAAGCCGTCGTAAAGCAGACACATTTCCATGCGCCTATGAAGCGGCGGCTTTGATTTTCAGAGCCGCCGTTTCTTTTCGTCTACCTTAAACCAACGACGACCTAATACCGTGTAAATCCACGGCGGCATATAAGGAGGATTGCCGCCGTGTCTATTTTTGTCTTTTTTCACAGTACCCATGATCTGCACCAGCTAAAAAAAGCGTAGCTCCCCCTCCGGGACAGTCTGGTTATGAATGTGAAATCAGACAATACATAAATGAATGTGTAATTTCATGCGTCCGTGTGGCTTCATGCCGCCCGGGCGCTTTTGTGTTCTTATGGGGCTGCTTCGGGTCAGGTTGGCCCGAAGTCATTCCCCGGTGCCGCTCCCCGCCGCCTTCGTTTCGGTCACTCGTCAACCAACAACCGAAACGGAGGTCAATATGGCTATTATCAATTTGCGGGACTATTACCCATTCTATACATCGGATTGCTTCATGGAAGTATCGGAAGAAGTTGCAGAAATGTTCAAAGAGTTTGATCGTAAAGAGGCTGCCTACCGGCTGCGTACATACCGCCACAAAGCCTACTATTCCCTTGATCGGGATGACGGGCTGGAGCATGAAGCTCTCTTTGTCGCCTTATCTCCCCATGAACTGTATGAGCGGAAAGTGACCATGCAGGAGCTTCATGCGGCGATTGCCAGTCTGCCGAACAAACAGGCAAAACGGATTTATGCTCATTTCATTCTCGGCATGACCAAACAGGACATTGCCCGGGCAGAGGGCGTCCATGAAAAAGTGGTTCGTGTCGCAATCGAGCGAGGTCTGCGGCGCTTAGAAAAAATTTTGAAAAATTCTTTGTAAGGCGTACCGATTTAGACCGGAAAATGAAATGGTTTATGAGAGGCAAAACACTTCGGATCACAATGACCCGAGGTTCAGACAAGCCTCATGCAGATTGAAAATTGAATAAAAAGACACCCGGATACGAAGGGGAACGCGCTGTGTGACAGACCCGCCATGACCTCGGATTTCAGAGAATACAGTCTTTGTAAAACTGAGCGAGCGAACAGGTCCATGCCATAGGTGGGGCAAGGCTGGCTCCACCGGAACAGGCGCAGGCCCCGGATACTTGCGTTTAGTCACAGTCCGAGCGTTGAAGCGGCCTTGCAAGCCGTGAGCCGTCGCAGGCAATGAGAACGCCTTGCCATCAGAATGGGGAGAGTTGAAATACTATGGGGCATGAAGCCTATGTCCGTCCGATGTGTCTGAAATGAAGTGAAAACCTATGGGGAGCCCCCGGTAATGCTGTCTGATGATAGGCCAACCGATCCGGCGTGGCTCCCCATCTTTTCAAAAAAGGAGCATTTTATGGGAAATGCGTTTGGAATGATCCCCGGCTTGGAACCGGACGAATGGAGCAATGACGCCTGCCGTGGTTATGTCATTATGGCAATGGAGGACTGCGGATTTTCAAAGAAAGATATACGGCATGTTGTGGGGCAGCTTTATGAAGTATTTGACCTCAACAGCGTGGAGGACGCCAAAGAAAAGTACCATTCCAGTCCTTACTGACCTCGGGTCACATCGACCCGAAGTGGAGAAAGCTCAAAGGGCGGCACCTGCTGGGTGCCGTCTTTTGACATTTCCCCACGGGACAAGTGGGAAAGGCAGGCATATACACGCACTTTCGCAAAGGAGGTTTTCAATGACGCAAGCTGTCACTTATGAACGAGAAACAAAGTCTGTCGCATTTCAAGGGAAGATCATTGTGCTGGAAAGCCTCACGCCGGTACTTCCCCCGAAGGAGAAAGCACAGCGCAAAAAAGAAATTGAGCGTTGTCTTTATGAGGTGTTCCGCAAATATGGGGACAGATTTCCCTAATTATTCGCAACATTGTTGTCCGGGGCTGCTGATGGTATAATATAGTTGTAAGGTTGGTAGCTCCATTCCAACAAGGAAAGGAGCCCAATATGGAATTTATCAGAGAAGATTGTATTTACGCAAGACAGTCAGTAGACCGCAAGGACAGCATCAGCATTGAAAGTCAGATCGACTTTTGCAAGTATGAATTGAAAGGTGGTAGCTGCCGGGTATTCAAGGACAAAGGCTATTCCGGTAAAAATACGGACAGGCCGGAGTTTCAAAAGCTGTTGGGCGAGATCCGCAAGGGAAAGGTCAGGCGGGTCATCGTGTATAAACTGGACCGTATAAGCCGCTCTATTCTGGACTTTGCAACGATGATGGAGCTGTTTCAAGAGTATGATGTGGAGTTTGTATCATCCACAGAAAAGTTTGATACTTCGACCCCGATGGGCCGGGCCATGCTGAATATCTGCATTGTATTCGCCCAGCTTGAACGGGAGACAATTCAGAAGCGTGTCACAGACGCCTACTATTCCCGGTGTCTGAAAGGTTTCCACATGAGCGGACAGGCACCATACGGTTATCAGTTAGAGCCTACTGTGGTAGAGGGTATCCGCACAAAGAAAATGGTTGCCGACCCCGTAGCTGCCGACCATGTTCGGCTGATGTTTGAAATGTACGCTGAACCGGAAACCTCCTTCGGAGATATTACCCGATACTTCGAGGAACATGACATAAAAATTTATGGCAAATCCATGTTCCGTACATTTCTTTCCCAGCTTTTAAGAAACCCCGTTTACGCACAGGCCGATTTGGAGCTGTACGAATTTTTCAAAAGCCAGGGCGCAGCGATTATCAATGACGCTTCTGACTTTGCCGGAACAAACGGCTGCTATCTTTATCAGGGACGGGATGTGAAGGAGGACAAGGACAGGTGCTTAAAAGACCAGATACTTGTTATCGCTCCCCACGAAGCACTCATTTCCTCTGACACATGGCTGAAATGCCGGAAAAAGCTCATGGCAAATACCACCTTCCAGCAGGGGCGGAAACCGAAAAATACTTGGTTGGCCGGAAAAATCAAATGCGGGCATTGTGGGTATGCGCTGAAAGCCACCCATGTACCAAACAGTACAGGCTATTTCCGCTGCACCAAACGGACGGAAAACAAAGGTTGTCCGGGCTGCGGGAAAATCCGCAAAGAAGAATTTGAGCAATTCATTTTCTCGGCCATGCAGGAGAAGTTCAAAGACTTTCAGATACTCCACGGCAGGGAGGAAAAAGTCAATCCGAAGCTGACCGCCTATCAAGTGGAGCTGGCACAGGTGGAGGCAGAAATTGAAAAGCTGCTGGATACGCTGACCGGAGCCAATGCGACCTTGCTTGCCTACGCCAACAAAAAAATTGAAGAACTGGACACCCGACGCCAGACCATTTCAAAGGCAATCGCCGAATTGAGCGTTGAAACCATATCTCCCCAGCAGATAAAGAAGTTATCCTATTATCTCGACAACTGGGACAGTATAGATTTTGACGACAAAAGAAAAGCCGCCGATGGTTTGATCTCTACGATCAAGGCCACCAGCGACCGTGTTCAGATAGAGTGGAAAATCTGACATTTCCGCTCTATCGCCCCTCATTTCTATTTTATCTTGTTTGTACCCCTTGTACACCGATGTTTTCGTGTCTTCATAAATATCAAAAACCTTGTCATTGGCAACCACTGACAACAGCAGTGCGATCAAAATCGGCTGCAAAAACAGAATCGCCAGTCTCGGAAGATCATTTTTCAGAAGTTCCATATAACGAAGGGTAAGGATCGGAAGCTGCCGGATCTGTACGGATTTTTTCTTTTTCCGTATCTCGTCGCCGCCTTTTTCCTGGATGTATTCTTCGTTCTGGGATGCCTGTCTGTATTTCTGCGCCCATGCCACAGGCTCCTCTGTGATCATATTGTAGATGTCTACCAGATTCTGCGTATTGAAGAAACGTTTGGCTTCTTCCGTAGTTCCGCAGAAGCAGAGCCTTCCGCCCTGTCCCATAAAAATAACCTTGTCGCAGAGTTCCAGGCTCTGTGTGGTGTGGGTAACCATGACGATTGTTTTTCCCTGTGTTTTGGAAAGGCGGCTTAAGGTAATCATCAGTTTCTGTTCTGTTCCCGGATCCAGGCCGGATGTAGGCTCGTCCAGGAAAAATACACTCGGATCAGCAAGCAGTTCCACGGCTATGCTGGCACGTTTTTTCTGTCCGCCGGAAAGCTTCCGGATCAGGGTGTTCTGATGCTGGATGAGTTCCACCATTCCCAGTACCTGATCGATTCTTTTGTTTTTTTCTGCTTTTGAGGTGTCGGAGGGCATTTTCAGGTCAGCGGTATAAGACAACATCCTACGCAGCGTCAGGTTTTCAAAAATAATGTCCTCCTGGGGAACGTAGCCGATAATGCTCTTCCACTCATTGAAATGGGGTTTGAGCTCCACTCCATTATATTTGATATTTCCTGCAAATTTTTTGTCAAAACCACTGATTGCGTTCATCAGTGTTGTTTTTCCTGCACCGGAACCTCCGATAATTGCCACAAAATCATTGCTTCCGATGTGGCAGCTTACCTGATCCAGTATTTTTTTGTTATTTTTTCCAACGTATTTGTTTACATCGGTGACATCAATATGGGTACCCTGTCTGGATGTCTTGTAGAATACATTTCCATCGGTGTACAGCAATGTACTGTTCAAGATGGTAATAACGTCTTTCTCATGGAGTACTGCTTTTCCGTTTACAACTTTTCCGTTGAGAAAAATTCCGTTGGAACTGTTATCCACAAGTACTGCCCTTTTTCCCTCTTTTATAATACAGGCATGTTTTCTTGATATGCAAGGATGGTTTAAGATGATGTCATTTCCGTCCCCACGTCCAATGGAAAGCCTGCCGGAAAGCAGAGGTGCTTTTCGCCATACGCCCTTTTCTGATACGTTTGTATACAGAATTACGATAGATTTGTCCGGCGTGCTCTGTCTGGACTGGACTCTTAAGATACTTCCGCTTTTCAGCTCATGGTATGTTGTATTTCCATGAAGATACTTCTGATATCCGTCTGTTTCCACAATGGTTCCATTGGTACTGTTCAGATCTGCAAACAGCACCCTGGGGCCCATAAATTTCAGTTTTCCATGTACATGAGAAATAATATTCGAACGAATGACGATATCACACTGTACGGGATCTGATCCCAGTATCAGACGGTCTTTTCCAAAAGATTCCAGAGGAACTTCCTGAATTTTTCCAAAATTATCAATGATAATGAGATATTTTTTCTGTTCCACACTTTTCTCCTTCTGTATCTCAGAGAAGCTGCAGAAGATTATCCCGGTCTCCCACGGCAATCCAGCTTCCTCTTTCCACGGTGCACATCACACCTTTCTGAAGAGGAACTGCTTCTCCATCTACATCATTATTTCTGAAAATACAGGTTGCCGTACTGGAAATGTCAACAATCCCGTAGTCATTACTTTCACTATTAAACCGGATCATACAGTGCACGTTATCCACTCCCGGTTCCGTCATAATCAGCGCACATCTGCGTACATCTCTTCCTACCAGGATTTCGGATTCTCCCATTTCGATCTCCATGTTCTTCATGTTTCCAAACATACATCGAAGAACCGGTTTCTGTTCTTCCTCATCCACGGTATCCTCCTCTTTCTGCTCCCGTAGCATCCGCACAACAGAAACAACAACAATTCCCGCAAACAGGGCCACGCAGATCCAGAACCCGGCACAGAAGGACTCTGCCACTGCCGTCCTGACTGTCTTTTCTATGTCCACATCCAGCACCTGTTTCAGAAGTCCGGAAACCTTGTATTCCGCTGTTACTGCTGCTATGCTGTGTGGAATAATCAGCAGGTAGTCCACAAACAGGCTTACAATTCCCAGAAGCGCAGATACTGCTGATACAACTTCCGAGGATGTTTTGTCAGAAAATCCAAAAACTGCCGAAATGACCGCAAAAACATAAGGGAGAAACAGAAATACTGCAAGTTTCCAGAATACTCCACCCCTGTCGATTCCCAGTTCTCCAAGAATATCCTGTGCACTGGATGTATGGGAGATCAGTTCACTTGGGGAAATTTTCAGATACTCTTCTGATATTCCCGCAAACTCCAGTATTTTGTCCAGAATCGGGATTTTTCCTGCCAGATTGATGTTTACATAATCAAAAAAAGCTGTAGCAATAATACATACACTTAAAACAGCGATTATTATACCCCAGCTTTTTTTCTGAATCTTTTGATTGTTCTCTTTCATACTTCCCGCGTCCTTACTTATATACAGATATTATGTAAAGATTATATCATCTGCATATCATAAAATCCAGACTTTTAAAGGCTACAATTCCCTGCCGTTTCTGCCGGAAAGTATGTCAATAATGCTTTTTCTATGATGTTTCTGTCAAAAATTCCCGATCTGTGACGTATATTCGTCAATGCGTTCCAGAAGCTCCTGATTGGAGTAATTTGTCTCCCTGCAGATATATGCACAGAGCATTTCTGCGGCAAACATTCCTGCCACATAGGAATTATAAAATTCACTGCTGTCGCCCCTGGCAGTCAGAACCACGTCTGCGAACTTGGCTGCTTCACAGGTAGGTTTGTCTGTCAGAAGGATGATGGAAGCTCCCTGCTTATGTACCATTTCTGCAGTGAGATACATCAGCCTGGAATATCTGGAATAGGTAATAAAAACAGCTGCGTCTCCCTTCTTAAGATCACTGGCAAAATCAAACATATTCTGACCGTGGCTTCCGTAATTGTACACATGGGGAAGGGTCTGTCTTAGGATGGTATTCAGAAATTCTCCCACACAGGTAGATCCTCTTGAGGAAAAAATATATTTCACATCACTGTTGATAAGAATACTGCTGGCCTTACGGTACTGCTCTTCCGTGTTGCTGGCGATGGTACTCTGAATATTGCTGAGAGTGTAGGCACATACGGTATCCTGTACCGTTGCCTTGTGCTCTTTTTTCTTAATTGCTTCAATACGCTCTGCAGGGATGAGAATTCCGGTATCCACGTCTCTGGACTGTTCTGCATAAGTTTCCCGCAGAAAGCTCTGAAAATCCGGATATCCGGTAAATCCCAGAGTTTTGGTAAGCCGGATCACGGAGGAATAGCTCACGTTCAGCTCTCCGGCCAGCTCTGTTGATGTCATAAAACAGCATTTCTGCAGATTCTCGAGAACATAATCTGCAACTTCTTTTTCCTTTGGTGTCAGCTGTGCTGAAATAATCAGATTCTGTAACTGATTTTCCATGAAAGATCCTCCCCGTCATCGTTATCGCTGGTAAAGCGTTTGGTTTTTTTATTTTATCACAGGCTTATGGAAAAGCGCCAAAAAGATATAAATATTTTTATATATATTTTCATGAATAAAATTATTTACTTTTCAGATACAGCGTGCTATACTCAGCTCATCAGATGAATAATATTATTCTTAAACGAAAGAGAAAAAATATTTATTTTCAAAGGAGTGGTAACAATGGCAGATAAAAAGTATAATCCTTACGACAATATGCTCTCTGTCCTGAAGCAGTCTGCAGAGGCTCTTGGTCTCAGCTACGAAGATTACGCAACACTTTGCTACCCGGAACGTGAACTTAAGGTTTCTATCCCGATCCGTATGGACGACGGTTCCATTAAGGTATTTGAAGGATACCGCGTTCAGCATTCCAGCGCACGTGGACCGTGCAAGGGTGGCATCCGTTACCATCAGAATTCCGACATGGACGAAGTAAAAGCTCTTGCAGCATGGATGTCCTTTAAATGTGCCGTTGTAAATATTCCTTACGGCGGTGCCAAAGGCGGTATCAAAGTTGATCCGTCCAAGCTTTCCAGAGCGGAGCTGATCCGTCTTACCCGTCGTTACACCACACGTATCCTTCCGATTATCGGACCGGATAAAGATATCCCAGCTCCGGATGTTAATACAAATGGTGAGGTTATGGCATGGATCATGGATACTTACAGCATGTTCACCGGCCATACTGTTCCAGGTGTTGTTACCGGAAAACCGATCGAGATCGGCGGCTCCGTAGGCCGTGTGGAAGCTACCGGACGTGGCGTTACCATCATCGCTTACCAGTGCATGGAAAAGAACAATATTGACCCTGCAAAAGCATCCATCGCTGTTCAGGGTATGGGAAATGTTGGCGGAACTGCCGCTGAGATTTTCTATAAGAATGGCCAGAAAGTTGTTGCTGTCAGTGATTATACCGGCGGTCTTTACTGCGAGGACGGACTTGATATTCCGGCAATCCGCAAATTTATTTCCGAAGGAAATACCCTCGATAAATACGAAGCAGAAGGTGTTTCCCACGTTACCAACGACGGCCTGATCACATGTAAATGCGACGTTCTGATCCCGGCTGCCCTGGAGAACCAAATCACAGAAGACAACGCAGGACGCATCCAGGCCAAACTCATTATCGAGGCAGCCAATGGACCGACTTCTGTTGAGGCAGATGAGATCCTGAACTCCAGAGGAATTATCGTATGCCCGGATATCCTTTCCAACGCAGGTGGTGTTGTTGTTTCCTACTTCGAGTGGGTACAGAACATCCAGAACCTTACCTGGGATCTTGATGAAGTCAACAAGATGCTTCAGAAGATCATGCTTACCGCATTTAACGAAGTTTATGCCCTCAGCCAGGAGAAAAACGTAACACTCCGTATGGCAGCATACATGGTTGCTATCAAGAGAATTACCACCGCAGGCAAACTCCGCGGCGGCCCGATCTCCATGGGCTGATAACCAGACTGTAAACCCAGACAGCCAAAGAATCCTTATCTTACACAAATATACAAAAAATCTCCGGCAGGATACCAGGAACCGTATCTGCCGGAGATTTTTGTTGTTTCTACTCTTTCATAAACTCCCGTATAATTTCCCTCATGATCTCTTCTTCCTCAGGAGAAAGCATCTTGCTGAAGTGACTTCCTGTTGCGGCTGTCTGGCGGATACTTCTGGTGATCTTATCCACAATCTCTTCCTGCAAAACGGGATCTGCTTTCTGGGGAACCGGAACTTCTTCCACCCAGGTCCGGACCTGTTCCACGTAGTCTGCAAGAGAAGCCATCACCAGTTCTTCTTTGTACGAAAAATCCAGTCCCTGACGGAGAAGCAGCAACGCCACAGGCACTGCCGCACCTATATAAAGATACAGCATAGGCAGGCCTTCTCTGTGTCCCAGTCTGCTGTTGAGAAAAACAGACAGTGCCAGAAGAAAGGTACAAAACAGGGACGGATACCATACAAAACGGTTCATTCTGTGCCAGAGCCTGTCCCTTGACTTCCACAGGTTCAGCCATTTCTCTTTCAGATTCTGTAATCGCTGTGTATTTCGAATCATTCTTCGGTAGGTAAGGTTCGTTGCCAGCATCCCCAAGCCGCCGATACATCCCATAGATGTCATGACGTAAAGGGGGATGTTCAGCTTCATGATCGTCTCCAGCATAAGCTCCTCCCTTTCCCTACGGTTTCACACAGTTTCCTGTGCAAACTCCTTTAGAAACAGTATACCTCTGAAAGAAAGGTCTGGAAAGAATTTTCGTTCGTCAAATGATTGCCCTGTTTTCGGTCTTTTTACATTTCCTGCAGTGCTTTGACTACATTTTCAAATTTCATGAAGTGGGAAGCTTTTACAAGGATGGTGTCTCCCTGTTTCACATAGGTGCTCAGGTTCTTAAGAAGGCTTTCCAGATTGTTTTCCTGAATAACAGTTAAGTCCGGATTGGTCTCAGATGCTTTTTTTGCAATGTGTGCCGCAAGCGGTCCCACACAGATGCAGGCATCAATCTTACAATGGCCTGCATGAACACCTACGCCCTCATGAAGTGCAACTTCGTCTGTTCCAAGTTCGCCCATATCTCCAAGGATGGCAACTCTTCTTCCAAGTCCGTCCTGAAGAACATCCAGAGAAGCTTTCATGGACATAGGATTTGCATTGTAGCAGTCATCTACGATCATGAACTTGTCAGTCTCGATCATATTGAATCTTCCACTGACCGGTTCCAGACTTTCGATACCGTTTTTGATCTGCTCTGCATTCAGTCCGTAAAGTCTTCCGATAGCTGCTGCCGCCAGTGCATTGGATACCATATGGCGTCCAGGCATTGGAATCTCCACGTGGAATTTCTGGAACTCTCCGTTCTCTGCCATTTTTCCCTTGAGACAGATATCGCAACTCATTCCTTTCAGTCCGCGGCTCTCCACATTTTCGCAGGTAACGGAAGCATTTTCTCCGTTTCCGAAAAATACCGGCTGGATGCCGTTGTATTCTTTTACAGTAGAGAGTTTGTCGTCATCGCCGTTGAGTACGATGTTTTTCTTCACATATTTAAAGATCTCTGTTTTTGCCTTCAGGACACCGTCTCTGTCCCCAAGATTTTCCAGGTGGCAGGTTCCGATGTTTGTGATCACGCAGGTGTCCGGTTTCGCGATTTTTGCAAGGCGGGTCATCTCACCGAAATCACTGATTCCCATTTCCAGAACTGCAATCTCGTCCTCATCACGGAGGCGGAATACAGTCAGCGGAAGTCCCAGCTCATTATTGAAATTTCCCTGGGTTTTCAGTGTGCGGTATTTCTCTTTCAGGACAGAAGCGATCACCTCTTTTGTGCTGGTTTTTCCAACACTTCCTGTAATTCCCACAACCGGAATCTCCAGCTGCTCCAGATAAAACTCCGCAATGTCTTTTACTGCCTGAAGAGAAGATTCTACCTGAATGTACGGATAATCCGCACCTTCAAGGACTCTCTCGGATAAAGTTGCAAGTGCGCCTGCTTCCATCACCTGGGGGATAAAGCGGTGAGCATCCACACGCTCTCCAACTACCGGAACAAAAAGACCGCCTTTTTCCACTTTACGGCTGTCTGTTGTGATGGCAGTTACTTCTTCCTGAAGTTTTTCCTGAGGTCCGTGATAAATGCCGTTACAGACTTTTGTGATATTTTCCAATGTAAGATTTTTCATGATAAAATCCTTTCTTTTGCCACAAACTCCTCCTGTTGTTCTGTCAACGGGAGGAGTTATGGTCAGATATTTTATTTTCTGTATTTCTTCAGAGAAATGCGGATCAGCTCTTCGCAGAGATCCGGATAGTCGATTCCCAGAACTTTTGCTTCCTGCGGAATCAGGCTGGTTGGTGTCATTCCCGGAAGTGTGTTTGCCTCCAGGCAGTACATATCGCCGTTTTCTTTCATCATGAAGTCAAAACGTGCGTAGCCTTCGATGCAGAGAGCTTTTGCACCAGCTTCTGCATAGTGCTGCATCTTCTCAGTCAGTTCCGGAGAAATTTCTGCCGGACAGGTCTCTACTGTGGAACCTGCCTGATATTTGTTCTTGTAATCGTAAAAGCCCTGCTTCGGTGCGATCTCGATGATCGGATACGCTTTTCCATCTACAACGGCAACGGAAAACTCACGGCCTTTGATGTATTCCTCAACAACAACTTCATCCTCATAAGAATAAGCACCGTCAATGGCATCCTCATATTCTTTCTGGTTGTTTACAATATAAACACCTACGCTGGAACCACCGCAGCATGTTTTTACAACAACCGGAAATTCCATGCCAAGATCCTGGATGTTTCTTGTACAGTTTTCTTTCAGCATGGAAACACCCTTCGGTGTAGGTACCTGATCCATGAGGAAAATCTTCTTAGTGAGGCCTTTATCCATAGCAAGGGCACTGCTTAAGTATCCGGTTCCTGTGTAACGGATTCCCAGAAGATCGAAGGTTGCCTGAACCTTTCCGTCCTCTCCGTTGGAACCGTGAAGTCCCATAAATACAATGTCTGCTGCCTGGCAGAGTTCCAGAACATTTGGTCCGAAAAAGCTTCTTCTTGTGCGTTTGATTTCTTCGATATCATCATCGAAACTTCTCATATACTCTGCTGCGGAATCTACCTCATAATCTTTATCTCCAAAAGGTTCATCCCAGTCCACCGGCTCCAGTCCGCAGAAAATATCTACAAGAATGGCATTATGACCTTTTTTGCGAAGTGCCTTGCAGACACCGGTTCCTGTTACGATGGAGATCTCTCTTTCTGTACTGGTTCCACCTGCCAATACAACGATATTCATACTTTCATCTCCCTTGATGATTTTGTGTTTTCTTTCTTCGTATTCTTTTAATATTTCTTTTAATTTCTTATTCATAAACTATGATCGGTACTCCTACACTAATATTATTATAAATGGTTGCCGCCTGATCTTTCGGGGTATTTACACAGCCATGGGAACCGTTTGTGATGTAGATCTGTCCGCCATACTGTGAACGCCAGCTTGCGTCATGGATTCCAACTCCGCCGGAAAACGGCATCCAGTATGTAACCGGTGACGCATATCCAGGTCCCTTAAGGACCGCCGGTGAACGCATGGCATCCAGGGCAAAACATCCGGTGGGTGTGGAATAGCCTTTTCGGACACAGCCGGTAACTACCGGTGTATCTACCAGAAGCTGTCCATCTTTATAAAATACCATTCTCTGGTTGGTCAGGTCAATCTCTACATAAGTATTTCCAATATCATTGGTGTCTCTGCAAAGTCCGCTGTATGCATATGCCGGCTGTCTCACTTCTGTAGTTCCCGCAAGAATGGCATTATAAAGCCATTCGGTTTCTGTGGTCTGGTCAATGGCCCAGCCGTAATCACCACCTTTGATGGTTTTCTGGCGGCCATCATACGTGGTAAATGTTCTGGTACAGCCAAAGGTATCATATTTATATCCCAGGCTGTTCACATAGGCCGCAATCTGATTTTTGTCTACTGTATAATCTCCGTTTGCATCTTTTGTCAGCCAGTCTTTGATGGTGTTACGGTCAAGCTGCTCGGACCGGTCTGAAAAATCGTAGGTGATCACACAACTGGTAAGCTTGTTCATCTGATCACAGTCTTTTTTCAGAGTGGCATCATCTTTGTATACAGACGGCTTTTTGTAGCAGTCTGTCTTTTCCAGGCTGACACTTTTATCTCCTGCGGAAATGGCTTTCCTGATCACTTTCTGGACTTTTTTTGTATCCAGGGTAGTTCCTTCTTTTTCCGGCTGGATTTCATAGGTTTCACCGTTGTCTCTGATACATGCGTCTTCCGGTTTTTCCATGTTGTCTTTCTGCATGCATTTCAGTTTTTTTACGGTTTCTGTCAATTTATTCTGGTCATTGTATTCGGTTTCTGTTTCCAGTGTATATTTTTTCTTCTGATTGAAAGCCAGGAACCATTTGTAGCGGTCCTGTTTTTTTATCAATTTCTTTGCCCCGTCACCTGGTTTATACACCAGTCCGGCTTCTTTTGCAGTGATGCTCTCTTTTCCGTTATTTCTTGTCTCTACGGTAAGAACATATGCCTGCACTTCTTTTGCCAGAAGATTCTCGGTTTCCTCTGCAGTCTTATAGGAACAGTTAAAACCGTTTACCTGAGAGCCTGGCAAAAAATGATCTGTAAAATAATGAACTCCGTACCCGTAAGCTGCAGCTGTAAGGATTAACAGAATTAGGATCAGTGCAAGAACTACTTTTCTGCCGGTTTTCATTTTTTCTTTTTCCTCATCCATGATATCACTCCGATAGTTATAACTGCCCGGTATTACGTACACTGAAATACCGGGCAGCCTGATGTAACAGATTTATTTCTCCAGAAGTTTTTCCACACTTACAAGCTTCACACAGAGAACAAATACCTCTGCTGCCTTGCCAAGTTCCTCAACGCTTGGATAGCTTGGTGCAATACGGATGTTGCTGTCTTTCGGGTCCTTTCCATATGGATAGGTTGCGCCGGCGCCAGTCATGACAACACCTGCTTCTTTTGCTTTGGCAACGATGGCTTTTGCACAGCCTTCCATTGCATCAAAGGAAATGAAATATCCGCCGTGAGGTTTGGTCCACTCACCGATTCCGAGACCGTCAAGTTCTTTATCCAGTGTTGCAAGAACAAGCTCAAATTTCGGACGAAGGATGTCTGCGTGTTTCTTCATATGCTCATGCAGTCCGTTGATATCCTTGAAGAAACGAACGTGACGGAGCTGGTTCAGCTTGTCGTGTCCGATGGTCTGTACAGTCATGTATTTGCGGAAGTCATCCAGGTTCGCCTTGGATGCAGCAACTGCTGCAATACCGGAACCAGGGAAGCTTACCTTGGAGGTAGAAGTAAATTTATAAACAATGTCCGGATTTCCTGCTTTTGCACACTCATCAAGGATCTCAAGAAGGAAATCCTGATTGTCATCATAGAGATGGTGGATGCTGTAAGCGTTATCCCAGTAAATACGGAAGTCCGGTGCTGCCGGTTTCAGATGTGCGAAACGTTTAACGGTCTCTTCGGAATAAGTGTAACCCTGCGGGTTGGAGTATTTCGGAACACACCAGATTCCCTTTACTGCCGGGTCTTCATTGACGTATTTCTCAACCATATCCATATCCGGGCCTTTCGGAGACATCGGAATGTTGATCATCTCAATACCGAAGAATTCTGTGATACGGAAGTGACGGTCATATCCAGGTACAGGACAGAGGAATTTTACCTTGTCAAGCTTGCACCATGGTGTATTTCCCATTACTCCATGGGAATAGGAACGTGCGATAGTATCGAACATTACGTTCAGGCTGGAGTTACCATAGATGATGATGTTCTCAGGCTCTACCTCAGACATCTCACCAAGAAGTCTCTTAGCTTCCGGGATTCCATCGATAACGCCATAGTTACGGCAGTCCACGCCGGTCTCACATTTCAGGTCTGCATCGCCCGCAAGTACTTCCATCATTTTCATGGAAAGATCAAGCTGATCCGGTGCCGGTTTACCACGGGACATGTCCAGTGCCAGGCCTTCTGCCTTGATCTCATCGAACTCACGGTCGAGTTCTTTCTTTAAATCGAGTAGCTCTTCCCTGCTCATCTCACAATATTTTTTCATAAGTTTACTTCTCCTCTTTTTGTGCACAGTTTCATATCTGCGGTTGCTGTGTTTCTTCTGTAAATCTCTCGTACATTTTAGTATGGAAAAGCGCTGTTGTCAAATCTTTCGTGGAAAATCCTGCACTTCTCTTGCATGGCTTCTGTTTTTCCTCTATACTGAAAAAAACATTACTATATAACTGTTATATAAATTTAGTATGAAAGAGGTATAAAACATCATGTGGATTGCAGATGGATGGAAAGAATATGAAGTCATTGATACATCAAAAGGAGAAAAGCTGGAGCGCTGGGGAGACTATCTTCTGGTTCGTCCGGATCCCCAGGTAATCTGGGACACTCCACGTAAGAACCGTGGCTGGAAGCATATGAACGGACATTATCACAGAAGCAGCCGTGGTGGCGGTGAGTGGGAGTTTTTTGATCTTCCGCATCAGTGGGAGATCCATTACAAAGATCTTACTTTTAACCTGAAACCTTTCAGTTTCAAACATACGGGACTTTTTCCGGAGCAGGCCGTAAACTGGGACTGGTTCGGTGAAAAAATCCGCAATGCTGGACGCCCGATTAAGGTCTTAAATCTTTTTGCCTATACAGGCGGTGCTACTCTGGCTGCTGCAGCGGCTGGTGCTTCCGTTACCCATGTGGATGCTTCCAAGGGTATGGTGACCTGGGCTAAAGAGAATGCGGCAGCTTCCGGCCTTTCCGGCGCACCGATCCGCTGGCTGGTGGATGACTGTGTGAAGTTTGTGGAGCGTGAGATCCGAAGAGGGAACCATTACGACGCCATCATTATGGACCCGCCTTCCTACGGCCGTGGACCTAAGGGTGAAATCTGGAAAATTGAGGATGCCATTCATCCGCTGATCAAACTCTGTACAAAGATCTTAAGCGATGATCCGCTGTTCTTCCTGGTAAATTCCTATACAACAGGGCTTGCACCTGCAGTGCTGACTTATATGCTGGCTACAGAGCTGAAGCCGTGGAAGGGAACCGTGGAATCACAGGAGATCGGACTTCCTGTAAAGGAGACCGGACTGGTACTGCCATGCGGAGCTTCCGGACGTTGGAGTTCTTCTCTTCACCCACATACCGACTTATAAAGAGGCATATTATTATCAACTGAAAAAGAGGCCTGCTTTACATGCAGACCTCTTTTTATGTAACAGAAATCAGGACTGGCCACTGTCTCCCATCTGGGCTTCAATAGCATTTCCAAGCCGGTTATAAATGGTGACCGCATCCTGTACATGAAGAGGGTTTCCTGTATTTCCTGCCGCACCGGCAGTTACCAGGATATATTCTCTTCCGTAAATTTCCGCAAAACTTGCCAGACAGAGGCCCGCTTCGCTGGTGTATCCGGTTTTTCCACCCAGAATCTTTCCTCCGGTTACCGAAGTATCGGATAAATTCTTGAACATTGTGCTGTAATAGGTAATTCCGCTGGGATGAATATTGGTAACTCCGGTAGAATGCCTCGGACTTTCAATGATTTCCCGAAATGTATCGTTTTTTAACGCATACTTCAGAAGCACCGCTATGTCTCTTACTGTGCTGTAGTGATCCGGATCATGAAGGCCTGTCGTATCACAGAAATGGGTTCCTTTCATGCCGAGCCTCTGTGCCTTTTTATTCATCATCTCCACAAATCCATCTCTGGAACCGCCTACGGTATCCGCCAGTGCGATACAGCACTCCGCACCGGAGGGCAGCATGGCACCATAAAGAAGATCAATGGCACGGACTGTTTCACCTGGCTGAAAACCGGCCTGTGTGGCGTCCTGCTCATAAAGTCCCGCAAACATTTCCTGTGTCAGTGTGATCTCCTCATCCAGATCATCCAGGTTCTCAAGCGCCACAATTACCGTCATAATCTTCGTCATGGAAGCAGGATAGATCTTCTCATCGCCCTTCATATTTCCGATGATCTTCCCGCCTTTTACCTGCATCAGCACTGCATAGGGACTGTTGATTCCACTCATTTCCAGTTTACGGACTACCGGCCTCTGCAGAGACTCCATCCAGTCTCCCACTCCCTTGTTCCAGCCGATAATTACCACAAGTGTCAGGATCACAATGGCCTCCACAATCAGACAGAGTGCCATTTTTATTCTGTTTATTTCTTTTTTTATTTTTTTCGCTTTGCGCTTTTTTGTTCTCAATTTATACTCCCTGTTCAGATAAATTCATCTGCCAATTTCCCTTTTGGAAAACATATCTGCGCTGTTTTCCCCATCTTTTTTATATTAACATAATCTGGAATTTCATCTGTAAACTATATATAGAAAAATTCCAATAATTCTCTAAATCTGTTTGTGCCTTATTGTAGAATTTTTGCTAAAAAAAATCAAGGTGTATAAATGTATAAAAAAATACCCTGTGCAGAGCCTCCTCTGTACAGGGTATTTAAAATTTATTACTGAGCTAATTTAATCGGGTTAAGCTTAACACCAGGTCCCATTGTCGGAGCGATTGTAACGCTCTTCAGATACTGACCTTTCAGTGTGCTAGGTCTAGCCTTTGTGATAGCTCCCATAAGCGTCTGGAAGTTGTCGCTTAACTGCTCCTCGGTAAAGGAAGCCTTTCCGATCGGAACATGGATGATGTTGGATTTGTCAAGACGATACTCGATCTTACCTGCTTTAATGTCGTTAACAGCTTTTGTTACGTCCATTGTTACAGTACCAGCTTTCGGGTTTGGCATTAAACCTTTCGGTCCAAGTACACGACCAAGACGACCTACAACGCCCATCATATCCGGTGTTGCAACTACAACGTCAAAGTCAAGCCATCCCTCGTTCTGGATCTTCGGAATGAGGTCCTCAGCTCCTACGAAGTCTGCTCCTGCTGCCTTTGCCTCTTCTGCCTTAGCATCTTTAGCAAATACAAGTACACGAACTTTTTTACCTGTTCCGTGTGGCAGAACAACTGCTCCACGGATCTGCTGATCTGCATGACGTCCATCGCAGCCTGTACGGATGTGAACTTCGATGGTCTCGTCGAACTTAGCTACAGCTGCTTTTTTAACAAGGCTGATAGCCTCTGGTGCATCATATAATGTTGCGCGGTCTACTGCTTTCGCAGCTTCCACATATTTCTTTCCTCGTTTCATTTCTATAACCTCCTGTGGTATTTGCGGGGAAAAGCCCTCCCACTTGAAAATTTCACTTTTTCTACGGGAACCCCGAACTTAAGCTTCGGTATTTATTAGTCTACGACTTCGATTCCCATACTTCTTGCTGTACCGGCGATCATGCTCATAGCAGCCTCGATGGATGCTGCATTGAGGTCTTTCATCTTCAGCTCAGCGATCTCCTGAACCTGTGCCTTAGTAACTTTAGCTACTTTAGTCTTGTTCGGTGTACCGGAACCAGATTTGATGTTTGCAGCTTTCTTAAGAAGAACTGCTGCCGGCGGAGTCTTGGTTATGAAGCTGAAACTTCTGTCAGCGTAAACAGTGATGACAACCGGGATGATAAGGTCTCCCTGATCAGCTGTTCTTGCGTTGAACTCCTTAGTAAACTGTACGATGTTTACACCGTGCTGTCCAAGAGCCGGACCTACAGGTGGTGCTGGAGTTGCTTTACCAGCCGGAATCTGTAATTTGATATATCCTGTTACTTTCTTTGCCATTTTCGGCACCTCCTATGTGGTATTGGCGGGGGTGTGTCCCTCCCACTTGCTGTTACCTTGTTTTTTAATTACTCAGCTTTTTTGATTTCTGTGAAACTTATCTCTACCGGTGTTTCACGACCGAAAAGCTCAACATTGATCGTTACTGTCTGTTTCTGCATGTTGATACCTGTGATCACACCTGCAGTATCTTTCCATGCACCACCAGTAACGACTACCATGTCGCCCTCTGCGAAGTCCACTTCGATATCCGGTTTCTGGATACCAAGCGGCATCATTTCCTCTTCTGTAAGAGGCACAGGCTTCGATCCCGGTCCTACGAATCCTGTAACACCTCTGGTGTTACGGACAACATACCAGGTATCGTCATTCATCACCATATTGAGAAGCACATAGCCTGGAAACATCTTTTTCTGAACCTGTCTTGAGGTTCCGTTCTTCATCTCCACTACATCCTGCAGCGGAACACGTACCTCCAGGATCTGGTCTTCCAGGTGTCTGTTCTCGATCGTCTTTTCAATGTTGGCTTTTACCTTGTTCTCATACCCGGAATAGGTATGGACAACGTACCATTTTGCTGCTTCTGACATATAATCACCTTGTCCTTACTTCATTAAGAAATTAATGCATTCCAGGATTCCGGAATCCATTACACTGATAACCGCTGCCAGGATGATCGTGATGATTACGACCACAACAGTCTGCTTTGCCAGTGTGGGACGGTCTGTCCAGACAATCTTCTCAAATTCTGACTGAAGTCCCTGAAACCAACTTTTCTTCTGCGGCTTATCCGCAGATTTCTGTTTTTCCATAGCATAACCTCACAAATCTCTGTGATTACTTTGTTTCCTTGTGCAGAGTGTGTGTATGACAGAACTTACAATATTTCTTGGTCTCCATTCTCTCAGGATGGTTCTTTTTCTCCTTCGTCATATTGTAGTTACGCTGCTTGCACTCGGTGCATGCTAATGTAATCTTAACGCGCACAACTTCCACCTCCAGTGTTTTCATTTGCACGGCCTTTTTACGCCGCCCGGAACGTATATCCGTCGTCATTTTCGGGCATAAAAAAAAGACCTAACTTCCATGTCGCTCGTCAATTTTATCACAGAGCACTGGTGCAAGTCAAGCCTTTTTAATATTTTCTTAACAGTTTTCTCAGAAGTAATCGTAACCTCCATGAATATCTACAACGCTACCATTCATATATCCATTGGAAAGCACCGCATAAGCCATATCCGCCACTTCCTCCACAGTTCCAAACCTGTGAAGAGCGATCTTTTTGTTGATACGGTCGTAGCTCTCCTGGGTGCGTGCACTGTGCCATGGGGTTTCGATAAATCCCGGTGCAATGGCATTGACGGTAATGCCTTTTGGCTCGAATTCCTTTACCAGGGATTTGGTCAGGAAATGGATGGCTGCCTTAGTGACTCCGTATACAAGGGAAGAAGAATACGCCTGCTGCCCTGCATAGGAACCGGTAAAGAGAACGCTGCCGCCTTCCACCATCATGGATCTCAGCTCTTTGACCATAAATACCGGCACGGAAAGATTGGTATTTACGATCCGTGTCCACTCCTCGAAGCTGTAGTCCTCATATTTCGCATAGGTGCTGATGCCGGCGTTGCTTACCAGCCAGTTGATGTGATCGGTCTGCTTTTTCAGCGCT
The DNA here is from genome assembly GCF_013304735.1 of Blautia luti. Lineage (GTDB taxonomy): Bacteria > Bacillota > Clostridia > Lachnospirales > Lachnospiraceae > Blautia_A. Next base: position 26,790 of record NZ_JAAITI010000003.1, read on the forward strand.
TCCACAAAAAACATCATCTCATCATAGGAAGACATATCTGCCTTCATCAGAATCACCTGAGATCTTTTTTCCTCAGGAAGGCTCTCCAGAAAAGCGGCCGCCTTCTTCTCATCATGTCCATATGTTATGAAGATCCTGTCTTCTTTCGCTGACTCTGCCAGAATCTTTTCGGCGATCCCTCTTCCGATTCCGGAGGTTCCGCCTGTGATTACAGTTATTTTTCCCATTTTATAGCTCCATCAGTTCATCAAATATCGGTTGCGGTATATAAGGCTGCTGATTGTGGATCGGCTCACCCAGACAGGTCTTCGGGTATGCGTAGGTTCCATGCTCCAGCATGATCTCAAGAAGTTCCGGTCCGTTCTGTTCCAGGAACTCACCTGCATATTTCTCCACATCTTCTCCCTGGATACGCTTCGCGGGGATTCCATAAGCCTGCGCCACATTCGAAAAATCGCAGGAGGAAAATCCGCTGCCGTCAGAAGTATCCGCATACACACAGTCAAAATAATCTCTCTGGAGATGGCGGATCATTCCCAGCGCCTCATTGTTCATTACGATCATTTTTACCGGGATATTCTCACGTTTCACCCACTGCAGTTCCTGAATATTCATCTGGAAGGCTCCGTCTCCGCAGATACATGCAACCGGTTTTCCTGTAGCATAATAAGCGCCAATCGCTGCCGGAAGTGCATATCCCATGGCGCCATGTCCGCCGGAAAAAAGTGTCTTCTGGCCCTGCTGGTTGTGGAAAGACTGGTAGCTCCAGACCATATGCTGTCCCACATCCACAGCAACAGCTCCTGTATCGGATAGCTGATCACTTAAGTATGCGATCATACGGTTCGGATAGCGCTGCGGTGTCCCATCATCCACCTGTTCCAGCTCTTTCCGGATCTTCTGACAGATGGACAGCCATTCTTCATAAGAATCGATCTGTCCCTGCTGCTCTATCAGTTTACGCACCACATCCTCTGCACTGACGCAAAAACATTTCTCCCCTTTTCTTCCCTCATGAATTTCTCTCTGAAGGTTATAAGGGTCAATATCCACCCGGATGATCTCCGCTCCTTTGGCAAATTCATGAACTTTCGTTCCGATCTGACGGGTGCAGAGGGAAATTCCAAAGCAGATCAGAAGGTCACTCTTCGCATTGGCGATCATATTTGCATACCGGTGTCCATAGGCACCGCCGATACATCCGAAATTCAGCGGATCCCTAAAGCCCAGAGCGGACCGGGCAAGTACACTTGTGATCACAGGAATGTGATGAGCCCGTGCGAGATCTGTGAGTATTTTTTCCGCTTCGCCATCTGCTCCGTGGCCGATCATGAATACCGGGCGTTTCGCCTCTTTAATCTTGGTCAGGATATATTCTGCGGCTTCCCCTGCATCGGAAGAATCCGCTTTTGCAACGGCATCCCTGTAAAAAGCAGCGCCATTTTCCGGATCATTTTTGCCATAGACGACTGCTTCGATCTCTTCCTCAGAAAACTTCATATTATAAACCGGATCTTCTACCTCACCTCTCTGCACATTCATGGGCAGGTCAATAAGAACCGGGCCTTTCCGTCCTGTGTTGGCGATCTGCCATGCCAGGTTCAGTTCCCGGACGATGTTTTTTGGATCACGGACCTGTACGGCATACTTGGTTACCGGCTTCGCCATGGAAACCATATCGATTTCCTGAAAGCCCTGCTGACGAAGGCCTGCAATACCGGAATACTCATAGGTATTGAGCTGTCCGGTAATAAAAATCACCGGAAGTGAATCAAAATAAGCATCAGCCACACCGGAAAGCAGATTGGCAGCTCCCGGGCCGCTTGTAGCATAGGCACATCCGCAGGCATCCTTCGCCTGAGCATAGCCACAGGCCGCAAAAGCAGCTCCCTGCTCGTTATAACTGGAATGGCTTCTGGCATCCGGGTTCTTCTCGATGGAATCTACCAGATGTGCAATCATGGTTCCCTGATATCCAAAAAAATCATGAATTCCTTTTTTTTCAAGAAAATCTACAACATAATCTGTAAGCTTCATCTTATTAGACATATTCTTTTACCTTCTCAAGAAGCGGTGTTCTTCCTGTTTTCTCCAGATAATTCATATATATATCCAGTATTTCCGGATCCGCTTCAAATATTTCATCATACTTCAGACATTTATTCATCATTCCTGTATATTCCGAAAAAACATTTTCCAGCTGAACGTAATCCTGGTTCTTATACAGGTTGCGGATATATCCTGCTTTCTGCCTGTATGCTCTTGCACAGGTATATTTTGTTCCGCAGAACTTTGCGTATGTCCAGCACTGGTTAAAGTACTGTTTATAGTTCATTCCGTATTTTCTGCGGGCCTCTCGCCTTTTTCTTTCTGCGGCAAGTTTTTTTGCCTCTCCGCCGTACTTCTGCATAAATTCTTCACATGGAATCAGTGCGCTGCATATGGTCGTAGGTGCTGGACGATAATTTTCCGGCGCCTTATCTGCGTAATTTTTTCCAAAGGCAATGGTGAGATATTTATCGGTATCTCCCGGAACAAAAAAACGTTCTCCCTCAAGTTCCACTTCCTGTGGGTTCTCAAAAATATATGCAGGATAATAAATATTCTGGTTCTGGAAACGAATCACATAAGTCTGAACGTTTTCCTGGGGCTGATGAATCAGATCCCGGAAAATACTTTTTGCCAACCAGCCTCTTCCACAGAGTGAAAGGAAACGCACCATCCAGATACATGCAAAATCCCTTTTAGTTTTCCACTGACCGTTTTTTCCGCGGATTTTTTTCCAGCCATCTTCCCGCATCCGGTTCCACATATATTTTTTCTTCGGGCCGTACTCACATTGCAGCGGTACAATCTTTACCGCCATTCCGGGATATTGATATCTTCCGTAGTTATCCATGGTGTAATACAGCGTATCCTTATCTGTATACCGGAGAAAGAATCCCGGGAAGCGTTTGTTATTATCCATAGATTCCAGTGCTCTTCTTAATTCCGGTTCTTCCTCAAATGCGTTTTTGAACCGCTCCATATCGCCGGTTTTCATGTATACATTCCCGGCTGTGGGATTCTGCGGAAAAGGTCTTCCGGTTACCGCGCAGAGGGTAAAGTACGGAGATAGAAAATATGTGATTTTATTTTTTCTGCATATGGTATCTATTTCTTTAAGAAGTTCCAGTATTTTCTGCTGTTCTCTGTTCAATACACTCTGCCTCATTTCTGTTGATTTTTCATAATTATACGATCTTTTTCAGAAGCTTTTGGATCTCTTCCTGGCTTCCATATTTGTCCAGCCAGACACTTAAAAATTCCGAGACATCTGCTTTCTTTGCAAAAAATGCCGCTCTTCTGCTTCCCTTATAAAGATCTTCCAGAAAAATTCTGGAAAGCTCTGTTTTGAGATATGGATGCTGCATATTCTCCAGGGCTTTGAAGTAGTTTTCAAATGCTTCTTTTGTCTGTCCCTGTTTTCTGCGGATATCTCCGAGAAGTTTATAGGTTTCTCCCTGCCACTGTTTATGGAACAGAAAGCTCCGTACTTCTTCTGCCAGATATTCCATCTCGCTTTCATCATCTGTACAAATCAGTCTGGTATGGTAAGCTGCCAGAACTTCCGGATATCCAAATCTCTGCCATGCCTGGGTAAGTGCTTCCCTGTAAAGCATCTCTTCTGAAAGAGCCTCTTTTTCTATCTTATCAGAAATGCCTGTTTTCAGGTAAAGTTCATTTACCAGTTCTTCCAGTTCTGCTTTTGTCCGGACAGCAGATACTTTTGCCAGATAAAGTGCTCCGTCAATTTCCTCATCTTCCGGCATCAGTTTTTTCCAGAGTTCCATCATGGAAAGGGCCTCGTCTTTCTGATGGCCGTCCAGAAGTTTTCTGCATTCTTTTATTGCGGATGTTTTTTTATCTTTAAAGAACTTGTCCAGTTCCAGATGTACAATTCCGTTGTTTGTGCATTCCCTTGCACGGGCATAACCGGATAACGCTTCTTTCCAGAGCCCTTTTTTCCAGAAAAGATCTCCCTGATATTTCATAAAATATCCGTCCTGTGGAAAGAGCTTTCTGCAGGATGCCAGGAATTTTTCCGCTTCAGAAGTATTCCCGGACTCTTCCATGCGTGCCATGATAAATCTGCACTTAAATTTCACAAATCCCGGAGCATCCGGATATTTTTTCAAAAGATCATCAACTATTGTTTCCGCTTCTTTCATCTCACGGAATTCATAATGAGTGGCTGCTTTTCGGAACAGGCGGATGTCTTCCACGGTCTGTTCCATTTCCGGAGTAAGGTGATCCAGTTTTCTGCGAACCTCATACATTCTCCATGCCTTGCCGACCCGTTCCGTATAAATCAGTGTCAGCATGGCTGCCTGGAAAACAGCGTCTTCCACAGGAACCAGAGTCGGATGATAAAACGGCTGGATTCCCTTGTAATCTTCACGTCCGATAAATTCCACACTGAGCTGTGTGCGGTAATAACTGTCAAAAATCTCATTCAGTACATCGTAGCGTTTTTCCAGAAGCAGTGTTTCCAGGGATTTCTCCGATCTCAGGAACCTTGCTCCCAGATCTTTTGCGATTACACCTGCACGGATACGGTTTCGTTTCTTATCCAGTTTATGGTCACCTTTTGCCATCAGAAGGCAGTAAAATTTCCGAAATGTCATCTGCCTGCGGATTCGGTTTTTGTCGATTCTCGGCATATATTCATCCCGGATCTCCTGATAAGAAGCGCCCGGAACATAAATAGACTCATGGGATTCTCTTTCCCCATGAGGCGGTATATAAGACCATTCATCTCCGTAATGCCAGATCAAGTAATCGCTTGTCCTGTGGGGAACCATTACTTTTTCCCCTTCAAAATCCATATATTTCACAGGGAACATCATATCTTTGTCAAAAAGAAACGGGCAGCCACCCCAGCGCATGGCGTAGCGGCTGCACTCCTCTTCTTTATAAGAAAACATGATTTTTTCCAGTTTTTTGAGGGTTCTGTCTTTTCCGAAAAATTTATAGCGGAACAGCCAGTAAAGATACTGAAAAGCAGGAATTTCCCATCTTGCACCCACAACCATGCTGATATTAAGAAGATCTGTGTAGATCATCATATGGGTTCTGTACTTCTCATACTCTCTGTCATCATCCGGAATGGGATCAAGAGTAAGGACATCTATGATCTCTCCGGCCTTATCGTCTCCGATAATCTGATGCTTATGGATCGCACAGCTGTCCGTACCTCCATATCTCGGAAACCCGTTGGTGTAAGTTCTGTCTACATCTGAGCAATAGAGCGCTCTGTTCTGTGGTATTTCTGTTTTGCAGATTTCCACAAATTTATCCCAGTCGCTCTTTGGCATGTAGATATCCACATCATCATCCCACGGAATAAATCCTTCATTTCGAAGGACACCGATCAGGGTTCCCCCGGCCATTACATATCTAAGATTGTGCTTTTTGCAGATTGCGTCAACCTCTCGGAAGAGCTGCAAAAGAAGCTCCTGTTTTTCTGTCATCTGTTAACCTCTTTGATCAATCGTTTTCAAAAGTTCAGCCAGTGTTTCGGATTCTTCATAGAAAAACCGCGTACATTCCGTACGTCTGTCACGGATCATAATCATCAGTTCCTGAAGCAGATACCGAAGACCGTTTCCCTCAAAGTTAAAGCTGTAGCGTTTCAGGAATTCCTGTCCTTCTACCTTCGCCTCAAAATACCCGGTATTCCACCAGTCATTGGGAACTGTAATCCGGCCTTTGCTTCCTATGATCACAAGTTCATTTTCCACATCTACCGTTGTTCCGATCTCTATGGTTGCCAGTGCCCTGGGATACTTTACCGTAATCATGTCGTAGATAAATTCTCCGTCACTGCCTTTTACCGCATTGGTGTTGACTTCCAGGTAGTCTTTTCCAAGAAGTTTGATACATGCACAGAGCGCCTGGCTCACTGTCTCATTGAAGTTTTTTCCACCTTCAAAATCATCCTGGGAAACCGCACACTTCACAGCTACCACATCTCCCACCAGTGCACCGTGGGTAAGCCATACAAGCTGTGTAAAAGCGCGCAGATAAACAAGGGTAAGCTTCTCCACAAGCACTACCCTGTGTTCCCTGGCCAGCGCAAACAGTTCTTCCATTTCTTCCGGGTTCAGCGTCATTGGTGTGTCACTGATTACATATTTCCCTCGTTCCAGCGCCCGCCTTATATAGTCCGTTCTGTTCTTCTGGGCGGACTTGATATAAATAATATCCAGTCCGCCCAGAAAACGTTCATAATCTGTACCGTAAGAATCCAGCTCATATCTGTCACAGAATTCTCTTGCAACAAAGATATCTTCAGAATAAACACTCTCCACATGGAGCCCGCTTACAAACTTGGATTCCATAACCATTCCGTTGTCTTCCGTATCATCTGTCACAATTCCAACACTGAAAATCGTCCCCTCACTTCTGAGTTTAGTGCTGGAAATATTCTTGGTACGCTCCAGATAGACAACCTGACAGTAATTTTTGAGGTAATCAAATTTCCCTCTCCAGTCAGATCCTACTACCAGGAGATCAATGTTATATTTGGTAATATCGCTGAGTTTCTGTCCCTGGTACTCCTCTACGATAATCTCGTCAGCAAAGCCTGTCTTCCTTACATTTTCGATTCGTTTCAGAAGGCTGTCCTGAACATTCAGCTTGCCCCGTTCTATATCGTAACTCTCACTGGTAACTCCTACAATGAGATAATCCCCCAGTTCCCTTGCTCTTTTCAAAATATTGTAATGTCCCTGGTGGAACAGATCAAAGGTACCGTAAGTAATGACTCTTTTCATTATTCGTCCTGCTCTTTCTGTTCTTCCTTTTCCATCAGCGCTTCCATCTCTTCCTGAGGTTCAATTGCGTTCAGGAGTTCATCCAATGCCTGTAATTCCTCAAACTCCTGTGTTTCTTCTATTTCTTCTTCCTGCAGTTCTTCTTCCTCTTCCATCTCTTCTTCTGTAAAAAATTCTTCTTTTTTATCTGGAGTCGTATTACCCGAAGTTTTTTCTTTGACTTTTTCGGCATGCTCTTCCTCAAGAGTGGCCGCCAGTTCCTCGATTGCTTTTTTTCTCTTCAGCATAGTCTCATAACGGTCATCTTCATCATATTCCTCTTCCAGACCTTCATCCTGAACCTGCTTTTCTCTCTTAAACACAAGCAGTGTGAGAAGATTCAGCACACCGTTATAACTAAAGGAAACCGGCGTACTTCCCAGAATCAGTACAAAAATCCAGGAAACTCCGAACAGCACCCACACATTCAGCATCTGCGGAATGCTGAGCAGTAAAAGTCCGTTGAGTACAATCATGATCGGATAATGGAAAAAATAAATTCCCATGGTATTTCTTCCGATGAAGGTAATCGGAAGTTTCACATCCGGCATCAGAGCCAGGAATGTAAGCACCAGCACAAAAGATACCAGATACATCAGAAGACGGATCAGCATTCCTGTGATATCATCCATTCCGGATAACTGATACGTATGATTTCCTCTGAAAATGTCTATCGGAATTTTATTTGCAATCATGAAATTTGGAATTGCATATAAAAGCAGTCCCGAAATCGGAATCAGAACCCATTTCCCCTTAAATTTACGGACTACTTTGGTATAATCACTTTTCCACAGATAGCCTGCCACAAAAAACGGAAAAAATACAACAATCCTTGAAGAGGAAAGATAAGTTGTAAATTCCGGTCTTGTTCCTGCCCACAGTGCAAAAACGATACTTAACGGCACAATAAATCGCACCTTACCCAGTGCTTCTATGGTAAGTCTGTAGATAAACAGTGCCAGCACATACCACATGACGGTACCGGATGGACGAAGCAGTTCATAATCAATACGTTTGCCGATCCAAATCGTTGCATACCAGGTCAGACTGTATCCAAGAATATAAGGAATCAGCAGATTTTTCACATTTTTCAGTACATCCTGCGGTTTCTTGGAAAGATAGCCGGACATAAAAACAAACGCAGGCATATGAAAAATGGTAATTGCATACCACACATAACGCACCACTACGTCTGCCTTAACCAGCTGAAACGCAATCAGATGATTAAATACAACAAGAAAAATCAGCAATACCTTAATGTTATCAACCAGATAGGAATACGGGACTCCCTGGCTTTCAGTTCTCTGTCTCATTTGTTTCCACCTTATTCATACGGATATTCGTAATCCGCTTCGCTACTTGCTCATAGCCAAACAGCCTGCGACGCAGGTTATTTGGCTAAAATATGAATAAATTATAACATATATTTATGAATTTGGAAATAAAAACTTAATATTTCCCAGTATTATTATCTGTTTCCAGTATTTTCATCGATATTTCCAGACTCCGTGAACTGCATAGGAAACAAAGAAAAACAGGCTTTTTACAGGACCGTATCCCACATACCGGTAAACCTGATATGTCATAGCCGCAGACTTCAGTTTGTTTCTGGACTTGCCACCTTCGCTGAGCCGGTATTTCAGATATGGCTTATTGATTCCTGCCGCAAATCCTCCTCTTTTCAGGATTCTCAGCCAGGTAATATAGTCTTCATGGCTGTCATCATGCTCCATGGGAAACGCAAGGGCATCTTCCCGCCGGAGAAGCACTGAAGAACAGTTAATACTGTTATGTTTCAGAAGATCACGATAGGTAATGCGTTCTTTTACCGGAATGTATTTCCCTGTGGTATGTCCATCCGGCTGCATCAGCTCTCTTCCTGTAGAACAGATATCACAACCGGTAAGTCCCATTGTTTCTACCTGCGCTTCCAGCTTTCCTTCTTCCCACCAGTCATCCGCATCCAGAAAAGCAATATATTTTCCTTTTGAGGCCTTTACTCCCCAGTTTCTGGAACGGGCAGCTCCCATATTTTCTTTGTTTCGGATATAACGGATATTTCCGCTGTCCATGTATTTCATTACGGTTAATTCTGTTTTGTCTGTGGAACAGTCATCAATGACAAGAAGTTCTGTTGGAACCTTCTGTGCCAGCACGGACTCGATTGCTTTTCCAATATATTTCTCACCGTTATAAACCGGCATGATCACGGAAACCAGTGGTTTTTCCATAAAAACAACCTCCCTTTTCTTTATTTACAAAATGCGCGCCAGAACCAGCCTGACACGCACTTTTTGATTTCGTATTATTTCCTATTTATCCTGTGAATCTTTCAGGGCATTCTTCTGATCGTCATCCACACCCTCGGATACTTCTTTCTGGAAAAAGATCTTCACAGTCATAAACAGAAGCTTGATGTCCAGAAGGAATGAATAATTCTCAATATAGAACAGGTCCAGTTTCAGCTTGTCGTACGGTGTGGTGTTATATTTGCCGTAGACCTGTGCATAACCGGTCAGTCCTGCTTTTACCTTAAGACGGTAATGGAATTCCGGGATCTCCTGCTCGTATTCCTGCATGATCACGTCTCGTTCCGGACGGGGTCCTACCAGAGACATATCTCCCACAAATACATTAAACAACTGCGGAAGTTCATCCAGATGCAGGTTACGGAGAACATGTCCCACCGGTGTGATTCGGGAGTCATGCTTGGATGCAAGACGTGCTCCGTTCTTCTCGGAATCCACGCACATGCTCCGGAATTTCCGGATACGGAACTCTTTTCCCTTATAAGTGAGACGATCCTGAAGATAAAACACCGGGCCGCCATCATAAGCCTTCACCGCAATGGCAATGATCAGCATGATCGGGGAAGATACAATAATTCCAAGGCCGGAAACAACAATATCCAGAAGTCTCTTCGCTGCGCGCTGCTCCATGGAAAGTCCCTGGTTCCTGCACATCAGAAGCGGGGTATCAAACAGGTGGATCCTGTCCGTTCCCAGCAGAATGATATCAGAAATCTTCGGACTCATATAACAGCGGATGGAATGAGAGAAACAGTATTTCAGATACTTGTTTCGGATCTGGGACGGAAGATCCCAGATAATCACGCCTTCATAGTTTTCCATCATGGCGTGAATCTTCTCTTCTCCCTCGCGGATGTGTACCTTACCGCTGATATCGTACTTATCCTTTCGGGTATTCATCTTGTGGATGACATCTCCGGGGTCACGGTCGCCGTAGATCACCAGAAGTCTTCTGGCTCCGTACAATTTGGAATAAATAAAACGGCTTCCCCATATCCAGAGGATGGTTACCACGATCTGAACCAGTGTCATCTCTATGATCGGGCCGGCTGAAAGGAACCAGCGGTTGATCAGAGTGATCTGAAAATACGTTACAACATTGGTACAGATACTTGCCAGTGTCAGCGAATAAAACACATCGATCCTCTTCAGATAACCTACCTTCAGGCCTCCGTAAAGCTTGGCAAACATCAGATAGATCAGTGCATAGATCAGGATCAGCACCCAGTTACCTTTTCTCCAGAATGGTTTCAGGATCAGGCTGCTGTAAAAATCGTACCACACATAAGCAAAGATCGCAGTCTGTGCAATAATGATCAGGCTTGCCAGACAAAACACCACAAATCTTTTATAATCTTCTCTTTTACTTCTGTTCACAGATTTTTCTCCCTTCCTTAGGAGTTGTTATTAACCATATCATTATAGCCAATATATACTCTTACGTCCAGAGATTCCTCTTATTTTTATTCTGATATTTTCCTATCACACCGTTTTTCTCTGTAAATATGGCAAAAATCCCCGGAATTTTTCCAGGGATTTTTATCTGTTTCTGTTTATTTTTCTTTTTCAATTTTCGCGCTTTTTACAATTATTCGTTCACCAGATTATACTCTTCGATGGATTTGTTGATGGAATCTGCCATGTTTTTCACAGCTGTATCCACATCTTCTTTTCCATTGAGCATGCTCTCGATCTCGGATTCCACAGTAGCTCTTGCCTCCGGGAATACGCTTAACAGAGCACCTACATAGTCTGCAGAAGAATCGTGGAGCTGGTCGATAGCTGTCTGGAACTGCGGATATTTTGCAACGTTATCCTTAAATACCTGCTCGTCCTGAGCTTTTACTGTTACAGGGAAGTATCCGGTCTGTGCGTTCCAGTAAGCCTGGGATTCCGGAGAAATGAGGAATTTTACGAATTCCCATGTTGCACGGAGTTTTTTCGGATCGTTGTTGTTCAGTGCCCAGAGAGATGCACCACCGATGGAAACACCACCCTCATCGCTGGATTTGATCTTCGGGAAGTATGCGGTACCAACCTCAAATTTTCCGTTTACATCCTGAAGGATCTGTTTCAGGGAAGCTGTGGAACCAAGTGTAATAGCTGCTTTTCCTGCGGAGAAATCTGCAAGTCCTGCATCGCCGCCTTTTCCTACGATTGGTGCGAAACCTTTGTCGTTAAGGTCTTTCCATGCTGTAAGGATGTTCTTTGCAGCGCCGTTCTCATCGAAAGCTACGGCTGTTGCAGCATCTTTACGTCCGTTTCCATTGTCCGCATACTCAAGGCCCTGTTTTCCAATAAACTGCTCGAAGAACCATCCGTAGATTCCAAGAGACATTACCTCACCTGCGCCGCCTTTGTCCAGAAGATCCTGTCCGATCTCACCGATTCCTTCCAGGCTGTCAGGAACTTCTGTGATGCCTGCTTTGTCAAACATATCCTTATTATAATACATGATCGGTGTGGATGAGTTAAATGGCATGGAGTACAGCTCATTGTCGATGGTGTAGTAAGCTGCCAGGTTTGGCTCGATCTCAGATACGTCGTAATTGTCTGCATCGATCATCTGCTGCATGGGAACAATCCAGCCGGAATCGATCATGAATCTTGTTCCGATCTCGTATACCTGTACAAGATCTGCACCCATGTTTCCGATCTGTGCACTTTTCAGTTTGTTCAGGGAGTCATCGTACTCGCCCTGATACTGAGCGTCTACAGTAATTCCATATTCATTCTCATCGTTGAATTTTTTTACCAGTGTATCAATTGCCTCGCCATTGACACCACCCATGGAATGCCAGAAAGTAATGGTTGTTCCGTCTACGTCGGAAGCGTCTGCCATCTCCACGTTTTCATCTGTGGAAGCATCTGCGGCGAATACAGTCACTCCGGAGAGTGAACCGATGGTCATTGCTGCGGTAAGAAAAGCTGCGATGATTTTTTTCTTCATAACTTTTTTCTCCTCTTGAAAAATTTTCTTTTTTTCTTTCTTCTTTCTATATAAGATGAACTGCAGGCCTTACGGCGCTGCAATATCTTTTCCCCTGCGGAAAAAATGCTCCGGGATTATTGTCCGCTCCGGGATCAGCCTTTGACTGCTCCTGAGAACATTCCACGGATCAGCTGTTTCTGTCCAATGATAAAGATGGAAATAGACGGAATAATGATCATGACTACACCTGCAATCATCAGAGTGATGGACTGGGAATCTACGCTGTCCAGCATACTGATACCGATCTGAACGGTTCGCATATTGTTGGAACCGGTTACCAGAAGCGGCCACATGTACATGTTCCATGCATTGATGAAAGTGTACACTGCCATGGCTCCGATGGCGGATTTTGTCAGCGGAAGCAGGATCTTTACGATAAATTTCAGGTTGCTGCAACCGTCAAGTTTTGCCGATTCATACAATGAGATCGGGAAAGTCATGTAAAACTGACGGAACAGGAAAATTCCCATTGCGGATGTAAGGTAAGGCACGATCAGTACCTGGTAAGTATCCAGCATTCCCCAGCTTGATACGGTCAGGTAGTTGGAAATGATCGTTGCCTCTCCTGGAACCATCATGGTTGCCATCACGACCATGAAGAGAATACCTTTTCCTTTGAATTCCAGGAAAGAAAACGCAAAAGCAGCAAGAGAACAGGTAATGATCTGTCCGATGGTAATGCATCCCGCCATAATAAAGGAATTCAAAATAAAACGGAGAAGCGGAACGGTGCGGAATGCATTGATAAAGTTGGAAAAGGTCGGATTTTTGGGAAAGAGATTTAACTCTGTAGTAAACAGTTCATTAGAAGGCATCAGCGCAATACTGATGGCGTAAAGCAGCGGAAGCAGAATCAGAACCGCAAACACCACATTGGCAGCCACACAAAGGGCGGTTCTTGCTCTTCTCTTTGTGAGTGCTTTTGCATTCATGGCTTCTTTCAGCTTCAGAAGTTCTTCTTTTGACAGATTTCCCACAGCGGGAACTGCCACATTTTCCATCTGACTCATCAGTAATTTACTCCCTTCTTTTCAATACGGAACATGATCAGTGTAATGATCATGATGATTATAAACAGGATCACAGACTGGGCTGCCGCACTTCCGAACCGGTAGTTGAAAAATGCGTCCCTGTAAATGGAATAGACGATTACGTTGGTAGACTCATTTGGTCCGCCTTCTGTCAGGATCTTGATCTGGCCGAAAGACTGAAAGGCCTGAATGATATTTACTACCAGTGTGTAAAACATGATCGGGGAAAGTCCCGGAAGTGTCAGGCTGAAAAACTGCTGCACACTGCTGGCTCCGTCTACGGAAGCTCTCTCATAAATGGTCTCATCAATGTTTCCAAGTCCTGCGGAAAAATACAGGAAGTTGATTCCGCTGTTCAGCCATGCTGTGAGAACTGCCACACAGATCAGTGCGGTGTTCGGATCGTTCAGCCAGTTGATGTCCAGACCAAGAAGCTTATTTACAATACCAACTGCCGGATGAAGCATGATCTGGAAGATCATTGCCGCGGAGCTGGATGCGATAGCCATTGGCAGCGCATAGGAAGTACTGAACACCCGGATTCCCGGAAATGCTTTGTTACAGAGCACTGAGGCAATCAGGCCAAGAAGCATGCCACCGACCACCACGATCAGAACGAAGATCAGGGTTACTTTCAGGCTGTTGATAAAGGATGCGGACTGAATCAGTTCTTTATAGTTGTCCAGGCCAACGTACAGTTTTGCCTGGCCCATTTTGTTTGTTTTGTACAAACTTAAATAGATTGTTTTTACAAACGGATAAAACAGGAAAACTCCAAAAATCAGCATACAGGGTACCAGATATAAGTACGGTGTGATCTTACTTTTGCTGTTATTTCCCATGATTATTTCTCCTCCCTGTAAAAAAGATTTTCTTCGGTTTCCGGATCAAACACATGGGCTTTATCCATGTCAAAATATAAGGAAACTTTTTCTCCAACCTGGGTCTGATTCTCCGGATTTAGGCGTACTGCCAGGGTTTTGCCCTGCTCATCAAAATAGAGGATTACTTCCGCTCCCAGCATTTCCCGGTTTACTACGGGCTCATCCACATTTACGCTGTCCTTTTCGATCCCAAGTTTTTTTGCCTCATCAAGTTCGTAAATATCTTCCGGACGGATTCCCAGGATCACGTGTCTGCCGTTGTATTTGTCTGCGATCTGTTTTCCCCTGGTACCATCCAAATAAACTTTTTTTACAGTTTTTGCGTCATCCAGAAGAAGGGCTGTGCGGTTGTTTTCTTCTGCTTTTACGGTACACTGGAAAAAGTTCATGGACGGGGAACCCAGGAAACCTGCCACAAAGAGATTCACTGGATTGCCGTAAATGCTCTGCGGTGCTCCTACCTGCTGGATCAGACCGTCTTTCATGACCACAATCTTAGTCCCAAGAGTCATGGCCTCTGTCTGGTCGTGTGTTACGTAAATAATGGTGGTATCCAGCTGTTTATGTAATTTCACAAGCTCCACTCGCATCTGTGCACGGAGTTTTGCATCCAGGTTGGAAAGCGGCTCATCCATCAGGAAGGCTTTCGGCTTCCGGATAATAGCACTTCCGATGGCAACTCGCTGTTTCTGTCCACCGGAAAGAGCTGCCGGTTTCCGGTCAAGAAGCTGCTCGATCTCCAGGATCTTTGCCACCTCGTGGACTTTTTTATCAATCTCGTCTTTTGGCATTTTGCGGATCTTCAGGGCATAGGCCATATTTCCGTAAACTGTCATGTTTGGATATAAAGCATAATTCTGGAATACCATGGACATTCCTCTCTCCTTTGGTTCCAGATAATTGGAAAGTTCTCCGTCGATCCACAGCTCACCGTCTGTGATTTCCTCCAGGCCTGCAATGATACGCAGGGTTGTGGATTTTCCGCATCCGGACGGACCTACGAAGATTACAAATTCTTTATCATGTATATCAAGGTTAAAATCCTTTACACCGTAATGTTCCGAATCAAATTGCTTACATACATTTCTAAGTGCAATTTCTGACATCACTTATCTCCTTTCTCTCCTCGCTCGCATGGTTCTTAGTATAGAAGTTTTCCGGATATTCAGATATCGTAGTTACGCTAAGTGATTGTGAAGTATGTGTTAAATTATTTCGGAAATTATATGCAATTCCGTTAAATTCTTTCTCCTGGGTAAAATTTCTGCCTTATCTTTCCATTCCTGAACCAGGCTAATAAATCAGATTTTGCATTCACTACTCATCTCTGCCCAAAATAAATGGCAACTTTGGGGCTTTCATTGCCGCTTAATTTGTGCAATTTTTCATGTTGTTTTAATTTTTTCTGTAAAATCTCAAATTCCGGCTATGTTTTTGTCTAATTTTACTCTTGAAGTTTCGTGTATAAGTCAAACAATACAAAATATTTCTCTCAAATTTTCTAACTTTTTGTTAGCCACTTAGCCTGAGAAGTGCTATAATAATCCCAGTCAGAAAAGAAATGCAGAATTCGTGTTACTGCGAACAGCGCGAACAGCAACATTACCGGAATCCATGCATCAGGAGGAGGAATTTGACATGATCACATTGAAAGCAGAGAAAAGAAACCCGAATGTAAAGGCTAAAAAATTAAGACGTGAGGGTTACGTCACAGGAATTCTTAGTGGAAAAGAAATGAAAGAGCCAGTAGCACTTCAGTTCAATGGTGCCGAGGCCGCAAAATTCATTAAAGCAAATAAAGAAGGAACTCAGATTTATCTGGACATCGAAGGCGAAAAAGTCGATGCCCTGGTAAAGAACATTGATTATAATCCAATTGAGAAACAGTTGATGGCTCTGGACTTCCAGGCTCTGGTTGCCGGTGAAAAAGTATCCACAACCGTAGCTATCAAACTGGAGCACACCGATATGGTTCAGGGTATTGTTGAACAGGAAATAGAAGAAGTTCATTACAAAGCAGATCCTGCCAACCTGCTGGATACTATCGTCATCGACTTCGACGGCTATCCTGCAGATGTCCGTGACATCCATGTAAAAGACCTCCCGATTCCGGAAGGCAAACAGGTACACTTCATCACACCTGAGGATGCCGTTGTTGTTCATATCGGTGAGTACGCAGCCGCTCCAGAGGAAGACGAAGAGGCTGAAGATGCTGAGGCTGAAACGAAATAAAAATCCACTACATGAAAATGCCCCGGAGCGTGATTGCTCCGGGGCATTTTTGTATATTTACATATAAAGTACTATCGTGTTAAATCCTTCACCCATTTATACTTCCGGAAATGATGCAGCACCCATGGAAGTTTTCCTACTTCATCAATACAGGTACATGCATAGATCACCACTACAGGCCAGTGGAAATATAATTCTGATCCATTCCCCCAAGCATAAACGCGTCCGCCACCGCCACCAGCGCCAGCATCAGATTCTGCAGAACAATGGGAATCATCAAATTCCATAGTTTGTGATAAAATATACTTTTTTCTTTGTTTACTTTCCTTCTCCATTCGTTTTTTCCATATTTTATCATACTTTAAGCAACAGAAAAACCCCGGAAACCTTACGGTTCCGGGGTATCTTACGTTTGGACACATGTACCTTGCGGTACTCAATATATATTAATCAGTGATTACTCGATGATTGTAGCAACACGTCCTGATCCTACAGTACGTCCACCCTCGCGGTATCGGTCTTGCATATTAAGACGTTTTTTTCGTATATTTCTGTCTTTTTATTATCATTTTCAGCCGGAAATCCGGAGCGTTTTTCTGATTTTGAATTATTTTGTTATCATACTGTTATCACAACTTCTTTGGTGAACACTCAATAAAAACAAATTTAGGATTGCATATACACTCACAGGTTGTTATGATCGTTCTATGGGTGCTACCTACACGGTAGGCGGTTAGTCCTTCTACGGAGGGACTGTGGTCTACACTCCGTTACGGTCGGTGCTAAACGAGTGCCACCGGCACTCAGCACCCCTCCGATTACATAGAAATCCCCAGCTCGGCTGACGGAAATCTTGCTAAAGGAGGGGATGCCAATGTTGACGCTTGAAGGTCTGATTGCTGTTATTAGCCTATACTTGACAGCTTTCAGTCTCGGATACACAATAGGAAGCAATAAGACACAAAAATAGCCGCCCCAGTCTGCTAAACTAAGCGGCAATTTTTGCTATATTCACACTCAATACACTGAATAAAATCCGTTACTGTTGAATCTCTTATTTACTGATAAAACTTGATTTTTCTTCTTTGAACCTTTAATATTCATTGTAGATACCTCTTGTATTCGTTAGATTTTACCAACTTGCCGGTCAGTAATAATCTAATTTTACTTGAGGTATTTTTTTGTCAATCTCTTGACCTATTTAAATTATACAGGAAGCTTTTTGGCGTTTTTTTAGGCATTCTGTGCTTTTCTTTTTGCAATTTCTTCTTTCATCGCAGGAAGTGTTTTTTCCAGATCAAACTTGCTTACAAGAATAAACATAATAACAAATATCACTAACGGTGTTACAATAGTGAATCCGTAAATTGCCATTTTTGTAGCTGCCGGCGCTGCAGTCAGTGCAGCATCATAGCCGACTGCCGCAAGGAACCAGCCGATAATAGATGTTCCGAGCCCGCTTCCCACTTTACCGCCAAAGCTGGATGCACTGTTGGAGGTTGCTACCATTCTTACACCATATTTATATTCATTATAATCAATTGACATTGCCGTCATAACTCCAACCAGACACATCATCGGAATGGTTGCAAATGTTGTAATACTTCCGAATAATGCGTAGCAGAAAAAGATGTCTTTTGTGAAGAGAAGCAGTATATTTGCTCCTGCACCCATTGCAAAGCTCACCAGCAGCGTTTTCACAACACCAAGTTTCTTAATCATCGGTCCTACAAATATGAATCCTAACAGGGTCGGAATCATTCCGATTCCTCCGAGAACGCCGACCAGGTTGTCATTGCCGAAAATCCATTTACAGTAATATACTCCCGCACCCGCTGTAAGACCATATATAATGCATGAGAGCAGATTCACCACAAGAACAATCACCCAGTATTTGTTGTGGAACAGCTTTCCAAGCGCTTCCTTAAACGGAATCACTTCTTCATCCTCTTCTTTCGCTTCTACTACCGCTCCTGCCTCTGTTGCTGTCTCACGGCTTGTTGCATAACAAATCAAGGCTGCCAGTATTACAATAATTCCCATGATAAAGCCAAATTTAATCCATGCGTTTTGGTTTCCGCCCAGTGCATTCGTAATCGGAATCATACAGATTGCAAATATCATACCTGCCACATAACCGGTCGCCGCTCTCCATGTTCCCATGATGCCTCGTTCTTCCTGGCTGTTCGTACGAACGGTCATAAGCGAGTTATAAGGGATTGCCATTGCCGTATATAATACTGCTGTCAGAAGAATGTTCGTTATTGTCACGTAAATAATCTGTCCCATATCTCCTATTTTCGGCACCGTAAACATCAGAACCATTACAATACCTGCCGGAATTCCCGCTTTCAAAAGCCACGGACGATATTTTTCTTTTCCCGGTTTTGTATGGTCAATGATATTTCCCATAATCAGGTCTGTAAATGCGTCAATAATCTTACAGACAATAAACATTGTTGCAATCGCCCCAGCAGCCATGCCAACCTTATCCGTATAGAAGTATGTAAGCTGTCCTACCAGTGTGGACATCGCATTCAATGCGAACTGTCCCGTAGCATCTCCGAAGTAATCCTTCACGCGCATTACTTTCTGAACGCCAAATTTGTCCTTTCCTAATGGTTTTTTACTCATTGTGTCCCTCCTTCATTTCGTATCACATTTCCTTGATATCTTGTAAGCTTAAAATATCACATTCCTATTTGTCTGTATTTTAATTTTAGCTTAATTTTTATAATTTTGAATTTGTAGCGTTCAGCGCATCAATGACTGCCAGATACATTGGCTTTGCCTGCGCATCTTGCACAAGCAGATCGGATATGGTCATGGACAATGCAAACTGAATCAGCGGGTCTTCCAGCATTCCCGGCATCATTTCTTCAAACATATTGCGGCCAAGTTCTTCGGCGACCAACTCTCCGAGTGTTGACTCCAACGAATATTTCTCGAATTTCAGATTTGTATCCGTTTTGTACTCGTAATGATATCTGCCGGAACCAACCGTAAATTCCGCTTCTTTCTCCGGAAGCTGGATAACAGCCGTTGTATTCACCGGAATCTGCACATCCACACAGATTTTTCCTTCTCTACAGCTCCATGCACTTACGATTGTTCCATATATGGATTCATAAGCTGCGGACACCTCTGTCATTCCCTTTGTCAGCGTCGGCTGAATCCGTATTTTCTTATATCCCGGTTCCATACAGCGTATTCCTGCAACTTTTTCGTACAACCAGCTTCCAATCGAACCGTACGCATAATGGTTCAGGGAGTTCATACCTGATTCGTCAAAATCCCCATTTGGCAGAATGGAATTCCAACGCTCCCAGATTGTCGTTGCGCCTTTCTTTACTGCATAGAGCCAGCCCGGAAAATCCTCTTTCATAAAGATTTCATCCGCCAACCCGTGAAGACCGTTTTCTGACAAACAATGACACAGATACGGTGTACCCACAAAACCTGTCGTCAGATGATTATGGTGTGCCCCGATATTTAACTCCAATGTCTCCAAAATCCGATTACGAAATTCCGGTTTTATCAAGTCAAAGTACAGCATCAGCACACAGGCTGTCTGTGTCTCACTGACCATTCGTCCGCTTCTTGTCACGTATTCCACATGAATGGCTTCTACTATTTTTTCATATAAGTCACCGTATGCTTTTGCTTCCTCTGCATACCCCAATGCATCCGCAGCATCCCGCACAATCCTGGTCGAATATGCGTAATAAGCATTTGCCACCAGATATTTGTCCGTTCCGCCTGTCCGGTCGGTGCTTCCGGATTCTATGTCCAGCGCCAGCCAGTCTCCATACTGGAATCCACTCTGCCACAATCCGTTTTTCGAGACTCTCGCATGTATATAATCCACCCAGTTCTTCATCATCGGGAATTGCTCCGCAAGCATCTCTTTATCCCCGTAAACCTTATAAATCGTCCACGGAATGATTGTCGCAGCATCGCTCCATGCCGCTGCTCCCGCCTGATTTCCGAGAATATTCGGAACAACATGAGGTACGCCCCACTCCGGAGTGGTCTCTGCTGCCATATCCCGCAGCCATTTTCGGAAAAATAATGCCGTGTGGAAATTATAGGAGGCTGTGCCACAGAATACCTGTGCATCTCCGGTCCAGCCCAACCGTTCATCTCTCTGTGGGCAGTCTGTCGGAACATCGAGGAAGTTGCCTCTCTGTCCCCACTGTATATTACTCTGCAGTTGGTTAACCAACGTGTTGTCGGATGTGAATGTTCCTGTCGGCTGCATGTCTGTGTGCATTGCACATGCCGTAAAATCCGATGCCTCTGTTTCCGTTCCTGCGCCTTCCACACAAATATAACGGAATCCGTGGAAAGTGAAGTGCGGCATCACAAGCATTCCCACCTGCTTTTCTCCGTATACGAATGTATCTGTACATCTTGCCGTCCGCAGATTCTCTGTATAGAAGTTTCCATCTTTATCCAGTGTTTCTGCATATCGAATAACTAATCTGTCTCCAATAAGTTTTGGAAGTCGTATTTCTACCAGTCCTGCCATATTCTGTCCGAAATCAAACACCAATTCTCCTTTTGGAGTCACGATCCTTTCCTTTACATCAAACCGTTTCGTTACCCGGACCGGCTCGGATTCCTGCGCCACAATCTGCCCGATATCATCCGTATGTTCAAACAGAACTGCCTTTCCTACCTGCCTTCTTTCTTTTGTATAATCCTGTATCTCACCGTGATAAATCTCGGAAAACAGAATTTCTCCTGTTTCCACATGCCAGTCCGTATCAGTGCCGATGCAGATAATTTCCCCGTCTTCGTACTCGATACGCACCATTGCCAGCAAAGCCGTTCTGTCGCCGTAAAGATTTGGTCTTGCATCAAACCCGAGTTCTCCCTTATACCACCCGTTTCCTACAGTAACCGTAATCTCATTATCTTTTTCCAGGAGTTCCGTAATATCATAAGTCTGATACTGCAGTCGGTGATGATAAGATGTCCAGCCCGGAGCCAGGAACAAGTCTCCTGTTTTCCTTCCGTTAATAAATGCCTCATATACACCACAGGCAGTCGCATACAGCCTTGCTCTCTTCACTGGTCTGTCCAGAGAAAAGCTGCGGACAAATACCGGACATGCAGTCTCTTCAGCCGGAAGTGTATGGGTAATCCATTTTGCATTCCAGTTTTCTTCTCTCATCAAACCGGTTTCAAAGTTTCCTGTCACCTGTCCCAGCTCTCCGTAATTATCCCATACACTGACCTGCACCTGATAAACAGTCATCTCTTTCAATGCAGCACCCTTATATGGCACCAGAACGGATTGGTCGCTTTTCACCCGGCCGCTGTCCCACATAAGCCGGCCTCCGCTGACAACCTGAATCTGGTAGTTTGTCTGCACAACATCCTGCTTTTCACTCTCCAACTTCCATGAGAAACGTGGTTTCTCATCGATTCCTATCGGATTTTTTCTGTATTCTATTGTCAAATCACGAATCATATGCATTTCCTCTCTCTTTTTGTTTTTCTGATTCTTTCTATTCTATGAAAATTTGTAACTGTGAGGGTACTGAACAGTTACGAAAATTTTGCCATTGTACGAATCAGAGCGGTAACATTCTCCTGAAGTCTTGCCATGTCTATGGTACCGTTCTCCAATCCTTTCTTTATCTGACCGGTATATGTATCATCATTAGAGCCCGGCGTAATCCAGCAGTTTCCCGCCTGTACCATTGCTGCCACATCTACACTGTCATAGGTTGTCCAATCCGTCATTACAAAACCGGCAAACCCATTTTCTTCTCTGAGAAGCCCCTGTAGAAGTTCTTCATCCGCTGCTGTCGGGCAGCCGTTTACCGCATTATACGCCGTCATAAAGCTGGCTGGCATATGAACATCCATCGCATATTCAAAAGTTCGGAAATAAATTTCCCGGATTGCACGTTCGGAAATCAGACTCTGATTTCGCTTTCTGGAAGATTCACAGTTGTTCCCGATAAAATGTTTATAGCAGCTTCCGATCCCGGCTCCTTCCAATCCTTTTGCATAAAATCCGGCCATGACACCGGACAAATACGGATCTTCCGAAAAATATTCCGGCTGTCGTCCATTTAGCGGATTTCTGTGAATATTAAATGCTGGTGCAAGAACCAGCGGCATGCCCAATGCCTTCGCTTCTTCCCCGATTACACACCCGATTGCTTCCGATAATTCTTTATTGAACGAAGCACAGATTGTAACGCCTGACGGCATTCCAATATTTTTGATGTTCAGATTGACTCCGCTGTTTCCATCGCTCACCGGAAAGTCCGGCAAATCATATCCTTCTGTCTGAAATACACGACCTGCCTCACCGATACCTTCCATTCCCCACCCTGCCGAGGCACAGATGCTGATGCGGGCAAGTTCCTCCGGTGACATCTGTGCCACAAACTCAGCCGCACGTGACGGATTTTTTCTTACAGCATCAAATGTTACCTTCTCTTCCGGTTTCTCCATATCAAACTTTGCAGGATAATGTTTCCTCTTCTCATAAGGCAAAAATGTCAACTTATTTTTGACCACTCCGGAATGCGCTCCTGTCGGCCATGTATCATCCGGATTTGTTTTGGATAATCTTGTAAATTTGTAATCGCAGCAAAGCAGATTGGTTACCTGTTTGATTATTCTTGTTTCTTCTTCGTCGAATCCGCCGCATTCCGCTGCTTCAATACTGTTTCCCACATAAATACGGTAATATCCTTTTGATAAAATATACGCCGCTTTTTCTTCCGAATATGAAGTCAATACTTTCACCGGAACATGAACAGGAATCTTCTGTTCCTCTCCCGGAAGCAGTTCCTTTGTTTTTTCAAAGAATACCAGTTCTTTTTCCGGCTGCTCCAGTTCTGATTCCGGTTTGCCTACATAAACCTGAACAACTTCTTTTCCGGCTTTTTCCCCGACATTCTTCACATATACATCCAGTTCCAGTACTTCCCCGTCAAATCGAATATTCTCCTGCCTGATACAAAACTCTGTATAACTTAATCCGTAGCCAAACGGATACGCCACTTTTTTCCTGAATGTTGTAAAATAACGATATCCCACATAAATGTCTTCCTCGTAACAAGTATCCACATATATATTTTCATCTGCTGTCAGACGTGTTTTATCTACACAGTCATAGAAATTTTTCGACGACGGAATATCAAAATAATCCTTTGCCCATGTATCCGGCAGCTTCCCTGACGGATTTACAGCCCCGCTCAGGATATCCGAAAGTGCCGGTCCTGCAAGCATTCCACCAAATCCCGAATATATAAGTCCTGCAACTGCATACTTTTCTGCAAATGTCACATCAATCGGATATCCGACATTTAAAACCACAATTGTCTTTGCAAATGTATCCGTTACTTTTGCAATAAGTGCTTCTTCAGCCTCGCTCAGATAGTATTCCCCTTTCGCCGTGGAAGCATCCTGGTTTTCTCCTGCTGCACGTGTCAGGAACACGATTGCCGTATCGGACAATTTCTTTGCACGCATCAACATCTCGTCCTCCGGTATCTCATCCCTGTCACAGCCGTAAAATTCAACCAGTTCTTCATTCAGTGAATAAGCTTCTCCTTCCCTGACAGCCTCCACAAAATTAACACTGTAGCGAGGATTGATTTTGCCTGCCCCCACTGCTCCGATACGAAATTCGTGAATACCTCTGCCAAACAGATTCAATACCGTTCCCTTCTTCAGTGGAAGAACTTCCGCCTCATTTTTCAAAAGAACGATTCCCTCCCTGGCGGCTTCCAGTGCAATCTGTTCATGTGCTGCATCTTCCGGCTTCGGTTTCACTTTTTCCACACCTCTGACCGTAAAATCCTGCGGATTCATCTCATTCCCATCCATGTCCACAAAACCTTCCACGTGAAGTTGATATTCCCGACCGTACTCTGTCACAAGTCCCCGAAGCGGAATTCCAAGCACCCACATATTTCCCATAACTTCCATATATTGGTTGATACAGCCGGATACCACCCTGCTATCTAAGGTGACGGTTCCCTGAATATCCGGATTCATCGGCTTTGCCCACATCATAAGCAGACAGCCGGATAGTCGACGATCCAGCATAAAATACAATCCGTCAATATCATGAAAATCGTACTCCAGCGGTCCCATTTCAAAAAGCAATGGTTTATCTTCTTTTCCTGTCGGAAGCTGTTCCCAAAAATCTTCCATTCCCATGTTGAGTTCTCCTTTTAAATACTTTCATTGAGTTATCGTAACTGTTCAGTACCCTCACAGTTACGAGTTATCTATAAAATAAAATATCAAACCATATAATTTTTGTATTACAATATTGATTACAATATTTCAATTTTGTCCTTGTTTTTATAAATAGAACACCTTATAATTAGTATTACATCCATTTCAAAGAGAGTTTAAAAGTACGGTTTTACCTGGAGGAGTCTTCCATGATTACTGATTTAAAGGCATTTTGTGAATTATTTTATGCATCAACCTCCATACCGATTGGCTATTACCACGCTTCACCCGACAATGACTGTTCCTTTCCTTCGATTTTGGAAGATCCGTCTGTTTTTAAAGGCATCCTGTCCGGTTTCCGACATTTCACAAAAAACCCGGACTATTTTATCTCGCAGTCCTTCGGCTATTATGGTTATATAAAGCCGGAGCATGCTGATTGCGTAATCATCATTGGCCCTGTATTCAGCACACCTATTTCAGATCTTACACTTCGCACTTTCATGCAGGAATGGGCAATCAGTCAGGAACACAAACCGGATATACTCCAATTTCTGGTCAATATTCCTCAGATTTCCTTTAACCAGTTTCTCCAGACACTTGCCTGGCTTCACCTGTGTTTCAACGATGAATATATTTCTGTTGGACAGCATTTTAATCTGGAAAACACAAGCAGCATCAGCGAGTTTTCCAATGTACATTCCAATCAGGTGATGAATGCAAAGGAAGAACAGCATTTTCATAATACCTACCAGTTTGAACAGAAACTTCTGCAGTATATTCAAAATGGAGACGTCGAAAAAATGAAAACATTGTTAAACACCCCCTCCGAATTATCGGGTGGTCTTATGGCTGACAACTCCCTCCGGCAGGAAAAGAATGTTTTCATTACAACTGTTGCAATTGTTACAAGAAGTGCCATTGCCGGAGGAATGGATATGGAACAGGCTTACCAGCTTGCCGATGTATATATCCGTGAATGTGAAAAGCTGCAGAATATTTCCCACATTGAAACCTTGTCTTATTCTATGCTGATTGATTTTACGGAACGGGTTTCGCAAAATAAAATTCCTCAGGGAATGTCTCTGGAAATATTTGAGTGTATTCAGTTTATTACTCACCACATCAACGAATCCATTCAGGTTGGCGATGTAGCTGAGCATATCGGAAGAAGCCGCTCTTATTTGACAAACAAGTTCAAAAAAGAGCTCGGCTTCGATGTCTGCAGCTTCATTATGCGGTGTAAGCTGGAAGAGGCAAAAAGTCTCCTGACATATTCGGATAAGACATTAAGCGAAATCAGTAACTATCTTTGTTTTTCCAGTCAGTCTTACTTTCAGACTGTATTTAAGAAAAAATATGGTCTGACTCCGACACAGTATCGGAATCAGACCCACAAAATCTACTAATATATCAGGCGGGGCATCTTTCTATTTGATGTTCAGAACGAGTTTTTCTTCTGCAAAATTTACCGCTGAAATGGTTACGACTGCCTTCCCCGAACATTTTGCAGCCCGGATTACTGCCATTACACTGCCGTCATAGGTATTCCATGTATGAGACTGGTAACTTCCTTCGCAGCTCGGGTCTGCACTTCCGAATCCCTGCAATGCAGCACATCCCTCTACTTTAATTGTAACTGCTGCACTTTCCCGACGATTGAAATTTCCTGCTGCGTCTTCCAGTCTGATTTTTACGAAAGTAAGACTTTCTCCGTCAGCAGGAAGTTCATTCCGGTCGGCTTCAACCTTAAGCTTCACCGCTTTCCCTGCTGTCTGTAAGACAGCCCGGCCTGCCTCCACTCCGTTCAGATAACTGACTGCCTCTAGCTTTCCCGGATGATAAGGTACCTCATACGTCACAACATATACTCCGCCAATCGACTTTCGTCCCAGACTTTCCCCATTCAAGAACAGTTCTGCCTCATCTGCATTGGCATAAACATCCACACTTGCTGTTTCCCCTTCATATCCCGGCCATGTCCAGCTTGCAAGGTTATCCTTCCACATCCACGGTGTTTTTCCGACTTCAATTCCTGCCTTATCCATCCGAAGTACACCGATAGATGGTGCATGGCCAATTCCAAATACTGCCTGCCGTAGATAACTGATTGGTTTACGATCACCAAGAATATCAATGTCACCGATACCTGCCAGTCTGTCCGGCCAATGCGCTGAAAAATTCACTCCTCCATTATAATGGAATATACCGCATCCGGCCTCTCCCAGATAATCATATCCGGTCCATGTAAAGTCTCCTAACACATGTGGATTGCGCTTTACGATATCCCACAAATGAACAATGTCCGCCGGAAAAGTCTCTGTGCCAAGCACAACCCGATTCGGATGACGTATGTGATCTTCTTCATGTAATGCCGTCAGATAATTATATCCGGCAATGTCATTTGCCGCAGCAAATTCTCCTATCATTTCTTCCAGAATCGGACTGGTGGCAATCGCATCTGCCAGCGGTCCCACCATAACCTCAGCCATCCCATTGATTTCATCTGCGCCTCCACGCTTCTGCTCATCCGGCTGCTGCATCGCTTCAAGCTGCTCCGGAGTCATCCCTGTAGCCTGGCACATAATTTCGCCCATTCGGTCATTTCCTGCCATCAGACCATTGATTCCGTTCGTCGTATAGCGTGTGGCATCCAGCCGTTTCATTTCTGCATGAATCCTCCGATTCCATTCTGCCCCTTTTTGAGTGCCCGCCTCCGGAATCTCATTTCCGGTCGAGTACAAAATCACGCATGGATGATTATAGTCTTTTTCCACCATGTCCCACACATCCTGCTTCCAATGTGTCGGAAAATAATTTGCATAGTCATGGGGATTCTTTGTCCGAGTCCACATATCACTCAGTTCATCCATCACCAACACGCCCAGCTTATCACAGGCATCCAGCATTGCCTTACTCATCGGATGATGTGCACTTCGAAGAGCGTTAAATCCGGCTTCCTTCATCTGGCGGCAACGCCGATACTCCGCATCTGGAAATGTTGCCGCTCCGATAATCCCATTATCATGGTGAATACAAGTCCCCCTCAGTTTCGTTGGTTTACCGTTCACCAACAGACCATGTTTTGCATTCAGCCGAAGTGTACGGATTCCTGTTGAAATATTTACACTGTCTATCGGATTTTCATCCTCAGAAATTGTAATCCGGCAGGAGTATAGATTTGGTGTTTCATCACTCCACAATGCAGGATGCTCTACAAGCAAACACTGACAGCACATCTGCGTGCTTTCTCCAAAAACAGTTACCGGTATGTGCTCTGCGGCTGCTTCTGCCCCATTCGGTCCGGTCAATGTAATTTCCACCTGTACCGTTTCGGAAACCATTCCCCGATTACAGATTGGAACCTCTACTTCCACGACTGCCGCCTCACAGTCAGCTTCTCTTGTTGTAACACGCACCCCCTGGGCAGGAATATGCACAGTCTTTCCCACCCATGCATACACAGAACGGTATAACCCCGCACCACTATACCAGCGGCTGGACTGCTCTATACTGCATACTTCTACTTTCAGTTCATTTTCCTGGCCATACTTCAGATAACCGCTGACGTCTGCAAAAATACCTGTATATGGATTCACATGCTCTGTTACAAGATCCCCGTTCATATAAATACGGCAGGTATCTGCAACACCTTCAAATTCCAAAACAACTGTACATCCCCTCCACGCTTCCGGAATCTCCCACTTTTTCATGTATGTATATTCACCGCCCGGATAAAATCCTGTCTGATGTGCATTCGCAGTTGCCGGAGTTCTTTCCTGATAAATCATGGCATCATGGGGCAAATCAATATTTTCTATATTTCCTGCGTCTCCCATCATTAACTCCATCATTGTTATGGTTCCTTTGGCAAACTGCCAATTCTTGTTTAAAGATATTTTTTTCATTCGGACCTCCCTAATGCAGCTTGTTCATTTTTTTACTATTCTAACAGTTGAAGAGTATTCCGTATTATAAATATAAATTTATTATTATAATTTTGTAACACAATTTTTCAAATTATTCTTGACAAATCTCTTTTTGTGCGTATGATTACAATTAAAAGTTCTTTTTAGAACTGTTTTATTTAAAACTGTTCTGTGATACATTTTGGTTGAACTCAATCGAATCATTCTGTATCTGAACACAAAAGGAGTTTTGGATAATGAATTCAACCCATTTTCTTGTACAATTCCGGCAACTGAACAAACTGTACGAATGTATGCTGAAAGAAATATGCAGACGGCATAAGCTGACATTGATTGAGACAACGATCATCAGTTTTCTCTATAATAATCCGGGTCGTGACACAGCTGCTGACATCGTAGAACTACGGATGCTTTCCAAGGGAAATGTCTCTCAGGCTGTAGAACTGCTGATTCAAAAATCTTTACTGAAACGGATTCCGGATGAAAATGACCGGCGAAGGATTCATCTTGAGCTGCTTCCGGATGCAATTCCAATCACGAATGAGATTGATACGATAAAGGAGACATTCCGTACAGAGCTTTTCCATGGTTTTTCCAAAGAAGAGGAAGAGCAGCTGGAATTTTTGAACCGGAAACTGATGGAAAATGCAAAAAATGCATTCAAAATGCAGCAACAGAACTCAGACAAATAATTTGTAAAGGAAGAATGAGAAATGAACGAGAACAAGAATTTTTTAGGAACCGAACCTATCGGTAAATTGTTATTGCGTCTGGCACTGCCTACCGTTGCAGCACAGATGATCAACATGCTTTACAATATCGTAGACCGTATCTACATTGGTCACATTCCAAATGTAGGTGCTCTTGCACTGACCGGCGTAGGTGTTTGTATGCCACTGATCATGATCGTAGCGGCATTCGCTGCCCTTGTCGGAAACGGTGGGGCCCCGCGCGCATCTATTTTCATGGGACAGAGAGATACAGAGTCTGCTGAGAAAACCCTCGGCAACTGTTTTCTCACACAGCTCATCATATCTGCGATCCTTACTATCGTGCTTCTGATTGGAAACCGGACTTTCCTGCTTTCTTTTGGAGCAAGTGAGAACACGATTGAATATGCTGTTTCCTATATGAACATTTACGCTATCGGAACGCTTTTTGTACAACTCACACTTGGAATGAACGCGTTTATCACAGCTCAGGGATTTGCCAAAACCGGTATGCTCTCCGTATTGATCGGTGCTGTTACCAATATTATCCTGGATCCGATCTTCATCTTTGGATTTGGACTCGGAGTCCGCGGTGCTGCCCTTGCCACTGTTATTTCTCAGGCCTGCTCCTGCATCTGGGTTCTGACGTTCCTGTTTGGAAAAAAGACAACATTGAAACTGAAAGTTTGCAATATGAAACTTCAGTCTAAGATTATCCTGCCTTCACTCGCTCTCGGTTCTTCCATCTTTGTGATGCAGGCAAGTGAAAGTATCATCTCCGTTTGTTTCAACTCTTCTCTTTTGAAATACGGTGGAGATATCGCAGTTGGTGCAATGACAATCCTGACAAGTGTTATGCAGTTTGCCATGCTTCCGCTGCAGGGAGTCGGACAAGGTTCACAGCCGATCATCAGCTACAACTACGGAGCCAAAAATGTGGATCGTGTCAAATCTGCCTTTAAACTTCTTTTGAAGGTCAGTCTGACATACTCCGTTTTCCTGTGGCTCTGCGTCATGATCTTCCCGCAGGTATTTGCAGGAATGTTCACCTCCGATGCCACATTGCTTGCATTTACTGCAAAAGCGCTGCGCATCTATCTGGCATGTCTGTTTATGTTCGGTATCCAGATTGCCTGCCAGATGACATTTACATCTATCGGAAGAGCTAAAGCATCGATCATCGTTGCAGTTATGAGAAAATTCATCCTTCTCATTCCGTTGATCTACATCATGCCGGCAATCTTACATAGCAACCAGACAATGGCTGTGTATATGGCTGAGCCGATTGCAGACTTCTTGGCGGTCACATTCACTGCAGTACTGTTCTTCTTCGAATTCCGAAAAGCACTGCGGGAGTTGTTTGTTAAATAATTTTTGAGTTAGGAAATTTAATAATGCCTGACACCTGGTGGTCCTAGAAAAATACCGGGACAGAGGAAACTTGAATCCCCTGTTCCGGTATTTTTTTGTAGATCTGTATGTTTATTCTGCTGCGTTTAGCGCTGCAACAAGCTGGTTCAGTGCTTCCTTTGTCACTCCCGGTACAAAACTCAGCATCTGTCTGAGCGGCATGGCTTCCATCATTGCCGCCATCATTTCGTCGTTGATCACTCCGGAATCATCCTGCATCTGTTCCTCTGTACTCTCGCCGTCCATTCCTTCCATTTCACCCATTGCCTGTTCCAATATGGCTTTTCCTTTCGGGTCTGCCATGATTTCTCCCATTGTGGAATTGAGGGTATACACTTTCGGCAGGACGGTTTCTGATTCTACCTGTACTTCCTCTGACAGAAGCACTTCCTGTGCATTCCGGCAAATCTGGATTTCATAGGCTCCGGTCTCCACATGCCAGTCATGGATTTCCGTATTCCAGTATGCATAGGCTCTGCTGTCAAGTTCAAAGGTGACGGTTTTTGTCTCACCCGGTGCAAGTTCTGTTTTTTCAAATGCTTTTAACTCCCGTACCGGGCGGATGATTGTTCCGCCCTTCGGCGCTACGTAAAGCTGTACGACTTCCTTTCCTGTACATGCGCCTGTATTTGTTACGTCTACGGATACCAGCAGTTTTTCACTTTCCTTAAACTCCTTTTTGTCCACCGTAAGATTGCCGTAAGAAAAGGTCGTATAAGACAATCCGTATCCGAACGGGAACAGGACTTCCATTTCTTTGGATGTGTAATAGCGGTATCCCACAAATACGCCCTCTGAATAAACCGATTTGTCATGTTCTCCGCCGTAATTCAAATAGCACGGCGTATCCTGTATCCGAAGTGGGAATGTTTCCGCCAATCGTCCGCTTGGATTTGCATTTCCGTAAAGCACATTGACCACTGCGCCGCCCACAGCCTGTCCGCCCAGGTAGGCTTCCAGCACGGCTTTTACTTTTCCGAGCCACGGCATTTCTATCGGAGCGCCGTTGTGAAGCACAACTATGGTGTTCGGCTGTGCTTCCGCCACCGCTTCAATCAGTGCGTTCTGGCAGTTCGGCATCCCAAGATGCTTCCGGTCATACCCTTCGGATTCAAAGCTGTCCGGCAGTCCGGCAAAGATTACCGCCACATCCGCATTAGCAGCAGCCTCTACGGCTTTTGCAGCCAATGCTTCATCCACTTTATCCTCAACATCATCAAAGCCTTTGGCAAATGTGATGTTTTCCTTTTTTACAGTTGCGAGAAATTCTACGGCGTCCATTGCAGATTCTGTTTTAAAGCTGTTGATGTGGGAACTTCCGCCGCCCTGATAGCGTGGTTCCTCGGCGTATTTGCCGATAAAAGCCACCTTTTTGTCTGCGGACAACGGGAGAAGCGCATCCTCATTTTTCAGAAGCACAATACACTCCTCTTCGATTTCCCGGGCTGTCTCATGGTCTTTTTCATGCTGAAATACCGCGTTTTTGTCTCTGTTTTCCTCATATTTGAAAATAACATTCAAATATTCTTCACAGGACTTGTCCAGTACAGATTCATCCAGTGTTCCGTCCTGTACTGCGGCAACAATTTCCACATCCGTAGCGCCTTCACAGGACGGCATTTCCAGATTGCAGCCTGCTTTCAGAGCTTCCACACGGTCATTCATCGCACCCCAGTCTGTCATTACATAGCCGTCAAATCCCCATTCCTTGCGGAGCACATCTGTGAGCATTTCTTTATTTTCACAAAGGTATGTGCCGTTCAGCTTGTTGTATGCGTTCATAATGGTCCACGGCTTTTCCTTCTTTACCATTCCTTCAAAAGAAGCAAGGTAAATTTCACGCATGGTGCGTTCATCCATTTCTGAAGAGCTTGTTAAGCGGTGATATTCCTGGTTATTTGCCATAAAATGCTTCGGACTTGTTCCGATATGTTTGCTCTGGACGCCGTGGACAAGCGCACCTGCCATTTCCGTTGACACAAGTGGGTCCTCTGAATAGTATTCAAAATTACGTCCGCACAGCGGGGAACGCTTAATGTTCATAGCCGGGCCTAAGATTGTGCTTACATTTTCTGCCTGACACTCTTCCCCCAGTGTTTCTCCAAGTTTTGTCACCAGCTCACGGTTAAAGCTGGATGCGGTTGCACATCCCGCTGGAAAGCAAACAGCCTGAATGCTGTCGTTGATTCCCAAATGGTCTGCTTTATCGTCCTGCTTGCGGAGTCCGTGAGGTCCGTCTGAGACCATTTCCGAAGGGATTCCGAGACGTTCCACTCCTTTTGTGTGCCAGAAATCAAGCCCGGAACACAAAGATGCTTTCTCCTCCAGAGTCATTCTGGAGACCAATTCTTTTATTTTTGCTGTTTCCATGTTTCATCCTCCTGCCAATCTTTCTCTTTTGGATAAAGATAGCATATATTTTTCTTTTCGTATTATAGTTTTGAGTTATTTATTGTAAAAATAGGTTTGCATTTCCTTTACTGAATGGTCACGGAATGCAGTACCACATCTCCTTTACAGGTTACTTTGATTTCATAGGTTCCCGGCTCTGCTTCCGTGTATATTCCAGGATTTCGGGTCGCATTTGGCATTATCAATAATTATCCCCTGATAAGTAAATGGCCCTAACGGACTTTTCGACGTTGCATAGGCAAGGCAGGTCAGTTTTTTATCCCGGTACACACACGGATATACATAATAATAAATGCCGTTTCGCTTCCGCATGGAGCTTCTGATGATAAGCGTGATTATGAACTGTATTTGCGGATAGGCTGGAGCCCTGACAACTGATATATTCATAGCATAATGATATGGACAGGACATTTATTTAGTCCCGTCCTTCTTATATGTTGTATCACGTTTTAATCAGTACTATAATAAAGAAAACTTGAATTTGAAAGAGTGTTTGCAATGAATGAAAAGATATATAAAACGCAAAGTGGATGTATTCATTATTGGATAAATCTGGGACAAGATCCAGAAAAAGCAACCTTGATTTTCCTTCCAGGTTTAACTGCCGACCATAGACTATTTGATAAACAAATTGAATTCTTTGAAGGCATATATAATGTTTTTGTATGGGATGCACCTGGTCATGCAAAATCCTGGCCGTTTGAATTTAATTTTTCTTTGTCGGATAAAGCGAAATGGCTTGATGATATTTTGAGCTTGGAAAACATTCGGTATCCAGTGATTATAGGACAATCCATGGGAGGTTATGTTGGTCAAGCGTATGCAGAATTATTTCCCAACAAGCTGAAAGGATTTATTTCTATTGATTCTGCTCCTTTACAAAGAAAATATGTAACAGGAATCGAGCTGTGGCTTCTGAAAAAAATGGAGCCAGTATATAGATACTATCCTTGGAAATCATTATTGAAAACGGGAACAAATGGTGTGGCTACATCCGAATATGGTAGAAAATTAATGCATGATATTATGATGATCTACGATGGTGACCAAAAAAGATATGCCAAAATCGCAGGTCATGGTTTTAGAATATTGGCAGAAGCAATGGAAACTAATCTTCCATACAGGATAAACTGTCCGGCTCAACTGATATGTGGAGAAAAAGATCATGCCGGTTCTTGTATTCGTTACAATAATGCATGGCATAAAAATACTGGAATTCCTATTGCATGGATTAAAAATGCAGGACATAATTCAAATACCGATGCACCGGAGGAAGTGAATTCGTTAATAGAAAAACTGATAAATAAGATATGATGAATCGTAGGAAAATCGCAGTTTGTCGTAAACATTTACATACTATTGTTTAGAAAAAAACAGTTCCGTTTATCCCCTCGAATTTCTCCTATAAGTGAAGGAACAATTTCTAACTTTATGACAGGGTTACATGCCCTGTCATTTTTATGGTCATTTTTAGAAAATCTGTTCCCGAATCACAAGATTATATAGCAGTGACCCTGTATGATAGAATAAATTCATCCATAGATGCCCGGTCACAGAGGTATTGCTACCTCGGAAAGGAGATTTTATGAAGAGACCGGACAACAACAAAATAACAGCACTTTACAAAAGACTGTCACGAGATGATGAACTGAATGGGGACAGCAACAGCATTGTAAACCAGAAGAAAATGCTTGAAAAGTATGCCAAAGAACAGGGGTTTACGAACCTTGCACACTATACCGACGATGGATATAGCGGTACTAACTTTGACAGACCGGATTGGAAGCGGTTGACTGCCGACATTGAAGAAGGAAAAATCGGATGTGTTATCGTCAAGGATATGAGTCGAATCGGCAGAAATTATCTGGAAGTAGGCTTTTATACGGAGGTTTTATTCCGAGAAAAAGGCGTCCGCTTTATTGCCATTTCCAATGGTGTTGACAGCACACATTCTGAATCCAATGAATTTGCACCATTCTTAAACATTATGAATGAATGGTATGTGCGTGATACCAGCAGAAAAATCAAGTCTGTACTTCGCAACAAGGGTATGGAAGGCAAACATCTGACTTCTAATGCCATCTACGGATACAAAAAAGACCCGGAAGATAACAACCACTGGCTTGTTGATGAAGAAGCCGCTGCTGTGGTAAGACGTATTTTCCAGTTAATTATTGAAGGGAATGGACCGATGCAGGTTGCCAGAATACTCACAAACGAAAAGGTTGAGCGTCCATCCTACTATCTTGCGAAGACAAGCATTCCCAATATACTAATCCGGAGGACTGGATGATATTCAGAGATACGCAGGAAGCTATTGTTGATGAAGACACCTGGTATGTGGTTCAGAAAATCAGAGAGACCAAGCACCGCCCAATAGCACAGGGCAAAGCAAATCCGTTAACCGGACTCATGTTTTGCGCAGATTGTGGTGGTGAATTTATAAAATTTATCGCAACGGTTTTTAAGTTTTTGCTTCTTGATTACTTAACGGCGGAAAAAGAATGTTTTCACATAGGGCTGTTGTTTACATGTCATTTTTTTGTTTTTTTAATTCTATACCCACCAGTACAACAGATAGCATAAACGCTGAAAAATCAGCAACAGGTCCCGCAAGCAATACTCCCATAATTCCGAAACGAAGCGGGAGCAGCAGGGTAAGCGGAATCAACACAAAGGTCTGCCTTGTTAATGCCAACAGAGCACCTTTTAACGATTTTCCTATTGCGGTAAAAAAACTGGAAGAAAGCAACTGCACACCATTTACCAACACCATGAAAAGATAGGTACGCATGAACAAAACAGCAAATTCAAAATACAGCTCGTTCCCATCTCCGAATAGCGAAATGATAGATTGCGGGAAAAATTGAAATGCGATGAAAGCAATTGTGGAAACAACAAGGTTCCATTTTACCGCAAGCAGGTAAGCCTCCCGTACACGATGGTATTGCCTTGCCCCATAGTTGAAGCCGATAATCGGCTGTGTTCCCTGCGAGATTCCTACAACAATCGCAAGGATTATGGCATTTGTTTTCATAACGATTCCGCAAGCAGCTAAGGGAATATCTGTTCCATATTTTGTTAATGCGCCGTAATAAGTCAACGAATTGTACTGAATGATTTGAATCACGGTAACTGCAATCTGGTTTGAGCTGCTGCTGATTCCCATGCTGCAAATTTTCATACTTTCTTTGATGTCCAATAAAAACGACTCTTTTTCAAAATGGATTGTTTGGAAACGCCATAGATAACGGAGTGCGAGTATGAAGGAAAAAATTTGCCCAATAACTGTTGCCCAAGCTGCGCCGGCAATCCCCCAATCGCAAGCAAAAATAAAAATAGGGTCAAGAATGGTATTGATAATAGCTCCCATAACCATGCAAACCATTGAATACTTTGGTTTTCCATCTGCTCGAATCAAATTGCTCATACCATTCGTTACAATAAGAAACGGCATTCCAATCAATGTTATGCTAGCATACTGCTTTGCATATGGAAATACATCTGTCGTTGCCCCAAATGCCTTTAGGAGCAAAGACAGAAAAGCTTCACCAACCAATAAATAAATAATTCCGAAAATCCCCATCAGAACAATACCATTTCCCGCTGCTTTGGCGGCAGCTTTCGGCTCTTTGCGTCCAAGACAGAGGGAAACACGGGAAGCACTGCCAATTCCAACCAGCAGTGCAATAGCAAGGCAGATGGTAGAGAACGGGTAGGCAACATTGGTTGCTGCATTTCCCAGATAACCGACCCCTTGACCAATAAAAATCTGATCCACAATATTGTAGATTGAGCCGACAAGAGACGCCATAATACTGGGAATGGCAAAATCTTTCAACAGTTTTGAAATTTTTTCATATCCTAGGGGATTCTCAGTCATTAAATTCATCCCCCTTTCTTTCTATACGGAGTTCCGCTGTAATATTTTCACCTGCCTGAATCAGCAAATCAATAAAGAGGTTTTTATCGGATTCCCTGAAGCCTTGCAATAAAAGAGCTTCTGTCTTTTCACATACCGTCTGTATCTCATCAATTACAGACAGCGCACGTTCCGTAGGATACAGCTTACACGTCCGCTTATCCTTATCATTTGGGGAACGCATAATCATTCCCTGCTTTTCTAATGCCGCAACTGTCCGTACAATATTGCTCGGATGAACATAAAACATATCCATTAAAGAATCCTGTAAAATGCCAGGCGAACGACAGATTTTAATCAAAAACATATATTGGCTGTTGTTGATTCCAAAGGGGGCAAGCTGTTTATCCAAATAGATTTTGTAAAATCGGTCTGTTACTGAAAGCCATTTTAATAGTTTCATAGATATATTCCTCCTAACCACCAGTATTATAATACAATATGCGTGCGCACGCAACTACTTTTAACATTATATCTGCCGCTTTGTCCTCCTAAACACAAATCAATTCTACATCTATAATCTCTACTGCTCTGCTACGAATATTATTCATTTTCCTAACCCATTCCATCTGATCCTGCATCTTCAGTTTTTCTGTCACGCCCCACTGCTCAGCCATCTGTTCCACCAGCATTTCAACTTTTTCTCTCGCTTCTTTATCGACCTGATTCAAATGCTCCGTCAATTTCCCGGTCAGTACCAGATATTGATACCTGGCACTCCTGTGTTCCTTCAGAAACTGTTTTCGCATTATTCCATATTTCCCATATGTGGGTTCTTCCTCATTGATTTCCAGATCCGGCAGATAATAATCTCCATGCAGTGTGTAGTTCAGTCCGTTCTTTTCATCATAAATCTGTTTCTTCATATTCTTACAACTCCATTTCTCTATATTTTGTTTTGTTCTTCTTTATCTGTACATTGTGTTCTTCACTTCGTTCTCTTGCCCATTGTATACGGTCGCCTATTTTTTCGGCATTTGTTCTTTCTGCTTTTTCGCTTCAAGTTCCGCCTGCATCCGGATATCGTCCTGCACCAGTCTTTCTACCATATCTTTCCCCAGCATACGTAAAAGTCGATTGTATCTGTCTGCAAATCCCTGCAATATTTCTTTCTCACCGGATAATTTCTGATAATCCTTCTGAACTTCTGCCAGTTCCTTTTTAGTGTTCTCGTGCTCCTGCTTTTTCTTCTGAAACTTACTTTTCCACTTATCTCTTTCTCTGGTAAGTTCTTTAACCTGTGCAGCCATCGCACCAATTTTATTCTTCATTTCAATGAACAAGGGTTTTATTTTCTTATCCCGATAAGTTACCGCACGTTCCAATGCTGTAGCTTCCGGCAAAAATGTTTTGATCATTCCATATTCTTTTATTTCCTTACTGACATTATCCATCACCGGTTGCAGGAATTCTCTTCTGTCCTCCAGTTTTTTCAATTCCGTTTCTGCGTTCTCGGCACGTTTTTCTGCTATTTCTTTATCTTTCTGGAACTGAATTTTTTCTTCTTCCAGTAGTTTAATATCTGCCCTTGCGTCCGCAATCTGAGAAATCAATCCTTCGTTCTCTGCTGTCAGATTTTCTTTTTCCTGCTCCAGTTCCTGCACTTCCTTTTTACGTTCCTTTTTCTTGAAATTATAAACGTCCAGATGCTCTTCATGTGTACCTTTCTGTTCCCATTCAATTCCACGTTGCATTGCGATTTCTGCCAGCACTTCTTTTTCATGATTTATCCACTGATTCAGTTCTGTATCATGCTTATTTCCGCCTTGAAATCCAAGACTTTTTAATGCCTGCTTCAGTGAAACTCTAGTATCCATTCCTTTTCCCTTCCAGTTGGTCACATAAGGGACAAAATCGATATGCAGATGTGGAGTAGCTTCGTCCTGATGCAGATAGCAACTAAATACCCGAAGTGTCGGATTCCGCTTCTGGAAATCTTTCATATATTCGTCCAATACCTTTACAGCCAGATTTCCTTCTGTTGTTCCCACTGCCATATCCTCTCGATTTCCAATCTGGAATATCACTTCATGGAACAACTTTTCCTGTTTGCTCTGTCGGATTTTTTCATAATAATTTGCAATCTGCCGGTCCTTTCTTTTCCCGACATTGTATCTCTCCGTAGCATCGTCAAACAGTTCCTTATAAACTTCTTTCAGATTCTCATTCTTATAACAAATGTTCAATTGCACTCTGTCCGGATCTACATTTTCTGCTACAAAATCCCGTCTGTTATGAGCCAGTGAACCGGCTCCGATCATGCCACTGATTGTCCGTTTCATCATAAATTTTCTCACCTCTTTTCTACTCGAGTGCCAGACATGGCACATAATTTTTATTTACGCCAGTTATGGCGATATTTAAGAAATTTTCGCCGGATACGATATTTAGGAACCTTCTCGAACATTAGTAGTTCGAGAAGTATCGGGGACAAGCCCCTCTTTTGTTACTTTTGTCAAAAGTAACGCAAAAGCACTTTCGACAGCCGTACCGTCCATCAAAAGTCCCCTTGCGCCCTGCCGGGGGCATAACGTCCTTATGGACGTCTGTTCTGCACCGACCGAAGTGAATCATAGATCTGTTTATTCTGGTATCCTCGCCTGCACATATTCCAAATCTCCACAATAAGGTGTTCCCACCAGATACCATTCTCTTGCCAGATTCATCTCCATTCTGGTCTGTACCCATTCATCATCTACCAGCACTTCCAGTCCTTCTCCGCAGTGAAATCCTGTATCAATCCATAAATCTGATGATAATAATCCATATCTTCCATTGCTGCTGTTATATCCTAATCTTCCCTGTTTCATCATTTTCTGCTCCTTTCCAGTCTGTAAACGAAATTTGTAAACGGAGTTCAAAAGATTTTAAAAGTTAACGTTTTAAGTTTTTTCTTCAAGTTCCGTTTACATCGTTTACAATAATCTTTACTCAAACGGTATTTCCAACTGTTCCGGTACTTCTATAAATCCGTCTTTATCTTTCTTCACCGAATCTTTCATCCGTTTCCATGACCGCTGTATTCCATATTCCTTTCCGAATCGATGTGTACCATGTGGTTTCCAGCCTACAATCGCATTGTTCATAATATTGGCAATTTCTTTACCTTCCCACTGTTTCATTTCTCCGGTTCGATGTAGCGCTTCATCGAACAGAATTCTTGTACATACATAATCGTCATCGTAGTCATCAAGAAATTCCTGTATGATTCCGGCATTGGTATCTTCCGGCATAAATTCTTTCTGCAGACGCTTTGCCTCTTCCTCAATTTCCTTTGTAAATCCTAAGAACACATTTCCCTGTCGATACAGTACCATTGCCTCTGCCCAAGCCTGTTCGATATAGGCTTTGCTCTCTGCCTCATTGTCCAGAATATGAACTTCTGCTTTCGACATATCTGTCATCACCGGAGCAAATCTTCTGTTTCCGGTTCTGTCCAGCGGAAGGAAATTCAAATCATTTGAAGTACCGCAAAATACACACTGTCTCGGTCTGTCTTCCGGGTGAACTTCATAAGGTACTTTATAAGTTTCTTTCTGTCTGCTCAGAAACGATTTTATCTGTTCAATATTCTTTGCTGTGATAGTTGCCTTCATTTCTCCCATTTCGATAATCCAGTGATTTTGCAGTTTTCTGTAAATATTTTCATCATCCAAATGATCCAGATTGTCGCTGAACCATTCTTCTTTTATCGCTAGATATTTGAAAAATGTGGACTTTCCGGCTCCCTGACTCCCAACCAAACACAACATAATATCATATTTTATTCCCGGTTCATAAATTCTTGAAATCGCTGCCAGCATGTGCATTTTCATTACTCCGATTGTATATTTGCTCTTTTCTGCTCCCAGAAAATGTGGAAGCATATTTTCTATTCTTGGAATTCCGTCCCAGACCAGACTCTCCAGATAATCTCTAATTGGGTGATATTTATTTTCATTGGAAACAATATCTATTCCTGCTTTGATCACACGCTCACTTGTCAGTTCATAATTTTCTTCCAGATACATCTTCAAATTATTTTCATCAGTATCTGTAACCGTAGGACTGTTATTCCTCCGCTCCCAGGGAACCTCTTTTACAATGTCCATCCTTCCAGAAAGTTCATTTCGTTTAATCGCTTTTTTCAATACCGGATCATTTTGAAGT
Source organism: Blautia luti (assembly GCF_013304735.1). GTDB lineage: Bacteria > Bacillota > Clostridia > Lachnospirales > Lachnospiraceae > Blautia_A. The sequence continues at coordinate 67,844 of NZ_JAAITI010000003.1, forward strand.
ACGGTTACACAATTTCTAATTGTCTGCTTTGTTCTTCCTTTATCCGTATGCTCCAACATATTATTGACATCTTCTGTTGTAAGCATTTCCTCGTTCACAATATCTTCTAATTCCATCAAGGACTTCTCGCTGATATTCGTTAATTCTTTCTTCAATTTTTTCAACCTCCCTTCTCTTCATCTTGAAAAACTCTACAATCTCTTCTCCTGTTCCAAACATCAGCACGTCCAGATAGTCATTTATCTTTCTTTCATTTGCCAATGCCTCCGTAAATAATTCGTGCCACTCTTCATCTGGTTCTGGTTTGTAAATCTCTTTCCAGAACTGAATCCATTTCAGATATCTGATCAGCACGTCTGTTGCATGTTTCAACCACTGCTCCAGTTTTTCTCTGATCATCACAACTTTAGGTTTCTTTGATATCAAAGTATTCCTGCTTTGGTGCATCCTTTTGTATTTGTTTCTGTCTTCGATTTTTATATCCAGTCCAAAATCTTCTATCATCTTTTTCGCAGCTTCATACTGTGATATTCCAAATAACCTTGCTGTAAAATCTATCGCATCACCGCCCACTCCACATGCAAAGCAGTGATATATTTTATCGGCCTTCATACTTGGGTGTCGGTCTTTATGAAACGGACAACACGCCATTCCATTTCTTTTTACTTTAATCCCGTAATGCTCCGCAGCCTGTCTGGCTGTCACACATTCTTTTACCTGTTCAAATAATGTCACTTCTACCTCCTGCCCCTCCGGACAAGTCTCTGATGAACAGATATTCGGGAATTGTTGTATCGTTCAATTCGTGATATACTGAATCTGCCAAGATGATATATCAGTGAATCTGATTATCAGAGAACTTGCTCAGATATTTTGTCTGGGCTTTTTCTTTTTGTCTGTTAGTAGCCATAGTTCCACTCCTTATACGAATCTCCTTGTTGGGATAATGATAATTTCAAATTTGCTTCCATCCTCTAATTCAAGAAGAATCGCATAATCCGAATCTCGATCCGGTAAAATGGAACTTATCTTCAGCTTCTTACTATAATTGAGCGTATCAAATATTTTTCTGACTACTTTCTTTGTTTTCATGTGTCTTTTCCTCCATATTTAACGTTTGTTGTCCAACATCTCAGCTACCTTTTTTTGCTGTGACGGATACAGGTGACCATAAGTGTTTAATGTCATCTGAATATCTTTGTGCCCCAGTCTTTCCTTGATGATCAGTGGCTCTACACCCTGATAAATCAGATATGCTACATGGCTGTGACGGATATCATGCACTCTGATTGGTTTTACACCGGTCAATGCTTCATACTTCTTAAGCCGTTTCTGCAGTGTTCTCGCCACAATCGGAAATAACCGCTGATTTTCCGGAAATCCATAATGCTTCTTCGCATACTCCTGCACCTCTTCTTTAAGAAAATTAGGAATATCAATGGTACGGACTGAATTTTCTGTTTTTGGAGTATCAATCACATCTCTTTTCCTGATCCGGTTATAAGTCTTATTGATATGCAAAAGATTACCACTCATATCAAAGTCTGAAAGACTCAATGCCAGAAGTTCTCCTTCCCTGATTCCTGTCCAGAACAGGATTTCAAATATCAGATAATCCTCACTCTCTGGCTCAATCCCGGCGATAAAGCTGTCATATTCTGCTTTCGTCCAAAATTCCAGCTTATTAGCATCCGATTTCCCCATCTTTTTTACTTTCTTACATGGATTTTCCTTCAGATTGTAAATTTTCTGTGCATGATTAAACAGTGCATTTAACTGATTCTGAATCATACGCTCATAAGTCTTGCTGTAACCTTTTTCCTGAATGGTGTTCTGCCACTGGATAATCTCTGCCGGTGTGATCTCATTCATTTTTCTTGTTCCAAAATACGGAACAATGTGCTTGTTCATCATGTGCTGCTTGTTACGGATTGAATTTTCTTTCAGTTCATTCTTTTTATCTTCAAAATAGACTTGAATAAAACTGTTCATCTCCATTTTCATATCCGCTGCAGTCTTTCTTATGAATTCCTTTTCATAATTCAATGCTTCTTTCTTTGTCTTGAACCCTCTTTTCAGCTTCTGCGTTTTCTTACCTGTCCAGTCAATATAGCGGAAGCTCACATACCAGGTTCCCTGTGTTTTGTCCTTGTAAGCTGACATCTTAAAACCTCCTTCACACTGCTCTCTGAGAGCATCCATAAAATTTTGTTTCCCAGTAGGGACGTGGAATCTTTCCACGAACTGCCACATATCCTTCCTTTGCCAGTTCATCATTAAGCTGCTTCAGAATGGAATATGCTTTACTGCGTTTCACGCCTAATTCTTCCATGACATCATCAACAGTCATCATATAATTAGTTCTCATAGCGTCCTCCTTTCCAGTCACTTTTGTGACTCTTTCGTTGTTCTCTTATAATAATTCACTTTTGTGAATTTGTCAATAAACATTTGCGAATTTATTTTTTCCATTCCATACCTATTGCTTGCGTATCGGCAATTTGTTAAATCTCACTCTTTTGTATCATTCACTTTTGTGCTAGAATAGAAGCACAAATATTATTAAGGAGGCAGCATTATGGTTGGCAAAAAAATCCGGGCATTCCGGGAATTTAGAGGATACAGTCAGATACAGTTAGCCGAGCTGTCCGGCATTAACGTAGGAACAATCAGAAAATATGAACTGGGAATCCGGAATCCGAAACCGGATCAGTTAGAAAAGATTGCAACTGCACTGGGATTAAATGTAAGTGTTTTTCTGGATTTTAATATTGAAACAGTCGGAGATGTACTCTCTCTGTTGTTTTCTATTGATGATTCGGTGAACCTCTCACTTGCTGAAACACCTGAGCAGAAGGTTGCACTGACATTCGAAAATCCTACAATGCAGGACTTTTTCAGGAAATGGTGTCAATTTAAAAATGTCTATGAAAAGGAAAAAGCTGAAATATTAGCTATTGAAGATGAAGATAAAAGACAGGCAGAACTGGATAAACTGAACGCTACCCAGGAAGAATGGAAATTGCGTGCTATGGGAACAACGATAGGGTGTCACACTATTGTTAAGAAGGGCACAGATGGTAATGACATTAAGACATATGATCTGACTTAATCCACACCCATATCTGTGATATATGAACAAATCCACTGTATCTGTTATCAAATTGGTGAAAATTTCATATTTTGTTATCATTCTGTTATCACAAACGGTTGTTAGGATAATCTCCCGGCAACCGTTTTTCTTTATCATTCGTTATTCTTTTCCGACTTATTTAACTTTTTTAAGCAACAGAAAAACCCGTAGAACCGAAGTTCTACGGGTATCTTACATTTGGACACAACGTTATCTTGCGATAACAAATCTATTTTCAGATTGTATTACTCGATGATTGTAGCAACACGTCCTGATCCTACAGTACGTCCACCTTCACGTTTGTGAGGTTCTTAAAATCTCATTATTTTCTGTGATTTTCGTGTCTTTATTGTCCTGTGTTATAGGATTTCTACGCTATATTTCTGTTCTCTTCATTTTTTAGTATCAAAACGGTATCACAGCCAGATTTTCATGAGCTGTCAACTTTCCGGTTGCAGATTCCCACCTTGACTGTTATAATCGAAACATGGGTGCTATCATAACGGTAGGCGGTTAGTCCTTCAGCAGAGGGACTGTGACCCTCTGATTACATAGAAACTCGAAAGAGAATCCACTGGAAAGGAGGGCTAAGCCATGAGTATTGTTGATTTTATAGCAGTAGTGAGCTTCGGCTTAACCTGCTTTGGTCTTGGATATACCTTTGGCAAGGATAATAATAAACCACAAAAATAGCCGCCCTGGTCTGGTAAACTAAGCGGCAATTTTTGTCAAAACATATATCGGACTAACCGTCTATCGGTAGCACTCTTTTTCTATAATCATATTAGCACGCATGTGTGAAAATGTCAAAAATTTTCTTCATTCTCTTGGTTATTAATCTCCTTAATCAGCTGTACTGCCTTCTCTGCATCATCGGTTTTCACGAATATATCCACACCATATATTCCAAATCCAGGTGCCCCATGCATTGCAACATTCGCACCTGCTTCCTGTGAAAAAGCTGCTATTCCATTTTGCTTTAACATTTCTACAAGTTGTTCTGTCTCTACTATATTCTGTGCATTATAAATTTTTATCCATTCTACCTTAGATAGGGAAGTTTCCTTTTTCTCCTGAACATTTAACGAATTCTGGTTTCTTTTTCGATTAATAAATGCCAAGAGCCTAAGAATAATAAATGCCACAATAATAATACCAATCAGAAATCCCAATGCTAATCGTGTTATCTGTGTTTCTGTAGCTCCCATTCTAAATAAGCATACACCATAGATGACGGTAAAAATTCCTGCAAATATCACACTGGTGAAAAAATCTCGCCATATAGTAGCACTTTTTGGCAAACATTTATCCCATATTCCATTGTACACCATAATAGAGGCGTACAGGATTCCTCCTACCAAAGCAGTTGCTGTCTCTCCTAAAACCAAGCGAATATCCACAGTTAATAACATCTGAATAATAATCGCTAACACGCTAATCACAAACATTGATGCAAATGCAAGATTTCCAGCCTTTAATGCTTTTTGTTTCACCCATCCTTCATACACCACAACTTTGTCCAGTGTTTCTTTCATCTCTTTATTCATAGTCTGGCTCCTTTCTCCATCCAGGAGCTCTCTCATCTCAACATCGTAATATTCAGCAAGTTGAACAAGTATACTGAGATCTGGCATATTTATTCCTGTTTCCCATCTGGAAACTGTTCTTGCAGATACCTCAAACTTCTCGGCAAGCTGCTCTTGCGTAAGATTCTTTTCTTTACGACATTGCTTTAAAAAAGCTCCAATCTTTTTTGTGTCCATGTCTCTACCTCTCTTCCACTTACAGCTTACCAATATGTATCAAAATTACCACGACATAAAACGAGAATCCGCTAATTTTCAACCGGACATCGTATGTCTAAAACAAATAAACGGTATTTTCACCCCAAAAGCATTCTATTCCTCTATAAATTAACCTTCTCTTTTATGTCTATCCATAAGTAGCAGAATAAACATAACAAACCATATCACCCATGCAATTAAACAACCGATTCCTATATGCCAAATATCTATAATCATTCCAGCAATAAAAGGAATTGACATAAACATCATTCTCTTCCCATATGCCTTACACATAGCATTTTCATCATATTTTTTTCGTTCTTCTGCTGCTTTCATATTATAACCAGACAAGAATTTGGATGCTTGTCCTTTTGACCTATAAAACCATATTCCAAATAAAAGCATAATCACTGCCATTGCAAAGTCAAAAATAATATAAATATAGAACATATAATGCCTTCCTTTCAGTCAATTCCTCAAACCAGAAGTTATTACTTTTTGCATAGTGTGTTTTCTAAAATGATAATAACCACGACATCAACTACAATGATTCCCAATGCAATATATACAAAAAATGCAGGCAAAATATTTTCAAGCAAGCCCATAATTAATGCAAGAATTGCTATAATAGACATTCCAACTCCCATTGTCCTGCATAACTTCTTTTCATCATATTTTTTCTTTTCTTCTTTTGAAGCTGTATTATATCCAGAAATAAACCAGCTTCCGTGTCCAGAAAGTAAAACTATAGAAAGTACAGCAAATATTACAAAGACAATCCACACTATCCAATCAGAACCTGTTGCTAAATCTGCTAATTTCAATTATAGACCCTCCCTAAATTTCGTTTTTCTTAATTCTAAAAATCTGAAAGTTGTCTTTTAAGATTTCAATTTCGTTAAATCCTCTAAATACATTTCTGTATAACCACATTCTGGGCAGACTGCAACTCTAACATCATCTATAGTTGTCGCCTTTTGTTTTTCATCTACACGAACAACCATCCCATAGCCACCGCCATTAACTTTAAGTCTTAAATCTAATTTCATACTTGCTCCACACTTTTCACATTTCCTCATTGTTTATACCTCCAAATCCCGAATTTGAGAAAAAGCTCAAAGGACTTTTAATGTCCCTTATGCTTTTCTCTTTTCTTTCGCTGTTTTAGTTCAAACATTCGCTGTTCTTCCGCCTCTTTTTTCTTTCGTTTTTTTTCTTTACGCTCCTGTTTGTTCTGTTCCTGTTGTAATTTCAACGCCTGTTGCGATTTTGTGCCAATGCCAGTTTCCAGCATCTGCTTTTTTGCTGAACGCTGCATCCGTTTCGGATTTCTTTTTATATCCTTTACAATAGCTTCAACAGCCGGACTGAATTTCAAACCGAAATAGTATTTTTGAATATATTCCTGCACTTCATATTCTTTTGGTTCTACGCCAAATGTTACCTTTGCCACAGATAATTTACCATCTTCAATATGCTCAAATATGCCTACCCAAAATGGTTCTTCAAAATATACCGTCAATCTTCCATTTACTTTGTCCATAAAAATCCCTCCTAAAATTTATTGAACAAAGAATGGACAACCCGGAGGGGCAGGTTACTTACCCTATTTATATAGGACGGCCGGGCTACCTACCGGCTCTGGCACATCAAAGATGCACGTTGCGTTTTTATCTTTGTTTTGATAACTTTCAATTTACCTTCACTTTATTTTACCATAGTGCTTTCTAAAGTTCTATTCTAATATACAAAAATGTAAAAAAGCGATCTTATCCCCCTCGCAATCACACATATATCATGTTTTTCAATACAATTTCTTCTGCACTAGCTTTTATATTATTCATCAGCCTGACCCTCTCCATCTGATCCTGTGCCTTTAATTCTTCAGTTACACCCTGTTTTTCTGTCATCTGTTCCATAAGCGTTTCCACCTGTTCTCTAGCTTCCTGATCAGTCTGATTCAGATGTTCATTCAGCTTTCCAGTCAATAACAAATACTGATACCTTGCTGATCTGTGTTCTTTTAAGAACTGCTTTCGTAACATTCCATATTTTCCATATGTCGGTTCTTCTTCTCTTAAAACCAGATCCGGCAAATAGTAATCTCCATGCAACGTATAGCTCATTCCATTTTTCTCATCATAAATCTGTTTTTTCATAGTCTAAATCTCCAATCCTTTGTATTTTGTTTTATTTTTCTTACGTTGTTGGTTTTCAATCTGGCTCTTTTGAGTTGCCCATTCCAACTGTTTCAGAACGCTTCCCTTTGGCATTTGCTCCATTCGCCGTTTTTCTTCCAGTGCCCTTTGTTCTTTAATGTCCTGCTGCACCACATCCTCTACAGTTTCCATTCCCAGAATACGCACCACTCTGTCATATCTGTCCGAAGTCTCCTGTAAACGTTGATTATCATTTGATAATTTTCCATTTTCCTTACGTACATCGTCTAACTGTTTCTGGATATTATCACATTCCTCAACAGATTTTTGATATTTATTTTTCCAGCTTTCTACCATTTTGTTAAGCTCTACAACCTTTCCAGCTAATGCAGCAATCTGATTCTTCATCTTGATAAACAATGGCTTGATTTTATTCTCCCTGTAAGGTACTGCACGTTCAAATGTTCCTGCCTCCGGTAAAAACGTCTTAATCATTCCATATTCTTTTATTTCCTTACTGGCATTATCCATGATTGGTTGTAGCACATTCCGACGATCTTCCAGACTTTTTAGTTCTTTTTCTGCGTCCTCTGCCCTTTGTTCTGCTTCTTGCTTCTCCCTAATTGCCTGTTCCTTATCGTCTTTTAAAATCTGGATATCTGCTCTGGATTCCGCAATTTGTGCTGTCAGTTCTTCGTTTTCTGCAGTTAGATACTCTTTCTCCTGCTCTAATTTCTGTACTTCCTTTTTCCGTTCTTTTTTCTTGAAGTTATAGACATCCAGATGTTCCTCATGACTGCCTTTCTGTTCCCATTCAATACCATGCTCTTTTGCAATCCCTGCCAGAACTTCTTTTTCATGGTTCATCCACTGGTTTAACTCAGTATCATGCTTATTCCCACCTTGAAATCCAAGACTTTTTAATGCCTGTTTCAGCGAAACTCTGGTGTCCATTCCTTTTCCTTTCCAATCAGTTACATAAGGAATAAAATCAATATGTAGATGTGGCGTAGCTTCATCCTGATGTAGATAACAACCAAATACCCGTAGCGTTGGATTCCGTTTCTGGAAGTCCTTTACATACTCATCCAGTACTTTTACAGCCTGACCTCCTTCTGCTGTTCCGACAGCCATATCTTCTCGATTTCCAATCTGGAAAATCACTTCATGGAACAATTTTTCCTGTTTGCCCTGCCGGATTTTTTCATAGTAATTTGTAATCTGTCGATCTTTTCTTTTCCCGATATTATATCGTTCTACAGCTTCATCAAACAGTTCTTTATAAACTTCTTTTAAATTCTCATTCTGATAGCAAATATTTAATTGCACTCTGTCTGAATCAACATTTTCTGCTATAAATTCCCTTCTGTTATGAGCCAGAGAACCTGTCCCGATCATACCACTAATTGTTCGTTTCAGCGTCATGTTCGTCACCCCACTTTCTAAAACCAGTGCCAGACATGGCACATAAATTTGTATCTTTACCAGCTATAGTATAAAAAGAAATCTTCGCCGGATACGGCGGTTTTGTTACTTTTGTCAAAAGTAACGCAAAAGCACTTTCGACAGCCGTTCCGTCCATCAAAAGTACCCTTGCGCCCTGCCGGGGGCTATTTTATCTCTTTCGTTACTCTCTCGATTAAATTATTCCGTTATTCTTGCCTGCACATATTCCAGATCTCCACAGTATGGCGTTCCAACCAGATACCATTCTCTTGCTGGATTCATCTCCATTCTTGTCCTTACCCACTTATCATCGACCAGCACCTCAAGACCTTCTCCACAGTGAAATCCCGTATCAATCCATAAGTCTGATGCCAACAACCCATATCTGTTATTGCTACTGTTATATCCTAATCTTCCCTGTTTCATTGTATCTTTCTCCCTTCTTCACAACTATCAAATTTACAGCCGTCTCACATTCCAGCCACAGTTTTCCGTCTGCACCTTACCAACTTTCTCCTTGTTTACTTCTCACAGGTGCGTGACACGCTCCTGTAAAAAGATAATCAATAAGAACTGTTACCATCGAAAGCTCTCTTGCATTCCTTTTCTGTCCAGATACTCCTGCCGGAACTTTTCCCGTTCTTCTTCTGTTGGTGCAGTTTTGAATTTACTGTATACCTCACGATTTACCATTGCATCCAGCTTTTTCTCCAGACCTTTTCTTATATCATCTGCTTCCTGTTCCTGATCCAGTAAATGATATTTTATAATCTTTCCAAATAACTCCTCTGGAATCATAACGTTTTTCAAGCTCTCACCTTCTTACAATTTATGTAAGGACGCAACACTGCAATGTCTTTACAGATTGCAACCTTGCATTTTAATTCCGCATTTTCTATATACTCTGCAATGTTGCACCCTTAATTTATTCCGGCTTAACTTTATCTAAATCCCAATACCATGAATTGCCGATTCGTCTTGCCTTAATTTCAAGTTCCTTTTTTGCATTTTCCAGTGTTCTTTTAGAAATATTCAAATCTTCTGCCATATCAAAGATTTCACTGCTTTGCACAGAAGTTGATGTTTCTGCCAGTTCCCTCAGCATCTTCTTTGCCTGTTCCAGTTTATTTACCTTTGGCGCAATTCCACCAAGCACCTCATCTGCTGTGATTTCATAGTCACCTATCCACTCAAATCCTGTTTCTGTCAGGCGAAATGCTTTGGAATGCCCAAATGCAGCCAGATTATTTTTAATCTGAACCACTGCTCTTAAATCCGGTTCTCCCTCTATTCTTCCTACCAGTAATACGCTTCTGGCTACTGCAAAAAAGTCAATCGAACCCATTCCTCTATATGCAGCTTTGTTTCCACCAGCTTTATTCATGTGTCCGATTAATAAAATTGCACATTTGTATTTTTCTGCCAACAAACTCAATCTTTTCGTCATATCCCTTGCTTCATTTGCACGGTTCATATCCATTGTTCCTCCAAGGTATGCCTGAATCGGATCTAAAATAAGCACTCTCGCACCAGTCTGTTTGATAGCAGTTTCCAGTCTTTCATCAATCATGGAAAGTGATTTTTCTGTTTCATCTATAACCATAATTCTTTCACAGACCGCTTCTGCCAGCTCCAGTCTGGGTTTTACTGTATCTGCCAGTCCATCTTCCGCTGTCTGATAGATAATATTCACGGGTTCTGTTACTTTCATATCGTTATCCAGACCTTCTCCTTTAGACAATCTTGCAGCAATATTTAATACCAGCGTAGTTTTTCCATCACCGGGATCTCCCTGAATAATCGTTAATTTTCCATAAGGGATAAACGGATACCAGAGCCAGTCCACTGTCTGAGACTGGACATCTGACATCTTTATCATTTTCAATTCTGTTTTATTCTCATTTCTCTGTTCCATAAATTCCTCCATTTTCCCAACTGTTCTCGCCAGTTATCTGTTGTTCTCTGGAAGAATCTCTGCTATAATCAACTTGTCTAGGGTTGACATTTGTGGATTCGTCCTCATTTGTCACATTGCTCCGGTTGTTCGTACTTCCGGAGCTTTTTATATTTTCATCATCCAACATATCTGCCACTACTTTCTGCTGATCTGGATATAAGTGCCCATAAGTATTCAATGTAATGCGAATGTCCGTATGTCCAAACCTTTCTTTAATCATCAATGGTTGCACTCCCTTATTGATCAGAAATGCCGCATGACTGTGACGAATGTCGTGTACTCTTATCTTTTTTACTCCGGTCTTTTGAACCACCTGTTTTAACTTATGCTGTACCGCTTCATGAACCATTGGAAAAATCCGTTCATCTTCGGGCAACTCATACAGTCTGCTAATATAGTCCTGAATCTCTTTTTTCAGAAATTCCGGTATGGAAATCGTACGGTTCGATTCTTCTGTTTTGGGAGATGTAATCACGTCCTCTCCATGCATACGGTAGTAAGTTTTATTGATATGAAGTAGATTCCTTTCAAAATCAATGTCAGCAGGTGTAATGCTGAGTGCTTCGCCTTCTCTCGCTCCTGTCCAGAATAATAATTCAAACAGCACATAATATTTGCTTCCCGGTTCTATTCCGGTCATAAACTGCCGATATTCTTCAATTGTCCAAAACTTCATTTTCTTTTTTGAAGTCTTTCCCATACGTTTTACTTTGTCACAGGGATTATCTGCCAGATTGTAGATATTCTTCGCATGATTGAATAATGCCGTCATCTGATTCTGTATTGTTTTCAGATAATCATCTGAATATCCTTTTTCAATAATCGTATTCTGCCACTGGATAATCTCTGCTGGTGTAATACTGTTCATTGGTCTGTCCTTAAAATACGGTAACAGTTGAGCCTTCATCGTATCTCTTTTATTCTTGATACTCCTGTCCTTCAATGACTGAGACTTGTCTCGGAAGTAGACTTCTACAAACTCTCCCATTGTCATATCCATGTCTGCTTTCGCTGTTCTTTTATACTCCGCTTCAAAATTTAATGCTTCTTTCTTAGTGCGGAATCCTCTTTTTACTTTTCGCTTTTTGGCTCCTGTCCAGTCCTCATAATAAAATGAAACATACCAGGTTCCTCTTTCTTCATCTTTGTATGCTGCCATACTTTCTCCCCCCCTTTACATTGCAATCTGGGAATATCCATAAAATTTCTTTTCCCAGAATGCTCTCGGTATCTTGCCCGCAACGGTCACATATCCCTGATCTGCAAGCTCTTTGTTCAGTTTGCGAAGTAGCTTGTAAGCATATCCAAGTGAAATCCCCATGCTCTCTGCAACTTCTTCCGCTGTAATCATATAGTTTTGTCTCTGCATATCATTTCCTCCTTGTCTATAATTATCATTTTCACTGATACTATATCATTTAAAGTAATCATTGTCAATGGTTTTTATCTGTGTGAATGATATTTTTCTATATTGTTGATTTTTATCATTTGTGATATACTAATCATAGCTTTTAAGGAGGTGGATAATATGCAGGAATCATCTATTTCAGAAAAAATAAAAGAGCTACGAACTGATCTGAAGATGAATCAAAAAAACTTTTCCGCAGCTATTGGTATACGTCAGTCAACTTTATCCAGTTATGAAAATGGTGTGGTTACTCCCTCCAATGATGTGTTATTGACTATTGCTCAGAAATTTCATGTCTCACTGGACTGGTTATTTGGATTATCTGAAAATAAAGTACAGATTTCTACTCTCAGCGATATTCTTTGGGTTTTACTGCAGATGAATGAATCCAATGAACTCCGGTATGAACTGGATATAAATAATAAACTTCCCGGTGATATAGAAACAGAAACACAGAAATGGTATGCCGGACTTCGCTTTTATGGAAATGATCCGGAACATTCTTTAAACGCAGATATGTGTAATTTTCTTGCTGATCTGCAGGAGAACAGAGAAAGCCTGGAATCTTATTTCACAGGCAAAGATATGTTTGATATGTGGAAAAAGCAGACGTTGGAATACTACACTTCCAAACCTGTCACCCATAAAGAAATTGAAGAACTGGATTTTGAGACACGAATCCGTAAACGAGATGAACTTTTAACACAGAAATTTTCCAATAACGAACAGAAATAGTATCATAACAGTATCACAGGCAGATATGCGAAGGTTTTCATTTTCTTCCCATACCTGCCTGTTTTTAATTTATTCGCTATTCTTTACAGCCTTTTTTTAATCTTCTGTTCAACAGAAAAACCCCGGAAACCTTACGGTCCCGGGGTATCTTACGTTTGGACACAATGTACCTTGCGGTACTCAATATATATTAGTCAGTGATTACTCGATGATTGTAGCAACACGTCCTGATCCTACAGTACGTCCACCTTCACGGATAGCGAATGTAAGACCCTGGCTCATAGCGATCGGATGAATCAGCTCGATTGTCATCTCGATGTTATCTCCAGGCATGCACATCTCTGTTCCCTCTGGAAGGTTGCAAACACCTGTTACGTCTGTTGTTCTGAAGTAGAACTGCGGACGATAGTTGTTGAAGAATGGTGTATGACGGCCACCCTCGTCTTTAGTCAGAACGTAAACCTGAGCTGTGAATTTTGTATGGCATGTAAGTGTTCCTGGTTTAGCAAGAACCTGTCCACGCTCGATCTCGTTTCTCTGAACACCACGAAGAAGTGCTCCGATGTTATCACCAGCCTGAGCCTCATCAAGAAGTTTACGGAACATCTCGATACCAGTTACAACAACTTTACGAGTCTCCTCTTTGATACCAACGATCTCAACCTCATCAGATACGTGAAGAACACCAGCCTCAACTCTACCAGTTGCAACTGTACCACGTCCTGTGATGGAGAATACGTCCTCTACAGGCATTACGAACGGTTTATCTGTGTCACGCTGTGGGTCCGGAATGTAGCTGTCAACAGCATCCATAAGCTCCATGATCTTATCTCCCCATGGGCCAGCCGGATCCTCAAGAGCTTTAAGAGCAGAACCCTGGATAACCGGGAGGTCATCTCCTGGGAAGTCATACTCGGAAAGAAGCTCACGAATCTCCATCTCTACGAGCTCAAGAAGCTCCTCATCGTCTACCATATCACATTTGTTCATGAATACAACGATGTAAGGAACACCTACCTGACGAGCAAGAAGAACGTGCTCTTTTGTCTGAGCCATAACACCGTCTGTAGCAGCAACAACAAGGATAGCACCATCCATCTGAGCTGCACCTGTGATCATGTTCTTAACGTAGTCAGCATGTCCTGGGCAGTCAACGTGTGCGTAATGTCTCTTCTCTGTCTGATACTCAACGTGAGCTGTAGAAATTGTGATACCACGCTCTCTTTCCTCTGGAGCTTTATCGATATCCTCAAAGTTCTCTACTACGTTTCCTGGAACTCTCTCAGCAAGAACTTTAGTGATAGCTGCTGTTAATGTTGTTTTACCATGGTCAACGTGTCCGATGGTACCAATGTTACAATGCGGTTTTGTTCTCTCAAACTTAGCCTTTGCCATTTTAAAATGTCCTCCTTAAAAAACTTGACTCTGTAATTAGAGCATTTTTTCAGATTTAAACTTGCTAACCTTGATTATATTGCAAACCAAGGTTATTTGCAAGCATTTTATTTATTTATAGTGGATCAGTCTTTCTTAGAAAGAATCTTCTCCTGTACAGACTTCGGAACCTGCTCATATTTCTCGAAGAACATAGAGTAGTTACCACGTCCCTGTGTTCTGGAACGAAGGTCTGTAGCATATCCAAACATCTCGGAAAGCGGAACATATCCACGGATCATCTTACCGCCACCGATATCTTCCATACCCTCGATACGTCCACGACGGGAGTTGATATCACCGATAACGTCACCCATGTAATCCTCTGGTGTAGTAACTTCGACCTTCATGATTGGCTCAAGAAGAACCGGAGCTGCTTTCTGCATAGCATCCTTGAATGCAAGAGAACCTGCAATGTGGAATGCCATCTCAGAAGAATCGACTTCATGGTAAGAACCATCGTATACATTCGCATGTACACCAACTACCGGGAATCCTCCGAGGATACCAGCTTTCATAGCTTCCTCGATACCTTCGCCAACTGCCGGGATGTATTCCTTCGGAATAGCACCACCAACAACTGTAGACTCGAACTTGTACAGCTCTTCTCCGTTGGCATCCATAGGCTCGAATTTAACTTTACAGTGACCATACTGTCCACGACCACCAGACTGTTTTGCATACTTGCTGTCTACATCAACAGGTTTGGTGATTGTCTCTTTGTAAGCAACCTGAGGTGCACCAACGTTTGCCTCAACCTTGAACTCACGAAGAAGACGGTCAACGATGATATCAAGGTGAAGCTCACCCATACCAGCGATGATGGTCTGTCCTGTTTCCTGATCTGTATGAGCACGGAATGTCGGGTCCTCCTCAGCAAGCTTAGCAAGTGCCTCACCAAGTTTGCCCTGTCCAGCTTTTGTCTTAGGCTCGATAGCGAGCTCGATAACTGGCTCTGGGAACTCCATGGACTCAAGGATTACCGGATGCTGCTCATCACAGATTGTATCACCTGTTGTAGTGAATTTGAATCCGATTGCTGCAGCGATATCACCGGAGTAAACCTTATCCAGCTCCATACGTTTATTAGCGTGCATCTGAAGGATACGTCCAACACGCTCTTTTTTATCTTTTGTGGCATTCAGTACATAAGAACCGGAGTTCATTGTTCCTGAATAAACACGGAAATAAGCAAGCTTTCCTACGAATGGGTCAGTCATGATCTTGAATGCAAGAGCGGAGAACGGCTCATCATCAGATGAATGTCTCTCAACTTCGTTGCCGTCAAGGTCAACACCCTTGATAGCCGGGATATCTGTAGGCGCCGGCATGTACTCAAGGATTGCGTCCAGAAGTTTCTGAACACCTTTGTTTCTGTAAGCGGAACCGCAGCAAACCGGTACTGCTGTACACTCACATGTAGCTTTTCTGAGGACAGCTTTCAGTCTGTCTACAGAAGGCTCATCTCCCTCAAGATACTCCATCATGAGGTCATCATCCAGCTCGCAGATCTTCTCGATCAGCTCTGTATGATAAAGCTCTGCATCTTCCTGCATATCCTCCGGGATATCAGTAATAGAGATGTCATCACCCTTCTCATCATTGTAGATGTATGCTTTCATCTCGAAAAGATCGATGATTCCTTTGAAGTCATCCTCTTTTCCGATCGGAAGCTGAAGGCAGATAGCGTTTTTACCAAGACGAGTCTTGATCTGCTCTACTGCACCGTAGAAGTTTGCACCAAGGATATCCATCTTGTTGATGAATGCCATACGAGGTACATTGTAGGTATCAGCCTGACGCCATACGTTCTCTGACTGCGGCTCAACACCACCCTTAGCACAGAAAACGCCGACAGCACCATCAAGCACACGAAGGGAACGCTCAACCTCAACAGTGAAGTCTACATGTCCTGGTGTATCAATGATGTTGATACGATGCTCAAGAGCACCTGGCTTTGGCTTGCAGTTCTCCTCAAGAGTCCAGTGACATGTTGTAGCAGCGGATGTGATTGTGATACCACGCTCCTGCTCCTGCTCCATCCAGTCCATTGTCGCTGTACCTTCATGAGTATCACCGATCTTGTAGTTAACTCCTGTATAATAAAGAATACGCTCTGTAAGAGTTGTTTTACCAGCATCGATATGCGCCATGATACCGATATTTCTGGTTCTCTCTAATGGATATTCTCTTCCTTCTTTTCCAGCCAATGAATTTTCCTCCTCGAATTAGAAGCGATAGTGAGCAAATGCTTTATTTGCCTCAGCCATCTTGTGCATGTCTTCTTTTCTCTTAACGGATGCACCTGTGTTGTTCATTGCGTCCAGAAGCTCATTAGCCAGTTTTTCTTCCATTGTCTTCTCGCCTCTCTTACGTGAGAACATTGTAAGCCAACGAAGAGCAAGTGCCTGACGTCTGTCTGCTCTTACCTCGATCGGAACCTGATAAGTAGCACCACCGATACGTCTTGCTTTTACCTCGAGAACTGGCATGATGTTGTTCATAGCCTCTTCAAATACTTCAATTGCTGGTTTACCAGCTTTTTCCTCTACTCTGGCAAATGCGCCGTATACAATTTTCTGAGCAACACCTTTCTTACCGTCTAACATGATGTTATTGATAAGTTTGGTAACCACTTTGTTATTGTACATCGGGTCAGCCAGAACGTCTCTTTTCTGAGTATGTCCTTTACGTGGCACGTTACTTCCCTCCTTAATCATATTGATTATATCATCGGTACTCACGCAGTAAAACTATTGCATGTTCGCACTGGTAAGGTCCTATATTTAACCCGCAACCGACAGGGTATATGGAATACCGTACAAATCCTTATAGTCTTCCGCTGTAATACATTAGATGAATAATATCTTTGTAATCCTCCTGATTATCTGCAATCAGGAAGCGGCGTAGATTTCTGATCTACTTAAATTATTTTTTAACTTTAGGTCTCTTAGCTCCGTATTTGGAACGAGCCTGTTTTCTGTTAGCGACACCTGCGGTATCAAGAGTACCTCTGATGATGTGGTATCTTGTACCAGGTAAGTCCTTAACTCTTCCTCCACGGATAAGAACAACGCTATGCTCCTGAAGGTTGTGACCCTCTCCTGGAATATAACTTGTTACCTCGATACCGTTGGAAAGACGAACTCTGGCGATCTTTCTAAGAGCTGAGTTAGGCTTTTTAGGAGTAGCTGTTTTAACAGCAGTACAAACACCACGTTTCTGTGGAGCAGCCTGATCAACTGCTTTCTTTCTTAAAGAGTTGTATGTTTTCTGCAGAGCCGGTGCTGTAGATTTCTTAACAGCTGTCTGACGGCCCTTTCTTACTAACTGGTTGAATGTTGGCATTCCATTTCACCTCCCGATTTATTTCTCCATGGGCTTTCCCATGGGGCCTTGCGGTTGCTATTTACAAATTACGGCATGCGAAAATATAACGTTTCATTCGCACGCTTGCTCATTATAGACCGTAAATACAGGGCTTGTCAAGGTGTTTTATGAAGAATTTTTGCTGATTTTACAGGGGTTTAACACAGTTTTCTTCATAGATGTCACAACCCTGCGAAAATGACGGTTTTACTTCCAGGGTCTGGCCTTTTCTGTCCACCCATGTTCCTTCCAGTAAGCCACATCCACTTCATTCCATCCACTTTTTACAAGCTTACGCATCACCTCGAAATATGTTTTGGTCTTCAACCCCGGTTTTACATGGCCATAGTTCTTACGGATTTTTTCTGCCAGCTTATCGGTCGCTTTCTCAATCTCCGCCATCTTTTCCGGAGAAATCGATTTATAATTTATGGCATGAACGGCAGTACCGTACCTGTATATCTTTCCCATTCCCCAGAAAAACATACTGTCTGCCATATCTTTGTTGGTCCATTTCGTTCCGGCGCCTGCTGCGGTAGAAATACAGATTCCCTGTTTGGAAAACATATCCTGGTTTGGCCTGTGCAGCATCCATCGGTAGCCATAGTGATCCAGCCATGCTTTCATGGAACCGGTACAGTGATAAACATATACCGGACTTGTAAGAATGATCACATCTGCGCTGTCAATGGCATCTGTCAGCGGTTTCAGTTCTTTATAATATGGGCAAAGCTTCTCATCCTTCACAATACACTGGTTACATCCAATGCAGAAATGCCCGAAATCTTTTGGCAGAAAAAACTCTGTCACTTCTCCGCCCAGCTTATCTGCCAGTATTTTTCCTATATGATAGGTAGAACCTTTATGATTCTGCCCGTTTATCATTACAATCTTTATATTTTCCCCCTCCTCTTTTCTTCAACTCAAAAGTATAACATTTCTTCTTATATGTATCTACTTTAATCCGGAAAGCGGTGTTTTCCATTTCTCATACAGATAATCCAGACTATTCCCAGCATTCCTGCTATTAATATAGAAAGAACTGCTCCTTCTTTCAGCCCCGGAGTCTGATATTTCATAACAATCTTATGTGTTCCCGCAGAAAGCTTTACCCCTGTCATTCCCTGTATACGGAATGTTTCTGCTTTTTTTCCATCTACGGTAATTCTCATATTCGAATCGTAAAAACTGCTGAGCATAAGAATTCCATCCTCTTTTACAGATATGCTTCCTTTTCCATCGCTCAGATCCATCTGCTGTGAAGAAAGTTCCTTATAAATCTCATCCAGATCCGATTCCTCATATGTGCCAAGAACTGCCTCCTGCATTCCTGTATCCGCAGTTACCCGGACTGTGGTATCTGTATCGAATGTACCAAGATCCAGAAAATTATTGTTCCAATAATCCGATTTCTGTTCCTGCCCCTGAATCGTCACAGTATCCGGCTCTGTTCCCGGAATATAGAGATAACCATGTTCTCCTTTTTTCAGGCGAATATGAAAAGCAGTTGTTCCGATTGCAGCCACTTCAGAACTTACCGTCTGCATTTTATACAGTCTTTTTCCCACAACGCCAGTTAACAGGCGGTTCTGCACTTCCATGGGATTTATTCCTTCCATAATATAATTCAGTACAGAATCGTCAACCATATACCCGATTTTTAATGCCCTGGGATTTTCATACAGATCAAAAGACTGGCTTTCCCCGATCTTTTCATAGACTGTATTGAGAGTTCGTGTATTCCTGCACAGAAGATATCGGATCCCAAGAAGCATATCCATCACCTCTGTAGCACCTGCATACTGAAAACGATTCTCCAGATTTTCAAATCCCATACTTTTTACAAAGTTCCACATTTCTTCTGTATTGGTGGAAGAATACATGGATACTCCGTTCAGCTGATATAACATTTCTTCATTTCTTACAAGAGGATTTACAATGGCCACCCGGTAATCCACCTGATCCACTTTTTCAGCCTCCAACAATCCACAAACTTCCTGCTCACTTTCCACATAAATATCACGGTTTGCGGTTCCATTATCTGTGATGCTGACAATTCCATGAATTCCTGTCTCAACCAGAATCAGAACTGCCAGAATCCCCGCACAGATCTTTCGGATTTCCACACAGCCGAAAGAATGCTTCGAAAGTTTTCCACAAAAATAATGCTCCATCCACACTGGAAGAAACATCCCTGCAAGAATCCCATCTGTAAGAAGGATCTCTCCTGTTTTTCCGCTTCGGATCCCCACAACTGTACAGAATATTTCCGCTGCTGCCAGGCCTGCAAAAATCCGCTTTCTACTCATATTCTCCACTTTTCCCCAGGCATCACAGGCCATTTTCAGGAACAGAAAAATCAGAATAAACGCAAAACGGTTGGGAATTCCTACCGGTTTATGCATTCCATGAAAAAGCAGATTCAGAGCAGTAATATGAAATCCCGCAAAATACAGGACAATCAATGCACCTGCCACAATTTTTTCCACTGCACGGATCTCTTTGTTAAAAAAATACATTCCTGCAAAAAGCAGTACTGCACAGCCACAATATAGATTTACGTCTCCCTGCTGGCTGGATTTTACAAAAGACAGGGAATCCTCCATCAATGCGCTCATCTGTTTCCAGATATCTCCGTAAACACCGGCAATTCCTGTGCCTGCTTCCTCCGCAGCTGCTGTTCTGGACACTGCCACAATACCCGGAATCAGTGTAATTCCCGCAAGACCTGCCGCTGCAACAGACGCACCGGAAAATTTCAGAATTGATAACCGGACTTTTTCCGGACGACGATTCGATTCCACTGTAATAAGATTTGACAGATAATAAAGGCCGGAAAATGTACATAACATAAATCCCATATAATAACTGGTAAAAATACAAAATCCCAGCACCAGGCAGTAACACTTCCATTTCCCGGTACAAACCAGCTGTTCGATCAGATATGCCAGAACCGGCAACAGTATTATGCAGTCCAGCCACATCACGTTGCTGTAATATCCTATCAGGAAGTTGGACAACGCATACATACAGCCAAGAGAAACTGCCATACTTCCTCTGCCCGGATATTTTTTCCCGGAATACCAAGCCATAGACACACCGCAAAACCCTATTTTGACCAGAATTACAGTCGTTACCGCCTCGTTCACATACATGAATTTCATAAGCAAAAGTACCAGAATGCTGAATGGACTGCAAAGATAATAACAAAACAGGCCATAGAAATTATAGCCCATAGAATGAGTCGAATACGTCCACCCCAGACCTTTTTGCAACTGGTTCAAAAGTTCCTTATAAAAAGCAGTATACTGATGGACCCCATCTACCACAAGGGCCGAACTTTCTCCAAATGGATAAACACCTTTCAGCGCAAAACCGGCCCCAAAGATCATCACCGGAAATAGAAACGCCAGGATATAAACCCAGCATTTATTTCCTTTTTTATTATTCTGTTCTTTTACTGACAATATTTTCATTGCATTTTCCTCTTCTGCCATTTCTTTTCCGTCTGATTTTTTTCTGCTTATTATAAAGCACTTTATAATATATCATGTATTTGTGAAAATACTGCGAAAGTATAACAAAAGAAAAAGCTGCCACATCATTGGAGACACAGAAAACTCCGCTGATATGACAGCTTTTTCCGAAAGAATCCATGTACGCTGATCCACGGATTCCTTCATGGGTGTAATTATTAACTTTATGTGATGAGTTTTTTAGTTCCGGGCCTGTATGATATCGGATATTCACATATCCTGAGGTGGCTGTTTACAGGTTAAGAACTATTATGGCTATATGATAGCATGGCTATATACATTTGTAAAATTAATATTTAATGTTTATAATATAGAACTTATTTATAATCTATTTTTATAAAACTGTATATCCTCTGGACTTCAGGCAGGCTCTCACTTCCATGGTGTCCTCAGTATGGAATACCATGATCGGCTTTCCGGAATCACGGTTAAAAGAGAGGTACAGATAATCCACGCTTACGTTACTGTCCTTCAATGTAAGAAGCAGATCATTCAGATTTCCGGTTTTATCCTCAACTTCCACTCCGATCACGTCAATCACGTGACAGAGATATCCTGCAGCGATCAGTGCCTCTTTCGCCTTATCCGGATCAGAAACTACCATTCGCACGATTCCGTACTCTGCACTGTCGTTGGTAACTGACCCCAGAATGTTGATGTCCTCATTCTTCAGGATCCCGGTAATGTTCTGCATAACACCTTTTTTATTTTCTGCGTAGATGGATAACTGTTTCAGCATGATAAAATCCTCTCTTTCCTCTGTGATGTGTTTTGCTGTTTTATTATATGGTAAATCTTCGCACATCTTACCCGGTATGTCAACTGAAGTAATTCAGAGAATAACTCAGACATTTTTCACCGCATATGTGCATGCAGATATTTTTCCCTCGTAGCAAGTCCTCCCCGGATATGCCGCTCCTGCTTATTCACATCCAGTACCTTCCGAACTTCCATGGCAAGTACCGGATTGATCACTTTCAGCCGTTCCACGCAATCCTTATGTACCGTACTCTTACTGATCCCGAACTTCTTCGCCGCCTGCCTCACCGTCGCCTTTGTTTCCACAATATATCCTGCGATCTCAACTGCACGTTCCTCTATATAATCCTTCACTGCCAAGCCCCCGAAGACGCTTTTTTACAGTGTATGCAAAAGATTTGAAAGGTATGTACCCTGTCACTCTGCTGTCTGAAACTCCTTCCGAAAAACCACCGCAGACCCGACAATAAATGCACAGCAGATCACCCACGGGTTGCTGCTGTAAAAATAGCATCTCCATTCCGTTCCGGTTTCTCAGCAAATCCCCCCACGCAATACCGGATAGACAGTCAAAAAAATATCTGCCCGGTATTGAAATTTCCATATAAATATATATTATTTGTATTATTTTTGTGTATGCACTGCTTTAGACTTCCTGTAAAGCACAAGACAGACGATCACAAATGCCACCGTAACCACAGCAGTCAGCGGAAGAACCATAGACGACTCTGCCCCCATCAGAAGCCCGAATCCCTGTCTCAGTGTCAGAATTCCAAAAATGGAAAAAATGAAAAATGCAACTGTATTGAGAATTCCCTCCGGTGCCTTGCTTTTCAGAAGATAACCGATCAGAAGACCGATCACATCCGCCGCAAAAAGTCCCAGTGAACAGGCCAGCCATACAACAACTGCTGCACTTAAACCTTCGTTTGCTCCAAATGTGATGGCAGTAAGCTGTGTCTTATCACCAAGCTCTGCAACAAAAAATGTACAGAATACAGACAACGGCGCAAACTTAATTTTCCGGTCCTTTACATTCTCTTCCTCATCATCGTCTCCTTTAAGCGTCGTTGCCGCAAAAAACAGGAACGCCGCACCGGCAATCAGACGGATCAGCCACGTAGGAACTACCGTACTGACAAAGCCTCCGGCCAGTACTGCCAGTCCGTTCAGCACCAGGATTGCAACACCCGTTCCAAGCAGGATATCTTTCAACTTGAACTTGGAAGTCATTGCAACCAGCATCAGCTGTGTTTTGTCACCCATTTCCGCAATAAACTGGGTAAAAAGCACTTTCATAAATAACAGCATCTTTCTTCTCCTTTGCATATGTGTCCGGTCCGGAGCCATAAAAAAAGACCCACGTATACTTTATCTCCACAACAGAAATAAAATATACATGAGTCTCATTCTTTAAGATTTGCCAGGTGCATGCACCAGTATGTTGACAAACCACGTTTACACGCGAATTACTCCCTCACGGAATTGATTTTCGTCATTGTAACAAAGTTGAGAAACTTTGTCAAGAGAGAGCGTGGCTGGGCTTTCTTGATTTGGTTAAAACCTTGCAGCCATCTCCTTCAGGCCCTGATACATTTTTTCGGAAAGAGGAATCGAAACGCCCAGCCTCTTCGCCTCTTTCACAATATACCCGCTGAATGTCTCAAGTTCCGTCTGTTTTCGACGGATGCGATAATCTCTCTGAAGTGAGCTGGTGGCATTATCTGCATGTACATGGCGGAATTTATGAATCACTTCATTGATATGCTCATCTGTCAACGCAACCCCTTTTGCACAGCCCACACTTGCTGCTTCCCATACAAGAGTCTCGTACTGCTGTGCCTTCACCGGATCACTCCGCAACTCCCCGATAGTATTATCATAAAAAGCAGTCATCACATTAAACGCACAGTTCAGAATATACTTCCGCCAGATCTCCACCTCAATATCGCCCTGGTCTTTATAATCAATATCCGCTCCCTTCAGGATCTCAGTCACTTCCACAACTTTCTCCAGCTGTTTTTTATCCGCATCCTTAATTCCGATACAAAGCCAGGTAAATGTATCCTGCTGAGAAACAGAAAAATCTGCGTTGGAAAAAGCTACCGTATAAATCAGCGAATCCACCACCGTTCCTTTTCCAATCAGCCGACGGATTTTTTCTCCCGGATCTACACCATTCATTACCGGAATAATTACCGTATCCTCTGTAACCATATCCCGGATACTCTCGCAGACATCTTCCAGAGAATAATTTTTCACACAAATAAAAATATAATCCTGCTGTCCCATTTCCCGAGCTGGAACTACCTGTTCCGGTCTTGCAACAATTTCTCCTTTATAATCACTGTGAAGCACCAGTCCATTTTTCCGGATACTTTCCCCTCTGGCTCCACGGGCCACCATCGTCACATGAGGATAAGCCTTCGCCAGCATTGCCGCTATATATCCACCTACACCACCGATACCGATTACTGCAATTTTTTTATCTTCTGCCTTCATGTCTGTTTCCCTCTTTCTGTCCATCTCCGTTAAAAATCCTCTGTATTTTACGCCAGACGAACCAGTCTTCCATCCGCCAGTTATGCATAACTGTATTTTACCAGACAACTTAGAAAATTTCTATCCTGCCTTTCTTTAAAAGGCTTTCTGGTGTATACTGGATATAAATTTCTGAAATAATAAATAAACAAATGAGGTGACAGATAATGGACACAAAACCCGTTTTTCACGGAAGTGATATAGAAAAAATCTGCAGTTACTACAACCTGAAAAAAGAAGATATCGTCAAATTTGGTGCAAATGTGAATCCTCTGGGTTTATCCCCCAGAGCCAGCCAGGCCATTGCCAGCCATATAGAACTGCTTTCTTCCTACCCGGACAGAGATTATACATCTCTTCGTAATACCATTTCCCGCTACTGCAATATTCCGGCTGATTTTATCCTTCCGGGAAACGGCTCCAGTGAACTGATCTCTCTTCTGATCCAGGAACGCTCTCCGAAGCATACCCTTATTCTTGGACCTACCTATTCTGAATACTCCAGAGAACTTTCTTTTTCCGGAAGCACACAGGAATACTATCACCTTCAGGAAAGTATGGATTTTGAACCGGACATTCCGGATCTCTGCCGAAAACTGGAGCAGGGTTATGATTTTCTCATTCTCTGTAACCCCAACAACCCCACTTCTTCTGCCATCTCAAAGAAGGACCTCCGGGATCTGATCCATTTCTGTGAAGAAAAAGATATCTTTGTCATGATTGATGAAACCTACGTGGAATTTGCACCGGACATCAGTGCCATCACTGCAGTTCCTCTGACACAGGAATTCACCAATCTCATAGTTCTCCGTGGTGTCTCAAAGTTCTTCGCGGCTCCCGGAATGCGCCTGGGCTACGGCATCACCGGAAACAAAAAATTCCTGGAGAAAATGCGTGAAAAACAGACTCCTTGGTCTCTTAACAGCATTGGCGCTTTTGCCGGCGAGATTATGCTCCAGGACGAAGAATATATCCAGCAGACACGCCAGCTCATTCTTTCCGAACGTGACAGAATGATTGATGAGCTTAAAAATATCAGCACCTACAAAGTTTATCCCGCTTACGCAAACTTTATCCTGCTGAAAATCCAGAAAGACGGCCTGACCTCTTACGATGTATTCGAAGCCTGTATCCGCCAGGGCCTGATGATTCGTGACTGTTCTTCTTTCCAGTGTCTGGAGGGAGAATTTGTACGTTTTTGCATTATGATGCCGGAGGATAACTCCCGCCTTGTAAACGTACTAAAATCTCTGTAAAAACCATAATGTTGAGATTCTACCCCGGATATGTTATACTTCACAGGTATTGTTAACACTATGTAAACTTTGTAAAACAAAAATAACCAATTTTTGAAACAAATATGTTATACTTCGTCAGGTATTGATTTATAATAACCTGAAAGAATAGATAATATAAAACGGGAGGATCTGTAATGATATTTGGAATAAAACAAATCATAAAAATGCTTTTCCAGCAGCTGATTCTTCCGGTTGTTTATAACGCCTGTACTGCAAAACCTGTCATACCCGGAACTGTAATCCTGGCGGATGCACATCACGACGAAATTCCGTTCAGTATGCTCGCCATAAAAGAAGAACTTTCCAGGCATCCGGAGCTTCAGGTTACAGAAATGTACTGGAATAATAACGAATCTTCTCCTGTGAAGATTTTCCGGAATATGCTTTCTTTCATGAAAAAATACGCCACAACGGAAACCGTTATCATCTGTGACAATTTTCTGCCTGCCGCATCCTGCAAAAAACGCAGCGAAACACAGGTCATACAGCTCTGGCATGCATGTGGCGCATTCAAAAAATTCGGCTATGACACGGAGGAAGATATCCCTTCCTATTATGTTGGCAATGTAATGGCAAACTGCAGTCTGGTAACTGTCAGTTCCGATATCTGCATAAAACCTTTTGCCAGTGCCATGAAGCTTCCGGAAACCAGTGTTCTTCCAGTTGGTGTCAGCCGGACAGATATGTATTTTAATGAAACCTTCAATCAGAAATGTCGGGATAACTTTTTCAGCCAGTACCCGGATGCCCGGAACAAAAAGATCGTTCTCTGGGCTCCGACTTTTCGTGGAAAACCTGGGGTTGCCAGTGTTTATGGACTGGATGATGTTCTGAAAGCTCAGGAAGAACTGAAAGATACACATTATTTCATTATTAAACTGCATCCTCATACACAGGTACACACAGAAGGAACCAATTGTGACATTCCTTCCGAAGAACTGCTTCCGGTTGCTGATATTGTCATTACCGATTATTCTTCCATTCTCTTTGACGCCATGATTTATCAGCTTCCACTGGTTCTCTTTGCCCCGGATCTGGAAGAATATCTGGCCAGCAGAGGTTTTTATCTGGATTACCGCACACTTCCAGGTATCCATATTCAAAAAGAAGAACAGCTTGTAAAAGTTCTTTCTGACGAGGCACGCCTTAATTCTTCCGTTAATCAGAAATACCACGATTTCTTTCAGGACTACATGGCCGCCTGCGACGGACATGCAACCCGGCGTATTATGAATTATGTTTCAAAATCTCCAAATAAATAAGAGGTAATATATATGGCTAATAATATTTTTGGAATTATCCTGGCTGGTGGCCAGGGAACACGAATGGGCAACGCAGAACGCCCGAAACAGTTTATGGAAATCGGCAAAAAGCCAATCATTATCCACACAATAGAAAAATTTGCCATTCATTCTGCCTTCGATAAAGTAATCGTTCTTTCACCAAGAGCATGGATCTCACACACCAGGGATCTGATCCGGAAATATATCCCGAGATCATCCAACGTTGTTGTTGTACAGGGCGGTTCCACAAGAAACGAAACCATCATGAATGGAATCCGCTATATTGAAGAAAATTTCGGCCTTGATGACAATACCATTATTGTCACCCATGACTCTGTCCGTCCTTTTGTCTCCCATCGCATGATTGAAGAAAATATCCGTGCAGCCCAGGAATGTGGCGCCTGTGACACCGTAATCCCGGCAACGGATACCATTGTGGAAAGCGCAGGCCATCAGTTTATCAGTTCCATTCCGGACCGTTCCACTATGTATCAGGGCCAGACACCGCAGTCTTTCCGGGCAAAAAAACTCCGCGACATTTATGAAAGCCTTACTGCAGCAGAAAAACAGATTCTCACAGACGCATGCAAAATTCTCGTTCTCAAAGGTGAAAAAGTCCAGCTGGTAGAAGGTGATGTTACCAACATCAAAATCACATATCCTTCTGATATCCGTCTGGCTGAAGCTCTAATGGAGGGAAAATAAATGTTAACTTCTGTCTATCGCCTGGTCAGGCCCCGTCAGTTTGAACTGGTTTTTAAGGATATCACCCTTGATACCTCCCATGTGATTGTTCATCCTGTCCGCCTGTCTATCTGCAATGCAGATCAACGCTATTATCAGGGGCTCCGTGCGGAAAACATTCTCCGCAAAAAGCTTCCCATGGCTCTGATTCATGAAGCAGTAGGCCGGGTGGTTTATGATCCGTCCGGTCAGTTCCAGGAGGGGACTCTTGTGGTCATGATTCCCAATACCCCTTCCGAAACCGATGAGGTCATTGCGGAGAATTATCTGCGGAGCAGCCAGTTCCGTGCCAGTGGCTTTGATGGCTTTATGCAGGAATATGTCAGTATGAAACCGGATCGTCTTGTACCGCTCCCGGAAGATATCAATCTTTCTGTGGCTGCTTTTACAGAAATCGTCAGTGTCAGCTACCATGCCATCCGGAGATTTCTCCGTTTTTCACATACACGCAGAAATGTAATTGGCGTATGGGGCGATGGCAACCTTGGTTACATTACTTCACTTCTTCTGAAAATCATACTACCGGAAAGCAGAATCTGTGTGTTTGGCGTCAATGAATACAAACTTCATGATTTTTCTTTTGCAGATGATGTATTCCTGATTTCCGAGATTCCGGACGACTTTTATCTGGACCACGCATTCGAATGCGTAGGTGGAGCTGCTTCATCCAAAGCCATCAATCAGATCATTGACCATATTAATCCGGAGGGAACCATTTCCATCATGGGTGTGTCCGAAGACCTTGCCCCGCTTAACACAAGAATGATCCTGGAAAAAGGTCTTCGTCTTTTCGGAAGCAGCCGAAGCGGCCGGGAAGATTTTCTTGGTCTTATTAACCTGTATAAAGAAAATCCGGATGTGGTAAACCAGCTGGAAAAAATCGTAGGAGCCGAAATCCACGTAAAAAATATTCAGGACATCATCCGTGCTTTCGAAATCGATATTCATAAGATCATGGGAAAAACAATTATGATTTGGGAGAATTAACAGATGAAAAAATTATTGAAAAAACTTTCCAGGGGGCCTCTTTCTCCTGTTTTTAAAGTATACCGAAAAATATATAAGCCTGTCGTTCTTCATTTTTTCTATCCTGTTGCTTATAAATTTTTCACACTTACAAGAAAAGTAAATCCGAAAAAGGTTGTTTTTATTGAAGCCCGTTTTGATAAGATTACAGATACTTTTCAGCTGATTTATAACCGCATGGAAAAAGAAGGCTATGAAATCCATGAATGTTTCCTGCTGAATACCAAACCAGGAAAGCTTGCATATACAAAACGCAGTCTTCATATGCTGAAAGAAATTTCCGATGCCCATTATATTTTCCTGAATGATGCATGCAACGTCACAAGCTGTATTTCTCTTCGAAAAGGAAGCAGTATCTTTCAGGTCTGGCATGCCTGCGGCGCGTTCAAAAAATTCGGCATGAGTACTGCCGATCTGATTTTCGGTGACAACCGTAAGAATCAGGAGAAATTCCCCAATTACCGGAATCTTGCCTATGTTACTGTCAGCAGCCCGGAAATCAGCTGGGCTTATGAAGAGGCGATGAATCTGAAAAATACAGATACTCAGATTGTATCTACCGGAATCAGCCGTACCGATGTTTTTTATGATAAAAACTTTATCGAAGCCGCTGCCAAGGCTGTTTATTCTGTGTGTCCCAAAGCCCGCTCCAAAAAAATTATTCTGTACGCTCCAACTTTCCGCGGCAGAGTAGCAAAAGCTCAGACACCTGACTGTCTGGATATTGCAGCTATGAAAGAAGCTCTTGGAGATGAATATTTCCTGCTTCTGAAACATCACCCCTTTGTAAAAAAACGCCCGGAAATCCCGGAAAACTGCCAGGATTTCGCAATGGACGTCACAACAGAACTGGATATCGACAAATTACTCTGTGTCAGTGATGTCTGCATCTCCGACTATTCCTCACTGATTTTTGAGTACTCCCTGTTCGAGCGCCCGATGATCTTCTTCGCCTACGACCTGGACGAATATTTTGACTGGAGAGGCTTCTACTACAACTACGACGAACTCACCCCAGGCCCCATCGTCAAAACAACCGAAGAAATCATCGACTACATCCAACACCTTGACACCCGCTTCAACCCCTCCCAGGTCCGCGCCTTCCGGGAAAAATTTATGTCCGCATGCGATGGACATGCAACGGATAGGATTTTGGAGTTGGTGGAGAAGTGTTAAGTGGAAAACTTCATAAAAAAATATCGAAACCAATATAAAATCAAATGCTATGACAAAGACTTTAAAACAGTTGGTTTGTCAGCAAGTCTATCATTTATAAAGTTGTAAACTGGTGTTATAATAATTAAAGGTATAATAAACCCATTTTGGATCAAAGAAAAACCAGCCAGCCCGAAACAAAACTTTCAGGCCAGCTGGTTTTTCTCATTTCTATAGTCAAGCGGATATTCGCAATCCCGCAGGGGACTTCCCTGATTCGGTTAAATCAAATCCAACACCTTCACCGCATTACTCTCCGTCACAGCCACAACCTCCTCGCAGCTGACACCCTTAATCTCCGCAATAGTCTTCACAACCTCCGACAGATACAGGGAACTGTTTCTCTTTCCACGGTTTGGCACAGGTGCCATATACGGACAGTCGGTTTCCAGCAAAATCTGGTTCAGAGGTGCATACTCTACCACTTCTTTCAATTTCCGAGAATTCTTAAAAGTAACCACACCACCGATTCCCAGGCAAAGCCCCATATCCAGATACTCCCTTGCAATCTCCTTACTATAGGAAAAGCAATGGATAACTCCGCCATACATTCCATCCTTCATATACTCTCTCACAATATTCAGCGTATCCTCCGCTGCATCACGGCTGTGGATCATAAATGGGAGCTTCTTTTCACGGGCGATGTCCATCTGCTGGCGGAAGACTTTCTGCTGGAGAAGATGCTCTTCTTTCTCCTTATGCCAGTAATAATCCAGACCGATCTCGCCTACGGCTACTGTTTTTTCCATATCACAATATCTGCGGATTTCATCCAGAACAGCTGCATCCACTTTGTCCGCATCATCCGGATGAACACCCACTGCACCATAAACAAACGGATATTTCTCCACCAGCTCATAAACCCGGTCAAAATGTCCCACAGAAGCACAAACATCCACAATATGCCCGATCCCATTCTCCTGCATACTCTCCAGCATCTCAAACCGATCCTCGTCAAAAGCCTCATCGTCATAATGGGCATGGGTATCAAAAATCATAGCTTTATCCACAGTCATCTCGTCACCGACAGAAACTTTTCCACCTTTCAGTACTCTTGTAAACACACCTTCCCGTGGCATGATGCACTCACCCATCTTCTGGAAAATGGCACAGCCATTATGGCACTCCTTCCCAATCTGAGTCAGCTCCAGCACAACCTCGCCACAGCGAAATCTGGTACCAACCGGAAGTTTCGCAAAATCAATCCCCTCCACAACCAGATTTTCGCCAAAAGCACCATCCTCAACATCAGCGCCCCTCGCCCGGAACGCCTCAATCTTTTCACTGGAAAGAAGACTCACCTGCCGATGCCACTTCCCTGCATGAGCATCCCCCTCAAGCCCCCAGTCCTCCACAAAAACCGCAGACCCCACATTCCTCTTCTGAGTCCCCTTCATCTCACTGATACAAACCGCAAGTACTTTTCCCATAACAAACTCCTATTAATTACACATCGTTACCAAATTTGTTCCTATATATCACACCAGTAATATTAATTTCCACCTATCAACACATCCGGTAAAACCTACAACACATACGACAAACCGTACCACATTCAACAACCAGCCCAACGGAGGCAGGGCCAGTACGGTGACGTTAGCGGAGCGGCCGTCGAGAGGCGAGTATAGCTGCTGCCACCGAGCGCCCTGTTTGAGCCGCAGGCGAGTTGGCGCGAATGGCAGCAAATCAGCGACGCAGCCGAACAGGCCGCGCAGCGTGTCACCGTACTGGCCCTGCCTCCGTTGGGCGTCCGTTCGTTAGTCTAAGTATACCCCACACACTACCGTCCGCATTCTCCAGCATCGCCGGTCAAAATCTCAATCCCATGCCCCAACGTCTCAATAATAACCTCAAGACACTCTTTAACAGCCTTAGGACTCCCCGGCAAATTAACAATCAACGTCCCCTTCCGGATCCCAGCCGTACCCCGACTCAACATCGCCCTCTTAGTAATCGTCAAACTAAACGCCCGCATCGCCTCCGGAATCCCCGGCACACGCCGCTCGATCACGTCCTCCGTAGCCTCCGGCGTCACATCCCTTTTGGAAAACCCGGTACCACCCGTAGTCAAAATCAGCTCCGCCAGACCCTGATCCGCAATCTCAGCCATCCGGGCACCAAGCATCCCACGGTCATCTGGCAAAACATCCATAGAAACAACCACGTACCCGGCTGCCTCCACAATCTCCTTCACAGCCGGCCCACTAAGATCTTCACGCTCCCCTTTATAACCCTTATCACTAGAAGTAATCACCGCAACTCTCTTCATCACTTAACCTCCAATCTGAGCCATACAAAGCTTCTCCGTCTTATCATCCTTCTGTTTCTCCAGGCCTCCGCCAAAAGCATGCCCGTCCGGTTTCTCCGCCAGAGCCTCCAGGATCACAGCCTTCAGCTCCTCATCCGAGCCACCACCACGGATCACAGCACGAAGATCCCGCCCCGCCGCATACTGCAGACAAGTCTTCAAAAAACCCTGGGAAGTCAAACGAATCCGGTTACACTCCCCACAAAACTTATGGCTTACCGCGCTGATAAACCCGATCTTTCCGGAAAAACCATCCACATCATAATAATGACACGGTCCATTCCCAAGGGGCTCCCCAACATACGGCGAAAACCGCGGAAGCTTTTCCCCAAGGATCCGAAGCAGTTCCTCCTCCGACACCCCATGAAATTCTTTTCCCATCCCAATGGGCATCATCTCAATAAACCGCACATGCACCCTGTGATCCCTGGCAAAAAGCGCCACCCGGCAAAGATCCTGCTCCTGGATCCCAAGAGGCACACAATTGATCTTCAGTGAAATCTCCGGATACTTCATTGCCTCCGAAATTCCTTCCAGCGTCCGCCCCAGTTCATCCCGCCGCGTGATCCTCTTGCTGCAGGCCTCATCCAGCGTATCAAGGCTGATATTCAATCCGTCCAGCCCCGCCCGGGCAAAATCACTCATCTGGTCTTTCAGAAGCACACCATTTGTAGTCAGAGTCACCTTCTCGATCCCCGGCATATTTTTCAGTTTTTCCACCAGCTGAGGCATCCGTGGCCGTACAAGCGGTTCCCCGCCGGTCAGCTTGATCTTCCGGATACCCAGCTCTGCCATCACCCGGCAGATTCTCAAAATTTCCTCTTCCTGCAAAATGAGGGAGCGCTCCACATGCTGCACTCCCTCCTCCGGCATACAATAAATACACCGCAAATTACATCTGTCAGTTACGGAAATCCTGAGATAATCAATATTTCTTCCGCACCTGTCTATCATCTTTCCTCAAAACGGAAATCTCCGCTTTTTCCTCCTGTTTTCTCTTCCAGATGGATATCAGACATGACCATGCGTTTGTCGATTGCCTTGCACATATCATAAATGGTCAGAAGCGCCACCTGAACACCTGTCAGCGCCTCCATCTCCACGCCTGTTTTCCCCTCTGTTTTTACCGTACAGAACACACGGATCACTCCCGCATCCTCGTCCGTCTCAAAATCCACAGAACATTTCTGGATGGGAAGTGGATGGCACATGGGGATCAGGTCAGAAGTACGCTTCACACCCATGATACCCGCCACACGGGCCACGCCAAGCACATCGCCCTTTTTCACATTTCCGCTTTTTACTGCGGCCATGATCTCCGGGCTTACCTGAATGGAACCGGTAGCTGTTGCTGTACGGTGAGTGTCCGGTTTATTGGACACGTCTACCATAACAGCATTGCCATTTTCATCAAAATGATTCAGTTTCATATTTAGCAGATCTCAGCGCCTGCAGGCATCTCTTTCTCCGGTACCATCAGGGAAAGATTTCCGTCTGCATCCTCTGCACAGAGGATCATACCCTCGCTGAGGATTCCTGCAAGTTTGGCAGGTTTCAGGTTTGTAACGACCATAACTTTTTTGCCAACCATTTCCTCTGCGGAATAGTGAGCTTTGATTCCGGATACGATCTGACGAACCTGGCTTCCGATCTTAACCTGAGAGCAGAGAAGTTTTCTGGATTTCTTAACTTCCTCGCAGGCAATGATCTCACCAACCTGGAACTGAAGTTTTTCAAAATCATCAAAAGTGATCTCCGGTTTTGCCTCGATGTCGATCACATCTTTAGTTTCCTCTTTCTCCTCTTTTACTTCTTCCTTTTTCTCTTCTTTCTTCGGATGAAGTTTCTCAACTTTCTCAAGAACCTCTTTCAGGTCAAGTCTTGCAAAAAGGATCTCCGGTTTGTCAGTTACACGGTTTCCTGACGGATAAAGACCAAACTGCTCCATATCCTCAAGAGTTCTCTCGTTTGCGTTGAGCTGTACAAGAATGCGCTCTGTTGTACGCGGCATAAAAGATTTCAGAAGAGATGCGCCGATGCAGATTCCCTCAACCAGGTTGTAGAGAACCGTTGCAAGACGATCCTGTTTTGTCTCATCCTTTGCAAGTGCCCACGGCATTGTCTCATCGATATATTTGTTGCAACGTTTGAACAGGGAGAATACCTCTGTAATGGCATCTGCAACACGAAGTTTGTCCATTTTTGCGGAAACGTTCTTCGGAACCTGAAGGATGAAATTCTTAAGATCCTCATCAACCGGCTCAGTAACGTTCTTGTTCTCAACGATTCCGTTGAAATATTTATTGGACATGGAGATTGTACGATTTACAAGGTTTCCAAGTGTATTTGCAAGATCGGAATTCAGTCTCTCAACCATCAGCTCCCATGTGATGACACCATCATTCTCAAACGGCATCTCGTGGAGTACGAAATAACGGACAGCATCTACACCGAAGAACTCAACAAGCTCATCTGCGTAAATTACATTTCCTTTGGATTTACTCATTTTTCCATCGCCCTGAAGAAGCCACGGATGTCCGAATACCTGTTTCGGAAGCGGAAGATCCAGAGACATCAGGAAGATCGGCCAGTAAATCGTATGGAAACGAATGATATCTTTTCCGATAAGGTGAAGGTCCGCCGGCCAGTATTTGTTGAATTTATCGCTGCTGTTTCCGTCGCAGTCATAGCCGATACCTGTGATATAGTTTGTCAGGGCATCCAGCCATACATATACAACATGCTTCGGATCAAAATCTACCGGGATTCCCCATTTGAAGGATGTTCTGGACACACAGAGATCCTGAAGACCCGGAAGAAGGAAGTTGTTCATCATCTCGTTTTTACGAGACTCCGGCTGGATGAAATCCGGATGTGTGTTGATGTAGTCGATCAGTTTGTCTGCATACTTGCTCATTTTGAAAAAATATGCCTCTTCTTTAGCCGGTACACATGGACGTCCGCAGTCCGGACATTTGCCGTCTACAAGCTGGGACTCTGTGAAGAAAGACTCACATGGTGTACAGTACATTCCTTCGTAATGACCCTTGTAGATATCTCCCTTTGCATACATTTTTTTGAAGATTTTTTTGACCTGCTCTTCATGGTCTTTATCTGTTGTACGGATAAATTTGTCATAGGATGTGTTCATCAGATCCCAGATACGTTTGATCTCACCGGAAACGTTATCTACGAATTCCTTCGGTGTAACACCAGCTTCCTCGGCCTTCAGCTCGATCTTCTGGCCATGCTCATCCGTACCTGTCTGGAAATATACGTCATAACCCTGCTGTCTCTTAAAACGTGCGATGGCATCTGCAAGAACAACCTCATAAGTATTTCCGATATGCGGTTTACCGGATGTGTACGCAATGGCAGTGCTGATATAATATCTCTGCTTTTCCATCTTTTCTTTCCTCCATAAATATAAAAATAAATTGTGTACTTACTCATAACGGACTGAAAATATATTCCGTCAAAACAGGAAATTTCCTGTCCGGGGACATTGGAAGATTACCAAGTAATTCTCAGCGACATAAAAAAACGCCTTCTCATACCATAACGATATGAGAAGACGAGTTATTACCCGTGTTACCACTTCTTTTCGTTCCTGCCTCGCGGCAAAAACCTCATCAGGTACAGCAAACCCTATACCCTTCCGCTATAACAGGCGGTCCTGTCACTGCCTGCCGGTGTCCGTTAAATCGGACATTCGCACTTCGCTTATCGCGTTTAAACCGGTTCAGCAATGCCTCTCCGAAGCCATCTTCCATCTGCGCCTGCACATCCCTCTCAGTCTCGGAACTCCTGCATAAAGTGAACCTTTACCATTCACTCTGCTGCAGATCTATGACTTCAACTGCGTCACAGCCTGCATCTAAAAAGTCCTCCGGGGATTTCCCTGTAGTACGGTGTACACATGTACTCTCTTCTTCCATGAGTTTTCCATATGGGAAAATCGTAACACATTTCCGATGGTTTGTAAACGGGGAAATATTAATTTACGGTTACTTTACACTTCACAGTTTTGGTTCCGGATTTCACGGTGATCACTGCAGTTCCTTTTGCTTTTGCGGTGATCTTTCCGACGGATGTTACCGTTGCCGGTGTTTTCTTAACCCATTCTGCAAAGCTGTGATCCGTTGCAGAAATTTCTTTCTTCTCACCAAGAATCTTTTTGCAAGTGCTGCAAAATACCTTCGCATTTCCTGCCTCTTCACAGATTGCGCATTTTTGTAAATACCTTCGAGACTTTGTGAGAATGTTATCTTACTAAGGCTTACACACTTCTTAAATGCCCTATCTCCAATACTGGTAACGCCATTTCCAATACTTATTTTAATTATCTTTTCTTTATAGTCCTTCTCTGCATTCTCTCCATCAGAAAACTCTGATACCGTATTTTCCTCTGCTTCGCTATTCTCAGGATCTGTACTTTCTCCTGAAATCTTCGGCTGAAGCTCCTCCAACTCGTTTTCTGCAGTAATTTCCTCTTCCGCTATATCATTCTGTTCCACATCAGATGCTGCATCCGCATCAGAAACCTCATCGATGTCTTCTGTATCCGGCAGCACTTCTTCTGTCTCAGCCACAGCCTCTCCTGAACTGTCTGTAAAAGCTGCCAGAAGCTGTTCCGATTTCATTTCTACATCCGTCTCTGCCTATACATCCACCGCCATGCCATCCGGAAAGCAATGGTCGTCAGCGTCATACCTGCAGCCATGCTGGCCGCAAAAAGAATCGTATAGATCCCATCCTTCTGAAAATTCGTCCAGTTCCTCATCATCATCCAGTTCATGGTACGATACAATGCCGCACCCGGGATCAGCGGGATCGTAGCCGAAACCAGAAAAACCGTAACCGGCGTCTTATGTACCCTCGCCATACACTCCGCATACAAAGTAATCGCCACTGTTGACCAAAAGCCACAGATATAAGGACTCGGTGTTACAAACTCCACCGCCAGATAAACAGCCCAGGACAGACAGCCGCCCAGAGCCGCAAACCAGAGCTTTTTGCCATGTATATTAAATAAAGCCGCAAAACCGAGGGATCCTGTAAAGGATACAATCAGCTGTATGATCTCTCTCATATTTTTTCCTCCATATTCATGGACACACCGCTGTCTCTGTTACAGTACTGCGCCTGAATCCCATCAGAATAACAGATTCGCCGCTGTAAAGCCAAGGCCCACAACCAACGCCAGCAAAATCGACTCCATACACCGGATCAACCCCGTAATCGTATCCCCGGAAAACATATCTCGCAGCGAATTGGTAAACGCAATACCCGGAATCAGCAACATAATATTACCAATACTGATCAGATCCGCATGATGCCCCAGTCCCATCAGAACCGTAAGATTGGAAAGAACACCACCCGCTCCACAACACAAAAGCACCGTAAGCAGCGAATTCAGCGCCCCCCTCTTCACAAAAGCCTCAAACAACTTCAACGCAATACCAATCAGCGCCGAAGCAATCATATCATTAAGATCCCCACCAAAAAACACAGAAAACGAACCGGAAATCACCGCATAAATCAAAATCTGCGTCCTGAAAGAATACCCCTGCTTATTCCGTATCACATCCAGCCGCCTCTGAATCTCTTCCGGCTTCGGCCGAAATTCACAAATAAATCTGGAAAGCTGATTCAGATCATCCAACCTCCCCAGATCATTCGCCATCCCCGGCACACGTCGCGTCTGCGTACAAATCCCGAAATTCTCACCATAAATCGTCGTCACAATACTAGACGTAATCGAAAAAACATCCGCCCGGGAAGCACCATAAGCCAGACAAATACGACGGATCGTATCCTCAACACGCCCAACCTCTGCACCACAGCAAAGAAGCTGCTCCCCAATTGTCATCGCATAATACAAATACTGCTCCGCCTCATCCTTCGTCATCCGGCACACCTCCCTGTACAACTATTTCATCCCCATCTATTTTAGGACAGCTAAATATCAAAAGCAACCAAGTTCCCCACGTTTAAATATTCATTTCTTCTATATTTCCTCAAAACAACACCCACACAGCAAAACTCCCACTCCTGAATCGCTCTATCCCTACCGCCCTGAAAAGCCAGCACACGCCTCACGGGCGTCCCTTCTCATATCAAAGAAAAAAAGCCGCCCGGACAAACCATCCAGGCAGCTTCCAAAATCCAATGCTCAACTCTGTATTCAATTAATTATATCCGGAATCCAACATCCTTACGCCAGCTTACCACCAAGCTCACGGCAAGCAGCCAGTCCCTCATCATCAGGAGTATTATTGCAGATAAGTCCCTCATCCTCAACAAGCTCAGCACCAGCATCTTTAGCTCTGCCGCACCAGGTTCTCATCCACTCACCATCGCCCCAGTCATAGGAACCAAAAAGAGCAACCTTCTTACCAGACAGTTTACCCTCAAGATCAGAGAAGAACGGCTCAAACTCACCATCCTCAAGCTCCTCATCACCCATAGCCGGACAACCAAGAGCCAGAACATCAAAAGAAAGCGCTTTATCTACATCAGCATCAGCCACTTCCATAATCTCAACATCTGCACCAGCAGCCTTAGCACCTTCCTCAACAGCCTGCGCCATAGCCTCTGTGTTACCTGTAGAAGACCAGTAAATAATTCCTACCTTGCTCATCTCAAAAACCTCCTGTTTTTAAACTTTATATTATACGCACATCTGAGATGTACAGAGATGCTTCATACCAACAACCTGCAAAATCGAATACCCCGCACGGATTTGAGCCGCCGTAAACTCCCGGCACTTATCATAACTGTCAAAAACCCTGCGAGCCTGCTCAACATTATCATAAACCTTCCAGTAACCACACATCTTGCAGCCACTGCCCCCGAACTTCCGGAAGCCCTTCACATCCTCAATGGGATACCCCAGAAAAAGCCCAATTTCATGAGGAAACTCCGTCTTATGAAAAAACCGCTCCTTCAGACGGGCGATCATCTCATCCAGAGAACCATCTATATTATAGCCATCCTGAAGCAAAAGATTCCTGGCTTCATCCTGCGCAAGATATTCCTGCAGCATATCCGGCCGGTACACCAGAAGAAGATAATGCTTCCTGCATCCACAGATGATCTCCATACGGATACCTTCCCGTTCAAGACCCTCCTTATAATCCGAAATGATCTCCGGCAGCTCCGGCATCTTTACCTTGGAAAAAGAAACAAGATTCGCCGGTTTCATTCCCATTAATACAGGGGAACAATGATAACCTATGACAGATTCAAATTTTTCACAAGTCATTTGCATTCTCCTTTACGCTTTAGTTAGATTTCTCTAACTGCTGTAAATATACTACTAAAGTTAGTCTATGTCAACTTATTTTTAAAAATTTTTCAATAAGAATTTTTACTGATAAAATCCTATCATTAAGGGCAAAATATTTTTCCGTAAACAGATAAAAAACTATTGACAAAAGCATGGCTGGCAGTTATTATAATATCAGTAATAATTACTATTACTGATAGGAGGAAACATTATGGCAGCACTTAAATACAGCCGTCAGCGAGAATCGATCAAGGAATTCCTGAGATCCAGAACAGATCATCCAACGGCAGATACAGTATACGAGAATCTTCGACAGATCTATCCCAACATCAGTCTCGGAACTGTCTACCGTAATCTTTCTCTTCTCAGTGACATCGGCGAGATCCGGAAGCTGACCAATTTTGGAAGCGCGGACCGCTACGATGGAAGGGTCGCACCACACTCACACTTCATGTGTACGAAATGCAACTGTGTCATTGACATGCAGTCAGACAAACTCAACGATATCCTGGAACAGGCAGCCGCAGAATTCATCCACGGCAAGGTCTTCAACGTAGACGCCAGCTTCTATGGAATCTGTAAGGAATGTCTCAAAAAAGAGGAAAAATAGTCTTGACAAAAACGCATCTACATGATACTATAAAACAGTAATAATTACTATTATTAATTAAGAGAAGCAATAAAATCAAATAAAATTTTTATAAGAAAAGGAGAATAAAACTATGGCAAAATGGGTATGTAATGTATGTGGATATGTTTACGAAGGCGAGCAGGCACCGGATGTCTGTCCAGTATGTAAAGCACCTGCTTCCAAGTTTTCCAAACAGGAAGGCGAGCTCACATGGGCAGCTGAGCATGTTGTAGGCGTAGCTAAGGGCGTCAGCGAAGACATCCTTGCAGACCTGAGAGCAAACTTCGAGGGCGAGTGCTCTGAGGTTGGTATGTATCTTGCAATGGCAAGAGTTGCTCACAGAGAAGGATATCCGGAAGTAGGTCTCTACTATGAGAAAGCAGCTTACGAAGAAGCAGAGCATGCAGCTAAATTCGCAGAGCTCCTTGGCGAAGTTGTAACAGACAGCACAGAGAAGAACCTTCAGATGCGCGTAGAAGCTGAGAACGGTGCTACAGCAGGTAAATTCGACCTTGCTAAACGTGCGAAAGCAGCTGACCTTGACGCAATCCATGACACAGTACATGAGATGGCTAAAGACGAAGCAAGACACGGCAAGGCATTCGCTGGACTGCTTAAGAGATACTTTGGTAAATAAGAAATCCGCATAAAATCGGAATTTTTACAAGAGGGAACCACGTAAAATGGTTCCCTCTTTTTTAATGTTTCTGATGGAGATGTGCAAATTAGTGTACAGATTTTTCAATCTTCCGCACACTATCTGCTCTTACCTGCTCCCGAAGCTCCGTCAGATAATCTGAGAATTTCACCTGTTCATTTCCGTAGGTCATCTGCAGGTTATATTCCAGTGGGATCCAGGTTTTGATGTCGGATTCATTGTGCTGGATCAGCGCTTCCAGTTTGTCCAAAGCTTTGTAGATTCTGGATTCCAGAGTCTGCTGTGCTTCCATTTCCTGATACAGTTCTGCCATCTCTTTATCAAATGGTTCCGGCAGAGTTTTCACCCATTCACCCAGCACATCGGCTTCTTTTTCTGAATCTTTTACTGTTTTTTCAAAAGCTGGGATATCCCCGGTAAAAGCTTCTCCCATATCATGGATCAGGCACATTTTCATGATCTTCAGAAGATCTGCCTCCGGAAACTCGTCGCTGACAAAATATGCCATCAGAGAAATTCTCCAGGAATGCTCCGCAACACTCTCCCGCCTGCCTCCGGATGTATAGCAATGACGCACTGCATCTTTTAATCGTTCTGCAACAGAAAGTACTTCAATCAGTTTTTCTGGTTTCATATTCGTTCTCTCTCCTCCGTCTTTTCATAATATTTTCACTGACACCAATTCTGTTCATTACTATACCATATCTCCGGTCATGGAAAACAGATGAAAAACAGAAGATTCCATTCTGAAAAAATTTGTCTCAACTAATTTATAAAAAAAATATAAACTTTATTGCATTTTTCGCCATAAGCGTCATAATGAAATTATAAACAAAAGAAAGAAGGTGATTGCCGATGGATATTACGGTGTCGGATGAGGTCTCACAGGAATATCATGCGCTTGTGAAGAACATCCTCTGTAACAGAGAGTTCCTGAAGCTGAGCCTGTACACCCACCACCAGTGGACCACACGGCTCATGCACAGTATCAATGTTTCTTACCTCTCCTGGTTCATTGCCAGGAAGCTGGGATGTGACGAGAAAGCCGCCGCAAGGGCAGGACTTCTCCACGATTTCTGTCCCTATGACTTCAGGGCGGAGACACCGACCGGTGAGCATCAGGCGTTTTATCACCCGAAGGCTGCCGCAGACAACAGTGCCGCACACTTTGATGTCACAGACAGAGAGCTGGATGCGATACTCTCACATATGTTCCCTCTGGGACCTCTTCCACGCAACAGGGAAGCCTGGATCATCAGCTTTGCCGATAAAGCCTGCGCCATCGCGGAAGGCTGCCATATCGCCATTGCACTGGCCAGGCGGAACCGGATCGTCATCAATCCGGCATAATTTCCACACAAAAAACAGGGCCGTCGCCACTTCTGACGCGCCCTGTTTTTGTGTGGAAATTTATTTTATGGTAATACTTTGCATATTACTTTATATATCTTAGTTCTCTTTCACAATAACCTTATCCAGATGCCAGATATCATCTACATACTCCTGGATAGTTCTGTCGGATGTGAACTTACCGCTGCATGCTGTATTGAGAAGTGCCATCTTAGCCCAGCGTTTCTCATCCTTATATGCTTCCTCAACACGCTTCTGTGCCTCTGCATAGGAACGGAAGTCGCCAAGGATGAAGTACTGGTCAGGTCTTGGCATGTTGCGTTTGTCGAGAAGTGAATTGTAGATGTCACGGAACATCTCTGTATCGCTGGAGAAGGTTCCGTTGATCAGCTGCATCAGTACCTGACGGATCTCCGGATCTGTGTTGTAGATGAAGTCCGGATCGTAACCGCCGTTGTTCTCATAGTTGATGATCTGGTCGGAGCTCATACCGAAGATAAATGCATTCTCCTCGCCAACCTCCTGTACGATCTCAACGTTAGCACCATCCATGGTTCCAAGTGTCGGAGCACCGTTCAGCATGAATTTCATGTTACCTGTACCGGAAGCCTCTTTACTTGCTGTGGAGATCTGCTCGGAAACATCTGCTGCCGCAAAAATGATCTCAGCGTTGGATACACGGTAGTTCTCGATGAATACAACCTTCAGCTTACCGTTGATGGAAGCATCATTGTTTACAACATCTGCCACGCAGTTGATCAGCTTGATGATCTTCTTTGCACGTGCGTAAGCTGCGGAAGCTTTTGCACCAAAGATAAATGTTCTCGGATAGAAATCCATCTCCGGATGTGCCTTGATCTGGTTGTACAGATAGATCACATGCAGGATGTTAAGAAGCTGACGTTTGTACTCATGAAGTCTCTTAACCTGGATATCGAAGATAGAGTGCGGGTCAACCTCAACACCATTGTGCTCCAGGATATATTTTGCAAGACGCTCTTTGTTCTTGAACTTGATGGTCATGAACTCCTGAAGAGCCTTCTCATCGTCTGCGTAAACCTTAAGCTTGGAAAGCTGGGAAAGATCTGTGATCCAGTCCGGTCCGATCTTGTCTGTTACCCAGTCAGCCAGAAGCGGGTTTCCATGAGCAAGGAAACGTCTCTGTGTGATACCGTTTGTTTTGTTGTTGAACTTCTCAGGCATCATCTCATAGAAATCCTTCAGCTCCTGATTCTTGAGGATCTCGGTATGAAGGCGTGCAACACCGTTTACAGAGTAGCCTGCAACGATCGCAAGGTGAGCCATCTTAACCTGTCCGTCATAGATGATCGCCATCTTCTTGATCTTCTCGAAGTTTCCAGGATATTTCTGCTGGATCTCAAGAATGAAACGACGGTTGATCTCCTCGATGATCTGGTATACACGCGGAAGCAGTCTGGAGAACAGCTCGATCGGCCATTTCTCAAGTGCCTCGGACATGATGGTGTGGTTGGTGTAAGCACAGCATTTTGTTGTGATATCCCATGCCTGATCCCAGCCAAGACCTTCCTCATCGATAAGAATACGCATTAGCTCTGCAACTGCAACTGTCGGATGAGTATCGTTCATCTGGAATACAACCTTCTCATGAAGCTTTGTGATGTCATCGTGTGTTTTCTTATATTTGGCAATCGCTGCCTGAAGGCTGGCAGATACGAAGAAGTACTGCTGTTTCAGACGAAGCTCTTTACCTGCCATATGGTTATCATTCGGATAAAGCACCTCTACGATAGTACGTGCAAGGTTCTCCTGCTCTACTGCGTTGTGATAATCACCCTTGTCAAAAGAGTCAAGGTTGAAGTCTACGATCGGCTCTGCATCCCAGATACGAAGTGTGTTTACAACATCGTTGTTATAACCTGTGATCGGCATATCGTAAGGAACAGCCTTAACTGCCTGATATCCTTCATGGATGAATTTATTCTCGTTCTTCACCGGATCCCACTCAACGCGTACATATCCGCCGAAATGAACCTCTTTTGCATACTCCGGACGACGGAGCT
This sequence comes from Blautia luti, assembly GCF_013304735.1. Taxonomy (GTDB): domain Bacteria; phylum Bacillota; class Clostridia; order Lachnospirales; family Lachnospiraceae; genus Blautia_A. Next base: position 111,951 of record NZ_JAAITI010000003.1, read on the forward strand.
CGAAAGGATAGCCGTTCTTCAGCCAGTTATCCGGTGCCTCTACCTGATAACCGTCACGGATCTCCTGCTTGAACATACCATAACGGTAACGGATTCCGCATCCGTATGCACAGTAGTTCAAAGTTGCAAGAGAATCCAGGAAGCATGCTGCCAGTCTTCCGAGTCCACCGTTTCCAAGAGCCGGATCCGGCTCCTGGTCTTCGATGCAGTTAATGTCAAGTCCAAGCTCCTCAAGAGCCTCCTTAACCTCGCCGTATGCACCAAGGTTGATCAGGTTGTTTCCAAGGGCACGGCCCATAAGGAACTCCATGGACATATAATATACGATCTTCGGATCCTGTTTTTCATACGCCTTCTGGCTCTTGAGCCAGTTGTCAATGATCACGTCCTTCACAGTGTAGCTTACAGCCTGAAAGATCTGCTCCTGTGTAGCCTCTTCCAGTGTTTTTCGATAAAGGAATTTTACGTTTTCTTTTACACTTTTTTTGAATTCCTCTTTCTCAAACTGCTTGTCAATCATTAGTTTTCCTCCTGTACTTTGGATACTCCCAGTGTTACAGCCTCTTTATTGATGTTCCACTCCTTGGTGTAACCCTCTGCTTCTCCCAGAATAATGTTTTCTGCCAGTACTTCACGTTTGATCTCATCCTGGTTTGCTTTCATGATATCCATGATCTTATCGTTATCTTTTGCATAGACAATGATCTTGTCCATGACTTCGAAACCAGCCTCTTTACGCATGGTCTGAACCTTGCTGATGATCTCGCGGACAAAGCCCTCCTGGATCAGTTCAGGTGTAAGGTTTGTATCAAGGACAACGGATGTCTCACCGTCTGTCTCTGTCACATAGCCCTCGCTCTGGGCTGTTTCGATCAATAAGTCTTCCTCTGCAAGCTCGACTCTGTTTCCGTCAATGTCAAGAACGAGAACACCATTATCTCTCAGCTCTTTCATTGCTGCGGTTCCGTCGATCTCGGAGAGTGCGGTACGGATGCCGTTCAGAAGCTTGCCGTATTTCGGTCCTACTGTACGAAGCTGCGGCTTGAAGCTGTAGGAAATGAAGGACTCTACATCATCTGCGAATTTCACTTCTTTTACGTTAAGCTCATCTGCGATGATATCTGTGTAGAATTTATCCATAGCTTTCTCAGCTTTTACATACATGGTTCCAATAGGCTGACGGTTCTTGATGTTTGCGGTATTTCTGCATGCACGTCCCAGAACAACGATCTCAAGAAGCTCTTCCATGTTCGCCTCAAGATCCTTGTCGATCCATGCTTCGTTTACCTTCGGGTAATCGCAGAGATGGATACTCTCCGGAGCGTTTGCGTCAATGCTGCGAACAAGGTTCTGGTAGATATCCTCAGTCATGAACGGGATCATCGGAGCTGCAGCCTTGGCAACAGTTACCAGTGCTGTGTAAAGTGTCATGTAAGCATTGATCTTATCCTGCTCCATGCCCTTTGCCCAGAAACGCTCACGGCTTCTTCTTACATACCAGTTACTCATATCGTCAACAAATTCCTGGAGTGCTCTTGCAGCCTCCGGAATCTTGTAGGAATCAAGATCCGCATCGACAGTCTTCACCATGGTATTCAGCTTGCTGAGCAGCCATTTATCCATAACCGGAAGCTTATCGTAATTTAAAGTATATTTAGTTGCATCAAAATTGTCAATGTTCGCATACAGTACGAAGAATGCGTAGGTGTTCCACAGAGTGCTCATGAACTTTCTCTGTCCCTCTACAACTGCCTTGCCATGGAAACGGTTCGGGAGCCACGGAGCACTGTTGATGTAGAAATACCAACGGATTGCATCTGCGCCGTATTTGTTCAGTGCATCAAACGGATCTACTGCATTTCCCTTGGACTTACTCATCTTCTGTCCGTTCTCATCCTGTACATGTCCCAGAACGATTACATTCTTATACGGAGCCTTATTGAAAAGCAGTGTGGACTCAGCAAGAAGGGAGTAGAACCATCCTCTTGTCTGGTCAACAGCCTCGGAGATGAAGTCTGCCGGGAACTGCTGCTCGAACAGGTCTTTATTCTCAAATGGATAATGATGCTGTGCAAAAGGCATTGCTCCGGAATCGAACCAGCAGTCGATTACCTCCGGTACACGGTGCATGGTCTTGCCGCAGTCCGGACACTTCATGGTGATATCATCAATGTATGGACGGTGAAGCTCGATGGTCTTCGCACGCTCGTCACCACTCTTCTCATAGAGATCCTGGCGGCTTCCTACGGATTCCATATGTCCGCACTCACACTGCCAGATGTTCAGTGGTGTTCCCCAGTAACGGTTTCTGGAAATACCCCAGTCCTGAACATTCTCAAGCCAGTCACCGAAACGGCCCTTACCGATGCTCTCCGGAATCCAGTTGATAGTATTGTTGTTACGGATCAGATCATCCTTTACTGCAGTCATCTTGATGAACCAGGACTCACGTGCATAGTAGATAAGCGGTGTGTCACATCTCCAGCAGTGCGGATAATCATGCTCGAATTTCGGTGCATCAAAAAGCTTGCCCTCTTTGTCAAGGTCTGTGAGGACCATCGGGTCCGCTTTCTTTACGAATACACCTGCGTATGGTGTCTCTTTGGTCATGTTGCCCTGTCCGTCTACGAACTGTACGAACGGAAGGTCATACTCACGTCCGACACGGCTGTCATCCTCACCAAATGCAGGTGCGATATGAACGATACCGGTACCATCACTCATGGTAACGTAGTTGTCACAGGTTACGAAATGAGCTTTTTTGCGCTGTTTTGCTGCAGCCTCTCCTGTACATGCAAAAAGCGGCTCATATTCTCTGCGCTCAAGGTCTGTTCCTTTATATTTCTCAAGGATCTCATATGCAGGCTCATCATCCTTTGCAAGCTTGCCGAGAACCTTGTCCAGAAGTGCTTCTGCCATGTAGTAGGTATAGCCGTCTGCTGCTTTTACCTTACAGTAGATCTCATCCGGGTTTACACAAAGTGCAACGTTGGACGGAAGTGTCCACGGTGTTGTTGTCCATGCCAGGAAGTATGCGTCCTCACCAACAACCTTGAAACGCACGATCGCAGAGCGCTCTTTAACAGTCTTGTAGCCCTGAGAAACCTCCTGTGCGGAAAGCGGAGTTCCACAGCGTGGGCAGTAAGGAACGATCTTAAAGCCTTTGTAAAGGAGACCTTTTTCCCAGATCTCTTTCAGCGCCCACCACTCGGACTCGATGAAATTGTTGTCGTATGTTACATACGGATGCTCCATGTCAGCCCAGAAACCAACGGTAGAGGAGAAATCCTCCCACATTCCCTTGTATTTCCATACGCTCTCCTTACACTGCTGAATGAACGGCTCCATTCCGTACTCCTCGATCTGCTCCTTGCCGTCAAGGCCAAGCTTCTTCTCAACCTCAAGCTCAACCGGAAGTCCGTGAGTATCCCATCCTGCTTTTCTCGGAACCATGTACCCCTTCATTGTACGGTATCTCGGGATCATATCCTTGATAACTCGTGTCAGAACGTGTCCGATATGTGGCTTACCATTTGCGGTAGGCGGTCCGTCATAGAATGTGTATGTCTCGCCCTCTTTACGGCTGTCCATACTCTTTTCGAAAATCTTGTTGTCTTTCCAGAATTTCTCGACTTCTTTTTCACGGTCAACAAAATTCAGATTCGTGTCAACTTTACGATACACAATATTTACCTCCTGTGTCTGATTACTGGCTGCTGCCTCATCTGTAAGGCCACAGCGGATTGTTTCTTCACAGATACCTGTTCGTGCCAATGCTTCGGGCACTTATAAAAAAAGACCCCATCCTGTAAAAGGACGAAGTCTGATTCGCTGTACCACCTGTTACATTATACGGGCCTGTGTCCGGATCCCTGCGTCTTCTGCTGTGTTCTTATGCTCTGTGTTATGGCGCGGGCTGTTGTTCCATGTCTGTTCATGGCGGACAATTCTTTGTATCTGCCGATATATGTTCCCTGTAACGGAGGAAATCCGTCAGTTCTTACTTAATGATCATCTGTATATCAGATATTCTTCCGGCTGTTGCCGGACAACTTCGGAACTGAAGCTCAGGAGTGATATTCCGCCATATTTACTCGTCCCGGGCTCCCACCATCCCCAGTTCGCTGCAAGCTTTCCATATGGCCTACTGTCTCCATCACAGCTTTTTCTATATACGCTGTCTATTATAGGTTGGGGAAAATCCATATGTCAAGTGTTTTCAGGGATTTTTTATTCCCTCCATGGCATCCATATACGCATTTCTCCGTATTCACGGTTATCCCATGCAAAATACGGGATCAGGCGGACCGGAATAATCTTTTTCTTTTCTCCGGTAAAGGACTGATACAGTTCATCCGGATCATACTCCTCATGGACGATCTGGTAGGCTTCTGTCTCCAGAACACCGATCTCCCTGCCCTGAATCTCCATTTTGCCATCTTTAAATGTGCTGTGGATATTGATGCAGATATCATCCAGTGTATCTGTATCTGCATCCGGGCTTTCCATGCAGTATACCAGTGGTCCTTTTTCCACTGCAATAAGCTGACTGTCCTCCTCTACCATCGGATGTGCCATGGTAAAGCGTACCGGCATGTCAAGTTCAAGCTCAACTTTTGCACCTGCAAGTATCTCAATATGAACTGCCTGATAAGTCTCTCTTGTACTCTTATCAAGTTTACGCTCTTCGCCGCCAGCTCTGATGCTTCCGCTTTCTGCCCATTTGGGAATTCTTAAATTCAGTGTTACCGGTTTATCACAGATAACATTCTCAAATTCAAAGATGATCTTTCCGTTATACGGATATTCTGTCTTCTGTTTCAGAGTGAAAGATGCACCGTTTTCAAGGGTAAGGGCTGCATCACACTCTCCGTAAATACCGGTGTAAACACTGTCTGTGGAAACTGTATATGCATACTCTCCGGACTGTGTCACTATACGTGCAAGGTTTGGAGGGCAGCAGTAACTGATGAGATACTCTGTTCTTGTAAGAGGCCAGATCAGTTTATATTCAAGCTTCTTTGCCCTGCGCAGCATATTTTCATAGAAGAATTTCTTTCCGTCCAGACTTACGGCTGCAAGGTTTACGTTCAGAAGAGCACGCTCGATCACATCAAAATACTCCGCCTTCGGCTCAATCAGAAACATTCTGTATGCCCACATTACAAGACCGATGGACGCACAGGTTTCATTGTAGGCCGTTACATTGGGAAGCTGGTACTCATATCCGAAAGCCTGATGGATAAGCTGATGGTTCCAGAAATCTCCGTAAGGAGAAGCACCGTTATATAAAGCTCCCACACCGCCTGTCAGGTAGATCTTTGTGTTGACCATATTTTTCCATACCTTGTGAAGGACATCCAGATAATCTTTGTCTCCTTCTTCTGCATAGAGGTCTGCAACTCCTGCGTAAAGGTATGTGGCACGTACTGCATGGCCAATGATCTTTTCGTGTTCTTTCAGCGGCAGTCTGTCCTGGTTATCGTCCATGCCTTCTTTTACAGAATCACGTAGCACTATCGCCTTGTGTGCAAGATCCAGGTATTTTTTCTCACCGGTGGTACGGTACATTTCAATAAGGCCCATGTAATGGGACGGGCATACTGCTGTCTGTACCTCACCTTTTTTCTCTGCTTCCGCATACATGTTTTCCAGAAAATCTGCTGCTTTTCTTGCGATATCCAGGAAGTTTTCTTTTCCTGTGATCCTCTTATACAGGCAGGCAGAAGTAAACAGATGGCCCATATTGTAGACCTCGAACTCGTTGATATCTCCCAGTCTTCCCTCACGGGTACCGTTACGCATACCGATGATCTGTTTTGTGGAAATATATCCGTCCTCTTCCTGGGCGCGTCCGATCAGGTCGATATATTCGTCCAGCTTGTCCAGACGGCTCTGGTCCTGAAGCTGTTCTGCAGAATAAAGCTGGGACTCCATCCATTTGTAAAAATCTCCGTCACCAAAATCACTGCCGCCAAACTCGCCGCTTTTTTCTCCTGCACAGATACGGAAATTTTCAACTACATGTCCCGCATCCAGTGCCTCAAACATTTTCTGCAGGTGAGGAACTGTACTCTCTGCACAGTTCTCCACAACATCTTTCCAGAAACCGCCGGTCCATTTGATCTGGTCATATTCTGCTCCGCTTACTTTTGCATATTTCGATTTTCTTGTATCCGCAAGCATGTTTTTCCTCCTAAAATCAGCCTTTTACAGCTCCACTTGTCATACCTTCGATTACTGTCTTGTTAAGGATCATATAGATGATAAGCATCGGGAATACGCTGATCGCGATAGACGCAAAGATCGCACCCCAGTCTTTTGTTCCGAACTCATTCTCAAAATAGAGAAGTCCGGTTTGTATTGTTTTCAGTTTGCTGTCACTGATAAATGTCATGGAAAACAGCAGGTCATTCCATTTATAGAAGAACTGCAGAACCAGAACAGTAACTGCGGCATTTTTCATCAGTGGGAAAACAATGTGCCACATCATGGAATAAATTCCGCATCCGTCAATAACACTTGCCTCAAGAATTTCCCTTGGAAGAGATCTCATATATCCTGTTACAAGGAAGATAGAAAGAGAAAGGCCAAATGCGATATAAGTCAGTACCAGGCAAAGTCTTGTATTTGTAAGTCCTGTATTATTGTAGATCTGAAACAGTGGAAGCAGTGCAGTTGCAACCGGAACCATAAGTCCCAGAAGGAAAAAGTCTGCAAAGAAATTTTTCATTTTCCATTCCATCTGTGTTACTGCAAATCCGATGGTCATACTTAAAATTACAATAAAAACAAGTGCCAGTGCTGTATAGATCAAACTGTTTCTGAAATACAGACCCATGTTTCCTCTGGTCCATGCTTCTGAAAAGTTCTTAAGGTAAAGTCCCTCCGGCAGCGCAAAGGACGGCTTTGTTACAAACTCAGATGATTTTTTAAATGCACATGTGAACAACCAAAAGATTGGATATGCATCAACAATTACAACCAGTGCAATAATGATCTTTTTAATAACATCCACCGGAGTGATTGTCTTTTTTTCCATTTTTTATGCCTCCTTTACATCAAAGAAACGGATGATTCTTGTTCCGATAATACAGATCAGGAAAATAACGATGGCAATCGCACTTCCATATCCGTAGTTTCTGTACTCAAATGCCACGTTGTACATGTACATGGATAATGTTGTTGTTGCACTTCCCGGACCGCCGTTTGTAAGGGCGATTGCGGACTCGAATACTTTAACAGTACCTGCAAATGCAAATACAAGACATGTAATAGTGATCGGGCGGAGCAGCGGGAAGATAATGTTCTTGAACATCTGCCAGGAACTACACCCGTCAACCTTTGCCGCCTCAATAATATCATCCGGAATATCAATAAGACCACCGTAGAAAATTACCGCATAGAAACCTACAGACACCCAGATATCCATGACACTTAAGCACCCTAATGCTGTGCTTGCCTGTCCGATCCACGGCTGTACCAGATCATGAAGACCGATCGCATCCAGAATACTGTTTAACAGACCATAGTTTGGCTGGATCTCATAAATCTTACGGAACAACTGTCCAACGGCTACTGTCGGGAGGATTACCGGGAAAAATGTGATAGTACGAATCAGGTTCTTGAATTTAACAAGCCAGAAGCGATACATCATGGCAAGTGCCAGTCCCAGCACTACCATACCAAGCATGGTGGTAAGAATATACCGGATCGTTACCATAAGTGATTCGTGGAATTTTGAGTCGATCAGAAGTTTTGAATAATTCTTAAGGCCGCTGAAGCTCCAGCTAAGTCCCGGCGTTCCTGAATATAAAGAATATACAAAGGACCAGATTACAGGTACGAATACCAGTCCCACATAAAGAATCAGCCCCGGAACAACAAACAGCGCAATTGCCTTTTTATTTCCTAATACATGTTTCATCCTGTTTCCTTGCCTTTCTCATAAAAAGAGTATTGAAAATGACATAACTGTTATCCTGCCACTCCCAATACTCTTAATTAGTCCGTTGATCTTACAGCTTAGTTGCTGATTGTATATGCTTCCTCAATGGAATCCATATAAGCGGCTCCATCCATATCTCCATTTAATACAGACTGAATATTATCCTGTGCAGTTGCTTTTGTCTCATCATTCATGTATGCTTCCCACCATGCGGTAGAAGTCTTTGCATCAGCGATAGCATCAATTACTGTCTGGGTAACAGAGCTGATATCTTTTGTATCTACATCGTATGTATAACCACGTACTGACTGATAGTCGCCCATCGCGTAGTTACCAACGTTCTCAACGAAGTACTGTAAGAATCCTGCCATTGCTCCGTCATATTTGTCCTGAGACAGGCAAAGGATGTTACCACAGTTTGCAGGAAGCTCGGAAGCTTCGCTTACAGATTCATCAACTACAGGAACTCCCATGAATCCGATGTTGTCCTCTCCGGACGGGTTTGTCTCCTCATCTGTAATGGAAGATGTGAACCAGCTTCCGTCATAGAGCATTGCACACTGACCATTTAATAACATTCCCTCAGCAGTTGTATTATCAACTGTTGTAGCACCTTCGCCAAAGTATCCTTTGTCTGCCATATCTGCTACCATCTGAGCTGCTGCTACAAATCCGTCATCTGTGAATTTTGTCTCGCCCTCGCATGCTTTCTTAACTGCATCTGCGCCCATTGTACGATATGCGTAAGCGTTTACGATACGTGTTGTAGGCCATTTGTCAGATCCGCCTGTTGCGATCGGCTGAATTCCTTTTTCTTTTAATGTGTCACATACCTGAAGGAGCTCATCCCATGTTGTCGGTACTTCTACGCCTGCATCCTCAAATACAGATTTGTTGTACCAGAATCCCTCGATATTCATTCCGAATGGAAGATCATACAGATCATCTGTGTCAGAAAGAGAAGTCATGATACTCTTTGCACTGTCCATGACTTTGTCCTCATCGCCCATTGCTTTAAGCTCTTCGGAAACATTTACAACTTTTCCTGCCTGGATCAGCTCTCTTAACGGAACACCTGCTGAGTAAGCAAACAGATCAGGAAGATCGTTGGATGCTACCAGTGTGGAAATCTTTGTGCTCAGGTCTGAAGCTGATACATACTCATATTCATAGCTGAAATTCGGATTTACATCTTTGGTGTAGTTGTCAAGCATTCCTGTAAGGATTTTTCCATCTGCGCTGTCCTCTGCCCAGATTGAAAGAACCTTGATCTTTTTCTCTGCTGATGTGTCAGGATCTGTTGCTGCGCTTACACTTAAGGATCCTGCCATTAATGAGATCGCTGTTGCTGCAGCCATGACTAATGCCATTGCTTTTTTCTTCATTTCTCAAAACCTCCTAATACATTTCTTTTGTGATATCGTTATCTTTAAGCTGGCTTTATTCTAACATCCTACGTTTCAGATTGATAGTCTGTCATTTTTTTGAAAATGTCCAAATTTTATAGAATCCGATTTTTATGTTTGTCATATTTCTTTAGATCAAATCTGTCAGTTTTCTTTTGATTTACGGACACCACCTTTAAACTGCATAGGAGTGACACCCTCTTCTTTTTTGAAAATATTGCAGAAATACCGATAATTATTGTAGCCTACAGCCTCACTTACTTCCTGTACCTTGGCACCTTTCAGCAGAAGTTCCTTTGCATGGGCCATACGGATCTGGGTCAGATATCTCACAAAACTGATCCCCACCTCATCCTTAAAAAGAATACTCAGGTAAGCATGGTTCATGTGTACCATCTCTGCCATCTCATTCAGGCCGAAATCCTGGCTGTAATTTTGATTAATATAGTCCAGTATATGTGTGATAACCCTGTGGGAACTTCCGATCTTTCTCACGGAAATCTTTTCAAAAATACGCTGCAGGATGAGATAGACATACTCATCTACCTCTTCCTTTGTCTTCATCTCTTCAATATTGTTAAAAAGAGGGAAGTTAAAATCATGTTCATACTGCTTCCACTTTTCATAAAAGGCCGCAGAAGCAGCGGTAATAAGTTTATAGCTCTCTTCTTTGTATTCTGGCAGGCCATATCCTGCTTTTTTCAGAAGCTGCTGGATCCTCCGTGTTTCCTCTTCCCAGTTTTCCGTATTACTGTCGTTGATCATCTCCACAACAGCATTGAGGGAAAGTCTCAGATCCCGGATCTGTTTTTCATTCTCCACATCTGTTTTGCTGGGCCGTTCTTTAAATTCTTCATCTATCTTTTCCAGGGTAGCCTTCAGTTTGTCCATAGTTACCGGCTTGTCTATATAACTGTGGACTCCCAGCTCCATTCCCTTACGGGCATACTCAAATTCTTTATATGCACTTACCAGCACAAATATCATATCCGGATATTTTTTATAAAAATGTTCGATGACCTCGAGACCGGAAAGCCCGGGCATACGAATATCTATGAAAACAACATCCGGATGTACATTTTCAATCAGTTCCAGTGCCATCTGACCATCTGAAGCAGAGCCTGCCATCTCATAATCCGCACCAATCCTTTTCAGCATTACACGGATTCCCTCAATGGTCAGATATTCATCATCGATCACTACCAGTTTTTTCATAGTTTCACTTATATCCTCATTTCATTTTCTGCCAGAATGATCTTTACCCGGGTTCCTTTTCCAGGCTCACTTGTGATCGTTACTTCTGAATTTTCACCGTAATACAGTTTAATTCTTTCTCTTACATTATTGATTCCATAGCCTTTATCCAGCTTGGACATATCATCAATCCCCACGCCATCATCAATAATGGTAAAGATGATCCTGTTTTCATTTACCTGACCTGTGATCCAGATATTTCCATCACCCATTTTGGTTTCCAGTCCGTGATATACCGCATTTTCCACAAAAGGTGTGAGAAGAAGTTTCAGTATCTTCTTTTCCATAAGATCTTCATCCACCTGGATCTTCAGATGGAATCTGTCTTTGTAGCGCATATTTTGAATGGTAATGTATGAGCGGATATGCTGGATCTCATCCTTTACCATGATCAGATTACTTCCCTTGTTCAGGCTCAGCTTGAAATTGTCAGAAAGAGCAGCCACCATTGTGGCGATCTCATCCTCCTCATGAACAATGGCCATACAGTAAAGGGCATCTAGGGCATTATAAAGAAAATGCGGGTTGATCTGCTCCTGGAGAAGATGCAGCTCCTGCTCTCTCTGCCTGATCTTGGCATAAAGCAGACGTTCCCTTAATACCAGATTATTGTTGACCATTTCTTTAAATTTCTGTCCCAGAAGGCCGATCTCACTGTCATCAAATTCTTCTGTGATATTACGTGTTCCCTCTTCCACACTCTGCATGGTGCGCTCCAGTTTTTTCAGAGGCATATAGATCTTCATGGCAATCATATGTGCCACAAACATGCCAATGCCAAACAGAAGCAGGATCATCACCCCGATCAGGATACCCACATTGACCTTCTGTGCATTTAATTCGCTTGCCTTAATACCGCTCACCAGAGTCCAGCCATTTACAAAACTTTCCCTGGCACTGAAAATATACGGTGTCTGAGATGTCACTGAAAGAGCAGAGACATACGCTTTGTAGATCTCCTCTTTATAGCTGTCGTCTCCCTGGAAATAAATAAGGGGATCATCCGTGTTTTCGTCGATGACCATAAAGCAGTTGGTCTTATAATTTCCTCTGTTCTCAAATGCCATTTTGAAAATATTTTTTGATACATTTACGATCAGATAGCCTACTCCGCTATCCTCCCGGGAACCGCGCAGATACTTCACTATGGACAATGTATCATTTTTTCCCGTAAGCGCATTACTGCCCAGGATGATCTCTTTTCCATCTGCATCCCGGGCTTCTTTTATCCAGGCCTGTTTCAGTATCTCTCCGTCTTTATAGAACGAAGTGTACTGTGACAGGTCGGACTTTTTTGAATGAATATAAAGTTTTCCATTAAGGCTGACTGATAATACTTCCTGAACAGATGCCTGCTGTAAGGTCAGTTCATTTACACTTTTTTCCAGGGTTCTTGTTTCTTTTGAGGAAAAATAGGAACCCGGTTCTTCCCCTGCCTGAGAAAGAGCATTCATGTAGGAGTCTTTCAGAAGAAGATTTCTCATTTCCTCTATGATACTGTCAAGCTGAAGCTCCACAATATTATCTGAAGTCTGTAGACTGTAATAAAAATCCTGCTGATAATTTTCCACTATGTTATTTGTGGTCAGCGCAAAAATACTGACACCCAGGATCAGCATGGACAGAATGGAGATGGCTATGATCGCCACCTGGATCTGCTGCTGAATAGTACGTCTGTTTGTTTTCATCTTGTCAGCCATATTTTATAATGCCTTTATCTTTAACATCTGTCTTACTTCATCAGGGGTCATCGGTTCCATATCTTTTTCACGGAGCAGTTCTGCGGCCGCTTTGATAAGCTCTGCATTGGTTGTACATTGCACGCCGTTTTCCAGATAGTTGGAATCCTCAAAACCAAGTCTTAAGGATACAGCTCCCATATCCAGGGCTTTGCTTACCATCTTGAAATCTTTACGGTTGGCCTCTGTGTATCCCCATAATACTTTGCCCTCATCCGGGAATGTCTCATAGAGATATTCTTTCATGTGACGTAGTGCATTTTCCGTTGCAGGCATCTCTCCGCCATGGCCGAATACCAGGGCAAAAAGGATCGGGTCTACAAAGTGGAATTTCTCATCCAGCTCACGGACTGTGTTGATCATTCCAAGTTCAAATACCTCGATCTCCGGTCTTTTATCTTCACGGATCAGCTCGCCAACACAGTATTCCACATCATCAATGGGATTCTGATAAACGGCCTTTCCAAGGTTTACAGAACCTACATTTAAGCTGACTGCCTCTGTGTACGGCGCGTAACAGGGCTGAACTCTCTCTTTGATGGTAAGGTCGGAAACACCGCCTGTGGAAATCTCAACTACAATGTCACAGGCTTCGCGGATATATCTGATTGTTTCATCCATAAGTGTCATATCCGGAGTGAGTTTTCCATGGACGTCTCTTACGTGGAGATGAACCATGGATGCTCCCAGTTTCCAACATTCAATAACATCATCTGCGATTTTTCTCGGATTGATATCTGTATCTGACGCACTTACCGGTGCTACAGAAAGCATTATTTTTTTCATAATTTTTCTCCATTCCAATATACATAATGATCAGTTACAGTCTGGACAATCTTGTCCTTTTCCCTTTTTGAGATTACTTCCAGAATCTCCCTGTGAAGCTCTGCAAAGTGGGAAACCTCGCCTTTTTTTATGACCTTGCAGATGGCCTCCAGGCGAGAAGGAACTGTCAGTCTTGTTATATATTCTGTAATGGTCACGATCTGAGGATTGTCTGAAAGCGCCGCAATTCCTGCATGAAATTCTGTATCTGTCCTCATGATCCGATTTGGATCCGGTTCCTTTTCATTCAGCGCAGCTTCCATCTTTTCCTGGATCTCATAGAGATTTCTTATTTTCTCTTCATCCGGATCATTCTCAAGGATCACATTTAAGGTTCCGATCTCAATAACAGCCCGAAGCTGTACAAAGTCCTTCCAACTGTTTTTCTTCAGGATGATCTGATAAAGCATGGGGTCAAGCAGTTTCTGATTATAAGTTTCGCTGACAAATGTACCGTCTGCACGTTTAATATAGACAACACCATTTGCCTCCAGCTTCTTGATGGCTTCTCTCACAGAATTTCTTCCGGCCTCATATTGTCTGCATAATTCTACTTCTGTGGGAAGCTTTGAGCCGGGCTGGAATTCCCCTGAAATGATCCCGGATACAATTCCATCCACAACTCTGTCAACTACTGATTTTTTCTTCCCAGTTTCACTCATTTTATTTTACTGTTCCCTTCTTCACCAGTGCTTTCTTTAACTCAGCAGCTCCAAATCTCGGGCTTGAAAGAACAATTTTGCCGAATTTCTCAGCAATATATTCCTCGCAGTATGCCATGCTTCCCTGTGCAAAAAGTACTACGTCCACATCATCTGCGATCTTCTCAATGCTTTCTGCCATTCTTGCGCGGAACTCATCCTGATTCAGGCCAAACGCTCCCTCTACCAGGCAGTCAACCAGCTCCACATGCTTTCCGCACTCACGGCTCATACGGAGGATCGTGTTTTTGGTTGGCTCCAGTGTTGTCGCCAGAGTTGCCACTACGCCGATCTTCTTTCCCTGGCGTACTGCTTCACGGCACATCTCCTCATCTACACGGACGATCGGCACACCGATATATTTTGCCGCATCCTGGGCTGCATCTGCAACTTCACCTACAGATGAGCACAGGTTTAACATTGCCTCGCAGTCCTCGCCTACTGCCTTCATGTACATTCCGATCAGTCTGGCTGCTGCTTTCGGTGTAACATATCCTGCATCTCTTGTCTCTGCCAGGATAGAAGGATCCTCAATGCTGTATAACTCTACATCTTCTCCAAGCTGTCCTTTTACTTCTTTTTCTACAAGTTCGATAAGCTCCGGTGTTGTACTGGTATAAATTAATCCTACTTTCATTTTTCTGATCTCCTTTATTTATTCATTAAAATTTCTACTGCTTCACGTAAGGTTTTGATCTCGCCCACATTTCCCGGAAAGATCACATATGGGATCCCAGGGAATTTGCTTTCTCTGCCTGTCTGCCATACAGGGATTCCAGGTCTTATCTGTCCCAGGACTTTTGCATGTTTTACTCTCAGGGCTTTTACGCCTACATCACTGGATGTGATGCCGCCTTTTGCAACTACAAAGGCAGGTGTCACCTCAAGCTCTCCCACACATTTCTGAAGGGCATCGCTGATCTTTACAGAACGCTTCAGTGCTTCCTCCGGTGTATCGTTTTCTACTTTTAAAAGCGCACGTTTTGTAGAAACACACACTGTGTTTCCTTTGCGGATCAGATCCTGGATCATGGTAAGGACACGTTTTGTCTCCTCCTCCAGTTTTCCTTCTTCAAGGACCAGATCGGAATTTAACTCGATAAATGTAATATCGGAAATATTTTTCAGCTCATTTAACTGTGCAGTTGTCTTGGCTGTGTGGCTTCCTACGACGATAATACCTCCTGCCGCTGTCTCTTTGTTTATCATCTCTTCCCTGGCAAGATAAGCCTTGTCGGAAATATTGCCGAATGCTTTTACCAGGGCTGCTGCTGTACGGAAAGTATAATGTTTTCCCTGTGCAATGGCACGGTAAAGCGCTGTACAGAAAATCTTCACATCAATATTGTCAATGGCATTTACGATGATCTTTCCGTAGTTTTCCACTGACATAAGTTTTTTCCGGATCTTAGCGTAATCCATGCTGCGAAGAAGCTCCAGGGAAATTGTAACGCAGTCTTCTGCCTTGAACTCACCTTTTGTCTTCTCCTCTACATACTCGCACAAATTACTGGATGTATAACCAAAAGTCTCATCTTTTGCAAACTCGGTCTGACCTGCCGGAACAAGCTCATCACCATATTTTACATAATGGACATTGTTTAATGTAAATCTTCCGCCTTCTTTAAAGTAAGGACAAAGGATCTCGCCATCCACTTTCCATGGATTTCTCTTTTCCATCTCTTCTTTTACAATTTTGGTTTCCAGCGGAAAATGTCCTCTCAAAGTAGAATCACTTCGATTGATGATGCAATATTCCATGCCGGCCTCATCTGCTGCGCTCTGAACATTGTTTACGATCTCACGGTGAGCCTTTATGGTTTCTTCTTCTGTGAAACCACGGGAATTGGTCAGTACAAAGAAAAGCTTGTTTTTCTCTGCAAAGCCTTCTCTCATGCTCTCTACACTCCAGTCCGTATAAACGGACACATCGTGTACTGTCTGCACGCCTGTGGGGTCATCGTCAAGAACTATGATCTTTAAGCCGAATTTTTCTGCCTCCTCAGTCAGAAGCCTGTCCACTTCCGCCACGTCCGGAATGGGATATTTATTCAGGATCTCAGCACTGATTGTCTTCTCGTTCATTAAACATCCTACCTTTGCTTTTAAAAAAATTTACTCTGTCTAAATCCATAGTATAAACATCCTACGTTTGAAATGCAAGGTGAATCAATAATATTTTGACATAATCCAAAAAAAGTCTTAATGGAATTTTCATAGTCTGTCAGTGGTTTTTCCGGGAGGAAAGTGGTATACTACTACAGAATCTTGAGGGCAAAAATACAGCGTTTCATTAATACAATGCTATAATTAATGAAATACTGCACCTCATCACAAAACGGGCAAGATTTTTTCGGTTACTGATTCTCAAATGAATAATAACCTTCTCGCCCGGATTTATCACTGAAAGGTATCTTGTTATGAAAAATATGAAAAAACGATCCTTGCGCCGGATCTTTGCAGGCATTCTCGGCATAGGGATCCTGCTCACAGGCGCAGCTCCCTGCGCGGCGGCTGCCTATGGATACGATGAATATGGTGATCCTATCGTCACTGCCACACCGATTCCTGATGGTCAGGCCGCAGCAGTCACGCCTGCTCACTCCAGCTATTATTCACAGGCTGCCGACACCGATTCCATTGACGGGTGGCCCAAAGGTCCCGGCATCGAAGCACAGGCTGCAGTCCTTATGGACGTAAATACAGAATCCGTTCTTTATTCCAAAAATGCGGACACACAGCTCTACCCTGCCAGCATCACGAAGATCCTGACTACACTGCTTGCCTGCGAAAATCTGAACGCTAAGACAAACATTACCGTATCTGAGAACGCTTCCACCAGTGTAACTGCCGGAGATTCCAGTATTTATGCTGCTCCCGGTGAAGAATTCACCAGGGATCAGGCCCTGATGGCTGTCATGCTCCAGTCCGCTAATGAAATGTCTGTCGCCGTTGCGGAAGAAGTTTCCGGCTCTGTAAAGAAATTCACAGAACTCATGAACTGGCGCGCCAAGCTTTTTGGCTGCAAGAACACACACTTTAACAATCCCAACGGTCTTCCGGATGAGAATCATTACACCACAGCCTCCGACATGGCAAAGATCGCCAAATCCGCCTGGCTGAATCCTCTTTTCCGGCGATACTGCACCAAACGTTATTACGAGATCCCGCCTACCAATAAATTTGCGGAAGCCCGCCAGCTGCTCAATCATCACAAGATGATGAAAAACGGCGAATATTATTATGAAGGCGTCCGTGGCGGAAAAACAGGCTACACGGATGCATCCGGCAACACACTTGTCACCTACTGCAAACGGGGAAATATAACGCTGGTAGCCGTGATCCTGAATTCTACTTCCGCGGCAAATGCTTACAGCGATACCGCTTCTCTTTTTAATTATGGTTTTGAAAATTTTGAAAAGGTGGATATGAAGGTGTCCATGGAGCCAGTCCCGTTTAAGGTACTCCCTTGTGACAAATATATCCTTAAGAATAACGGAAACACCTATCCGTTTTATTATCAGACAAAGGTTTATGTGACTCTTCCAAAAGGTATCAAAAAATCACAGCTTAACAAACGCCAGGCCGTTCTTCAGAATGCTGTCGGCCCACTGCGTCTGAAAAGCAAATATTATTATAAGAAACAAATGGTCGGATGGGGAATGCAATACGAACGAAACATCGTATCAGATCTTCTCCTGGCTTCGTAACATTTTCCTGCGGCGGAGAGATTCGTGCTTTTCACGGATCTCATCCGCCGCTTCTGTATCTTCTGCTCTCAGGGTCTTCACCCCGAAATATTTTCCCTCGTCGGTTTTTCGGATCCGGATCTTTCCGGCAACAGGTCCATGCTCATGGCAAAGGGCAAGGCTGTAATATACCTTGGAATTGTTGGTACTGAACCAGCGGATCTTCCTCTTGGCAGGGCATCTGCAGATAGGACACATGGTACTTACCATAGTACGGTCCTTCATCAGACGCTCCTTTGATACAAATTCCCTGGACACAAACTTGTCATGGTCTGTATAGGAAATATAGATCTCGCTGTCTCTGGATTTTGGATTCTGATATACATCCAGGGACGGATGGCGGATCATGCAGGCTTCATCGATCTCCAGGAGTATCCTGGCAGTATAGCTGGCGTCTGCCAGTGCCCGGTGAAAATCCCGGCTTTTGGGAAGCTGCAGGTAGTCTGTAGCATATTCCAGGGAACGCCTGGATATTCCGTCCTCGAATTTTATGCTGAAAAGTTTCTGCACATCGTAGTAATGCACCGGCCCTGGCATCAGCTTCAGAAGATTATAGTATTTCATATTGCGCTGAAGTTCCATCACATCCTGGTCTCCCCAGGTAAAAAAGCGATACTCCTCCCCGCACCATTCCAGGAATCTGCGGATCGCCCTTGGAAAAGGGATGCCTTTTTCCAGTTCATGATAATCCACGTGGATCACTTCGTGGATACTGTCGTGGATCCAGTGGTACACTTTGGGCTTGATCAGGCACTGAAAGGTATCAACGATCTCTCTTTTTTCATTTAATTTTACTGCCCCGATCTCTATGATCTCAAACGGGAGCCGACTATCCGGATGTCTTCTTCCATCCGGATTCTGGTTCCATTCCAGGTCAAATACAATATAGTTCATGGGTTTTCTGTCCTCTTATCTGACTGCTCAGCTGCTTCATAAATGCAGCTGTTTCCGGATCGTTGTCCGGCTATTTCATATTTTTGCATTCGGACACAGAATAAATCGCTTCAAACAGCTCCTGCTGGAAGCTTTCTGTATCTGCATCTGTCAGAATCATATCTTTCATTTCGTCTTCTTCGTGTAGCCACCAGCGGAAATCGCATAATGTGGCACCCCGTCCGGCACCGTCTGAACAATCCACATCCAGGAATACTTTTTCTGTTTTAAAGAACTCCGGATGGATGAGATACATAAACGGTACAGCAGCATGGATACTTGCCACGCAGCGATATTTGGAAAAATTTTCAAGTACGTAGCCAGCCATATCTCCACAGGCTCTGGCTGCCGGATCACCGGACTGGCACAGCTTCATGATCTGGTTTCTGGTGAGATTACATTTCAGGGTAGCATCCAGTCCACACATGATCAGTGGGATTCCGGAATCGAATACGATCTTTGCCGCCTCCGGATCTGCGTAGATGTTGAATTCCGCTGCCGGTGTGATGTTTCCGCCTTTTGCTGCGCCGCCTGTAAATACAATTTTTCTGATCTTATTCTTTATTTCAGGAAAAACCTTCAACAGAAGTGCAAGATTAGTCATTGGTGCAGTTTCGATCATTACTACCTGCTCGCCCTCCGGAATGGCCTTCAGAATGTCACGTATAAAAAGCACTGCATTATCAGAAGCAGCCTCTGATTTTGCTTCCGGCAGTACGCAATGGCCAAGCCCTGTCTCTCCGTGGAATTCTTCCGCATAAATTGCCGCTTTTACAAGAGGACGGTCCTGGCCTCCTGCCACCGGAACCTTCAGTCCGTAAAAATCCACCAGCTCCAGTGCATTTTGGGTCACTCTTTCTATCCTGGTACTTCCTGCAGATGTCGTCACTGCAAGCAGCTCCAGTTCATCCTGATGTGCTGCCGCATATGCCAGTGCGATCCCGTCATCGATTCCGGGATCACAGTCCATGATAACCTTGATCTTATCTCCCATATATTCACCTCTGTAAAAACTCTTTCCCCAATTTTATAGTATTGCCGAATTTCCGCTGTTTACCTATTCCAAGTATAACAGAGTGAGGAAAGAGTGTAAAGTTAATCAGAATTCACCTCTGTACTTCAGGCCGAAACGTAAAGAACCCCTCTGCCGGGCATTGGCAGAGGGGTGGAAAAAAGGGGGTTATATTCATTTATATAAACAAATGCAATGTGCAATTTGGATCTTTAATATTTGCAATATCCGTTTGGGTTGTTCCGGATATTGTTATTATGCTATATCCCATCACCCAGGACTTGCAATCCAGTACCTGGGCTTCACAATAAATGCTGTTCAATCAATAGAAACAAATTTCTTCTCTTCTGCTTCTTTCTTGGTCTCTTCCTTCGGGAAGGTTACATGAAGGATTCCGTTCTCATATTTCGCATGGATATCTTCATGCTTAATGCTCGAGCCTACATAAAAGCTTCTGTTGCAGGTTCCTGTATAACGTTCTCTGCGAACATATTTACCTTTATCATCCTTCTCGTCCTTCTTCTCTTCTCTGGTTGCCTGAATGTTCAGATAACCATTCTTCAGCTGGATCTTCACATCCTCTTTCTTAAATCCCGGAAGATCGATCTCCAGTTCATAATTGCCATCTACATCACGGATATCTGTCTTCATCATATCCTTCACCTGAGGATAAGCATTGGCAGCTGCCTGACGGCCTGTCGGATATCCCATAAAATCATCAAATAAATCTTCTCCGAAAATACTTGGCATTAACATAACTCATTCCTCCTGATCTATATTCGCTGCGTGCTGCGCAGGCGTTTTTAATTTACTGTTTCTGAAAACATCTGCTAATTCTGTAAGAACTTTCTCCGGAAGATTTCTTTTTTCTCTCTTCCTTTGTTCTGTATGTACTATAACACGCATTATTAGCACTGTCAAGAGGTGAGTGCTAATTTCACACTTTCTTCACATTTTGCGTACACATTTTCCGTAAAATCACTGACGCCCGCCGTGCAAAGCATGATGTGCGTCATCATATCGCTCTCATACAAGAATACCTGACGGAAGGAAAACTTGATGTGCTGCATGATTACCTTAATGAGTACAGCAAAAGCCTTCCGGATAACTCTCTTGTCCGTTTTTGCGAAAATACTGCCGCAAACGCTGTATTGCTCTACTTTGCTCAGCAGGCTAAGGATAACTGTATTAATTATTTTGTTAAAGTTAAGATTCCGAATGATATCTTCGTTTCAGATACCGATATTTCTGTTATATTCGGCAATCTGATTGAAAACGCACTGGAATCCTGCAAAAATGAGTCTGGCAATGACCGGAAAATCTTGATTCGTGCCAACCTGACCGGCAGTTCGCTTTGTATTACGGTGGACAATACCTTCTCAGGAACACTCAAATGTACAAATGATGACAAGCTTGTTTCAACGAAGCATAAGGGACTCGGGCTCGGCACACAATCGGTCAAAAACATTGCCGCACATTACAATGGTGTCTGCCACTTTAAAACAGAGGATGGAATGTTCTATGCATCTGTGATGTGTTGTAATAAAACAGATAACTAACATTCGGTGAATGTGTGTTCTATTCATAATCCATAACAGCAAAGCCTGGAGTTGTTTTACTGGCTCCTTTTACATGTTGTCCATACATTTACTCCTTCAAACTTATAACTTCCTTTCTGGCAAAGAAAAAGACGCAAGCCATATTTTATGACTCACGCCTTACTTCGCTCACAATATTTAATTAGCACTCTCCATTTCTCATCATTTTTTGACCACAAATTTATGACATTTACGACAAATCTGACACTGCTTTACGCTTCATGGAATCTGCCGGATGATGCATCTGATCGACACCGGGACGGTAATAAGACATGCCACCGCACCAAATAACATAACCGCAACATCCTGAAAAAGGAACTGGGAATTAAGAATAATTTCCAGGGTATATTGCTGTGTCTGAATGTATGAAAATAACAGAATAGTTCCCCCAAGATAAGCAAACAGCAGTGTATTTACTGTTGTACCTATGATTTCTTTTCCGACCTGATAGCCGGAAGCTGTAAGCTCCTTCGCTGTCAGACTGTTTTTATGGGTCCAGACTTCATATACAGAGGAGGTTACGGATAATGCCGTATCGATAACAGCTCCAAGAGTACTGAAAACAGTTACAAATATTCCTACATGAAGCATGTTGATATGAAGATCCGTACTGTAATAATACATAAAATCATCTTCTGAAATCTGGATCTCATTTAATCCGTAGCTTCCTGATCTCCATGTGATAATATAAATCGGAACAAACAAAAGTAACATTACCAGCAGTGTAGCCAGAAAAGCCGCCCGCGTCTTTGGATTATTTCCGTTCTGATAAAACAGAGAAATATAACAGACACCTGCACCTGCCACCAATATCAGGAGCAGTACAGGAAAACCGGCAGACATCAGCATAATTGAAAAAAACAAAATTACAATATTCCCTGCCAGTGTCATAATTGACATGGCTCCACGTTCACCACCGATCAGGACCATCAACATAATCAAGACCAATGTAAGAAAAATGATCATTTTCTGCCACTCCTTTTCCATGATGGTATTTTCATAATCGCTGAAGCAATAAAAACGGATACCGGTATTGCCAGTACAATTCCAATGCTTTCTATCAGAAAACGACAGATATCATATGGAATGTGGTATCTCACGATCGTTACAAAGCTTATATCATTATTCATCTTAAGTATGAACATGGGAATCATGCCGCTTGCCAGAACAAACAGCAGTACATTTATCATGGTTCCCATAATATCATATCCGATTTCACGACCGGAATGTATCAGTCTTCTCAGAGAAACCGATGGATTTTTCCGTACGATCTCTCCTACTGCTGCGCTGATCGTCACCGTCACATCCATAATTGCACCAAGTCCTGTCAGCATAATATCTGCCCAGAATATATCTGCTGAATTGCCTGTACTTCCAAGGTATTCCAGATTGGAATAATCCAGATCTCCGTACATATAAATAGAAAATTCAAACAATGCCATGATCAGAAACAGAACACACAGTGTTGAAAGAACTGAGGAAAATGTTTTTCTGTGAATTCCATTTAAGCAGATCAATGTAGTCAATGAAAAAAGAACTGCGATGACATTACAGATATTTAAAATATTTTTCCCTTCTGTAAAAGCCTGAAATCCATACGCAAATATGACTGTATTCAGTATCAGTGATATGATCGTGTAAAATCCCTGCTTTCCTGTAATGCAGATCAGAAGAAAAAATAATCCTCCTGCCAGTAATGCCAGATACCCATCCCTTTTTACAGAACGTATCGTTTTTCCGGGGCTTTCCTTTGAACCGCTTAAAAGAACGGTGTCTCCTTTATGATATTTCTTGGTCTGAACCTGAGAAGATGTATATTCATTAGAGACCGTTATTTTTTCCCCTTTATGCGAACCGTTTAATATCCGTGCCGTAATATTCTGAGTATAGTAATATTCTTTTGAGCCCCTGGTTCCTTCTCTGCTCAGAGTCTGTTTTTCTGTTACGGAACATATTTTTGCCAGCGGTGTATGATAAAATCGGGAATTACAGCAGGTAAACAGAACAAAAATAATATATATGCCGGCTAAAAGATATTTTTTGTGAAATATGCAGGATTTCATTAACTTCATTCCCCCTGTAGAAATATTGCAATTGTAAACGCACTGACCGGTTGCTTTTTATCGAAGTAACATTGTACGCTTTTTGAAAGTATCGGTCAATATAAGGTATACAAAAAAACAGCAGCAGAACCGTTTTCACAGTTCTGCTGCCCCCATAATTATTTTAACAAATACCTAACTCCAAAAAAGCCATTATTTACAAAGCGCAGAAAATGCATCTGCAACAAACTGAACCTTGGTTCCGATGATAACCTGTACAGAAGTTTTTCCAGGTTTGATCACGCCTGCAACACCTGCAGATTTGATCACCTTATCATTTACAGCTGTAATATCCTTAACCTCAAGTCTCAGTCTTGTGATGCAGTTATCGATGCTTGTGATGTTCTCTTTTCCGCCACAGCCTTCGAGGATCTTCGCAGCAATAGCAGTATAGTCATCATTTGCAAGCTCGATATTCTTCTCTGCCTCAAGATCGTCATCGTCTTCTCTTCCCGGAGTCTTCAGATCAAATTTCTTGATGGCAAAAAGGAATACAACATAGAATACGATGAATGCTGCGATTCCAAGAGGAAGGATGAGCCATGTCTTCTGTGCTGCCGGAAGTGAGGATGAGAAAAGTAAATCCATCGCACCAGCAGAGAAGCTGAAGCCTGCACGGAATCCAAGAGCAACTGTGATCATGGTAAAGATACCGTAAAGTAATGCATAGATCACATAGAGGCCAGGAGCAAGGAACATAAATCCAAACTCGAACGGCTCAGTTACACCACAGATAAATGCACAGATCGCTGCGGAAGCAACAAGACCGATGGCAACTTTTTTCTTTGCAGGTTTCGCACATTTAACCATTGCAAGTGCTGCACCAGGAATACCAAACATCATACATGGGAAGAATCCGGACATGTACATTCCAAGGCTCCAGGATACATCTGCAGAGGTTTCACCTGCCCAGAAGTGCTGAAGATCACCAAGTCCGATGGTGTCAAACCAGAATACATTGTTCAGTGCGTGATGTAATCCGGTAGGGATCAGCAGACGGTTCAGGAATGCATAGATACCTGCACCAACAATATCCATACCTGCAACTGCTTTTCCTAATGCTACAAGTGCACTGAAAAGTAATGGCCATACAAACAGTAATACAACAGATACGATAATGGAAACTACTCCTGCAATGATCGCTACGCAGCGCTTGCCGCTGAAGAATGACAGCCAGTCAGGAAGCTTGGTGCTCTTGAATTTGTTATAGCATGTAGATCCGATGATACCGGCAAGGATTCCAATAAAAGGATTCGCAATTTTGTCAAACGCAAGAGTTTTTGTTGCACTGTCAGCGATTGATGGAATGATGGTTGTAACAAATCCTGTAGAAAGAAGTGTTGTGAGCATCAGCCAGGATGCAAGTGCAGCAATTCCGCCGGTTCCGTCATTCTTTTCTGACATACCGACACCAACACCGATAGCAAAAAGGATTGCCATGTTCTCGATCAGAGCTCCGCCTGCCTTAACCAGAAACAGACCGATCAGATTGGCTGCGCCATGAATGTCTCCACCCTGCATGGTTGCCGGACATAACCAGTATCCGATACCCATGAGGATACCACAGATTGGCAGTACTGCCACCGGAAGCATTAACGCTTTTCCCAGTTTTTGAAGAAATTTCATATATTTCCCCTCCCTTAAAATAAATATATTTGACCGGATCACTCCGGTTATAACACCCCGAAAATTGCTACTATCTCCGGGCTGCTATAAGCCTGTCAGCTGCATGAAGATGATCATGAAAGCTTGAGGACGGCTTCATCCGCCGAAACATCCCCCTCCTTCTGGAGGCTTATCTTTCCGTAATCATCTGTGTTGCAGATCAGAACCGGGATAATCGTGTTTAAACCGGCTTTCTCAATTTTGTCCAGATCAGCCTCTATCAGAAGATCACCCTTTTTAACCTTGTCACCTGCTGCAACGTGCGCTTTAAAAGGTTCGCCCTTAAGTGTGACTGTATCCAGTCCGATATGTATCAGTATTTCTGCGCCCTGAGTGCTTGTCAGCGTAACTGCATGAAGCGTATCAAATACCATTGCCACCTCACCGTCTGCCGGAGCATATATCCTGCCATCTGCCGGGATCACTGCAAAACCGTCACCCAGTACCTTGTCCGCAAAGACAGGGTCCGGAACCTCCGCAAGGGGAACCACTCTACCCTTGCAGGGTGCATAGATTAAATTTCCTTTATCTTTTCCTTTAAAAAATTTCAGCATATTCTCTTCCTCCCGTTATTTCACCACTTCTTCCGGTATTGATATCCGCGATGTCGATTTGTAAATATGTCTATATATTTTTTATCCGTTCCGGGTTTATATTATATATTTCGTATAATTTTCATTTTTTGATTTTTAGGCATGTGTATATATCAACCATTATTTTCGGTTTTGTCCACATTTTTATCGGTATTTTTCAAAAAAATAAGCTGTAGCACATTAATGCGACAGCTTATGCAAGAATATTCAGTTTACTTCAGCAGTTCTTTTTCAATCCTTTCTCTTGCCTCCGGAGCCTGTTTGTTCATCTTCTCGGGGAAGCCGAACATGGATATACAGGCGATATTGTCACCACCCACCTTCGGGGCATCCGGTGCAAGCTGCTTCTTTGCAAAATCCATTTCTCTTAAGGTACGGAAGATACCGTCAAAATCAACATCTCCCTCGCCCATGGCCAGATGCTGGTGCACCGTCACATCTGCTTTTCCCCTTCCGTTCAGTGACGGCGGATTCAGAATGTAGCGGCAGTCCATAGTCTGATTAAAGGTATCTGCAAAAAGCACATGGGTCAGTTCATCGCCTGCATATTTCAGCATGCTTTCCACATCACCCTTTCCCTGATCGTAGAAAAATCCGTGAGGGGAAGAATATACGTAACCCAGATTTTTGGAACGGAAGGATTTTACCATATCGCAGGTTTCATTATTCAGCTCACAGAAATCATAGGGATGAGACTGGATCTCCACACGAAGGCCTTCTTTTTCAATGATCGGAAGAAGTTCTTCCATGGAACGGAACCACATACCGTTGCAGATCTCTGCCTGGTTCGGATCACCGGAAAGCTCGGTATTGATCACAGGAACTCCCATGTTTACTGCGATCTCGATCATTTTTTTCCAATTGGCAACTGCAAACTGACGCTCCTCCTCTGTAGGGCCGGACCAGCGGTAGACACAGATGAAGGAAGAAATCTCCACGCCGGTCTCACGCAGCGCATCCCGGTATTCCATTTCACATTCCTTCGAAAAAAGCGGATGCTTGTAAAAAGGATTGATCCTGGGGTGCGGAGACTGTTCAATATATTTGTAACCCCAGTCAGCAACCTGGTGGACCATACGGTTGATATCCATCTGTTTTGCCAGAACATCTACATCAAATGCAATTTTCATGTTAAAACCCTCCCAATTTCTCAGTTAAAACAGAAGGCGGGAAATTTACCTTCCCGCCTTCCGCCCGTTTTCATATATTTCGCATATCTCTGTTTTACTTATTTTGCAATGGCATCCAGTGCTTCCTGAGCATTGTCTGCTGTGTAGTATACGTTATCTACGATGGTCTCGGAATCAACTTCCTTGCCATCCAGAAGGTCTGCGCATGCATCTGCTGCAAATTTTCCCTGGTCAGCAGTACCCTGTGCCATGGTTCCCTGAAGCTTTCCATCCAGAACTGCCTGAAGTCCTTCCGATGTAGCATCGATTCCATATACTTTGATCTCACCTGTCTTCTGTGCATCTGCAATGGCTTTCGCAGCACCTACAGCCATACTGTCATTCTGTGCAACTACTGCGCTGATCTCTTTTCCTGCGTTCAGCCAGTTCTCAACAATGGTAAGTGCCGGCTCTGTTTGCCACTCTGCAGTATCCTGGAATGCTACGGTTACATCCGGATAATCTGCAAGTACCTGGTCAAAGCCTTCAGAACGTCCAACCTGTCCGTCAGAACCCATAGGTCCAAGAAGAAGAGCTACATTACCTTTTCCGTCGATGTCCTTCATAACCTCTTCCATCAGTTTGGAACCTGTGGTTGCCGCATCTGCACCTACATAGCAGTCAGCAGCTTCCGGATCACTGATTCTCTGGTTTACGATAACGACATTAACGCCTGCCTCTTTTGCCGGTTTGGTTCCAATCCACTGACCATCTCTTAAAACTGTGATGGTATCTGAGATCCGGAAGATCTCATCCATCTTATGAGAAATATAGATAATGGCAACACCCTGTTTTTTCAGTCTTTCGATCTGTGCAAAAAGTACAGTTGCTTCTTTCTCTGTGATGGCGGATGTAGGCTCGTCCATAACAATGATCCTGGAATTCAGTGAGATTGCCTTTACAATCTCTACCAGCTGCATTTCCGCTACACTTAAGGTACGCATCTTTGCCCGGGGATCAATATCGATATTCATTTCCCGGAAATATTTGCCGGTCTCCTCTCTCATTCTGGCGATATCCACGATCTTCAGCTTCTCAAATCCTTTTTTAAGAAGCTCTCTTCCAACAAAAACATTCTCTGCCACTTCCATGTCCAGCACTGTGTTCAGCTCCTGATGGATCATGGAAATTCCTTTGCTCATGGCATCCTTCGGCCCGTGTATGACAGTTTCTTTACCTTCCAGAAAGATACTTCCCTGGTCTGCCTTGTAAATTCCCATTAGAATCTTCATCAGTGTGGATTTACCGGCACCATTTTCACCCATCAGGGCGTGTACCTCACCTGGTCTGACCTGAAGGGTAACATCCTCGAGAACCTTCACACCCGGAAATGACTTATAGATGTTTTTCAGCTCAAGAACATATTCCATAGATTTTCTCCCTTCCTCTCCTTTTTCCTCGCTTAATAACCATACAGGGGAATTAAAAATCCCTCCTGATAATGTTTTGGTTTGTTTATGAGCATATATTAAACAATTTATGCTCACTTTCCAACCGACATTTTTCATATCAGGGGGGATGATTTTTGGATTTTTATATTTTTCACACAATACGCAGGCGATTTAAGAACTCTTTGTTGTTACATCTGCTGGTAACAGAGGTCTGGATGCCGATCTTTTTTCCAAGGTAATTTTTCAGAATTCCGGGGGTTGCTTTTTCTCCGTTAATGCGGATTTCTCCTTCTCTCCATCTCTGTTTGCCGGCCAGCGTGTTTACCAATCTGCTGGCTGTTTTGTAATCGTTGTCACGGATCACCGCGATCTCTCCGCTTCTGACCTTCAGTGAAAAAGGTTCCTCTTCCTGATCATGAAATTTTATATGATCCATTTCCAGAATGATCCTTCCTTTTCCTGCCGTGACCGGTACAGCGCCTTTCCATACACCAGAAGCTGCTGTATACAGTTTTTCTTTTTCATACTCATCCACACTAAGCCGGTAACAGATCAGACCTTTTTTCAGGATATCGATCCTTCCGGCGTAGCGGAACAGAAATTCATAACTCTGATCCTGAATATAAACAGCCTTTCCTCTCTGGAGAAGAAGCTCGCTGTATTCCATAAAACGTTCGATATCATCAGGCCGGAGATACTCTGTCAGGAAACTGAAAACCAGGATATCCACATCATACAGCCAGGACTGGAACAAAAATACCCTTCCATAATCAATGGGGCTTAGATCCCGGATGCGGTCCTTCCAGTCAATTTCCCCACACAGCAGCTCCTTCATTTCCAAAGCCTCCTGGCTTTTGAACCTTTTCTTCATTTCCCTGCGGTCCCTGATCCCAAGATTTCCTTTCAGGGAAAAAAGATAATCTCCTACTGTCAGTTCCGGCGAATAATTGGTTTTTCTCTCCAGAACCGCAACCCGGTTGGAAATCTCCCTGTGTATGGACATACTGTCCGCCTGTTCCTCACAGATAAATGTTTTTCCCGTTTTCAGATCCATAGTCCCGCGAAAAAAATTCAGGATCATATCCGAGTCCGAGATACTGTCCGGAAAAATTCCCACGCATTCTCCTCTGGAAATTTCCAGATCCAGAATGATCTTTTTATTTTTTACAGGCAGAAGGCCATTTTCAATTCTAAGAAGTTCTTCTTTCATTTACGCTACCTCAGATTGATTTCTCCGTCATCGTAGATCAGCGGGAGAAGCATGCGGATCTCGGTTCCCATTCCTTCCGAACTGAACACATGCAGTCCGTAATCTTCTCCAAACAGCAGCTTAATGCGGCTGTTTACATTGGGAAGTGCAATACCACCCTTTCGGTTCCTGCCATCTCCAAAGCGTTTCCTGGTACGGTTCTGCGCAGAAAAGATTTCGTTGAGTTTCTCCATCTGTTCGGTATCCATACCTACACCATCATCCTTTACATAAATATAAAGAACATTTCGGCTGCTTTCCACTACCACCTTCACGGTTCCCTCTCCTGTCTTTTCTTCCAGGCCATGGGCAACCGCATTTTCCACAAGAGGCTGCAGCACAAGCCTTGGCATCCTGGCGCTTAAGAGCTCCTCATCGTTCAGTTCCAGTTCCAGATTCATCCGATCACCGAAGCGGAATTTCTGAATGGTAAAATAATCTTCCACATTTTCCAGCTCATCAGACAAGGTCACAAGCCGTTCCACATCCGTGATGGTATAACGGAAAAAGGTAGCCAGCGCTTCTGTGGTATCTGCAATCTGATCCACACCTGCGATCAGGGCATCCGCACGTATGGCTTCCAGGGTATTATAAAGAAAATGAGGATTGATCTGGTTCTGCAGTGCCAGATACTCCGCCTGCTTCTGTTGAAAACGCATTTCCGGTCCGGCCTCCGTGATGCTTGTGATATCCCTGCAGAATTCTTCCAGCTCTCTGCATGACGACCAGTCCTCCCGAAGCACATTTTCCAAATTTCGATTTTTATGAAACTGCTTCAGTTTTTTAATAAAACGAATGTATGTCATAAAACGGCTCATTGCACTCTCACAGGCCTCCTCCTATTGATACATTTTCTTATAATCGGACGGGCTGATCCCGGCATTCTTTTTGAACAATCTGGAAAAATATTTCAGGTCCTGATAGCCTACAGCCTCTGCCACATCATTCACAGACATCTCACCACTGCAGAGGAGCTGTTTTGCCTTGTTCATGCGAAGCTCTGTCACATAGTCCAGAAAGTTCTTCCCTGTTTCCTTCTTGAAAACCGAAGAAAAATATGTAGCGTTAAATCCGATGTGTTTACTTACATCTTCCAGCTTCAGAGGCTCCAGGTAATGCTCCTGGATATATTTTCTGGCTTCTGTGATGGGTTTCTGCTCTTTTGTTTCTTTTTTCTTCTCAAAGTTTTCGATCAGATCGGAAATATATTCTCTCAGGAAACCAAACGCCTCGGAGGTTGTGGTACACCTGTAAAATCCATAGATCAGATCTTTTCGGATTTTGTCGATATCCAGTTTTTCATTCTGACGGATTCCTGTGAGGACTGCATCGGAAATTTCCATATAGCAGTCATAGATCTGACTTCCGGATGCCCTGCGAGCTGTCATGATCCCTTCTGTTCTGGCAACCTCCATGGAGATTTTTTTGCTGTCCAGATATTCTCCGATCTCCTGGAAATATTTCCGTTCCTCCGGAAGCATCTCATAATCTTCCCTTGTCTCATTGTCGCCGGCATCCCAGGAAAGCCAGCCGCCTTTTCCACCGGTGATGCGATTCTTGCAGAGCTGTACGGCTTCTTTCATGGACTGTGGAAGCTCCTGGATCCTGTGTTTTTCGCCACCCATTGCCATGGTGACAATGATTCCCCAGAAAAGATCTCTCTGATTTTCAATCTCTCTGCGGACTCGTGTAAGAAACTGGCGCAGCTGTACCGGATCATACTTTTCCTTATAGATCACAACCATGATCCCCTCCGCATGAACAGCCGCCGCAGATTCATCCGCAAACTGTTCCAGCGCTTTCTGAACTACAGACAGCGACCGTTTCATCATGATCCTGTATGCATCCCCATGTTCTTCCGCAGAAGGAATATCCGGTTTTATAATGATCACCTGATAAGTGCCTTCATGAAAATCACAGCCATATTCCTGATTCAGGCTTTCATAACCGTTCAGCTCCCTGTTTTCCTGTGCGTATTCCCGCAGATTATCTACCAGCTGTTCCCGTTTCTTCCACTCGTTTTCACGAAGCTGCCGGTCCACAGACGCTGTCCAGTTATCCAGACGTCTCTTTTTCTCCTCTTCCTCACGGATTCGGATGAGAAGCTGCGTCAGTTCTTCCGCATTTACCGGTTTCAGAAGATAATCGGTCACTCCGTATTTCAGCGCAGTCTGTGCGTACTCAAACTGCCGGTACCCGCTTACCACGATAAAAACCAGATCCGGCCGCAGTTCCTTTGCCCGCCGGATGAGCTCCATTCCATCCACTCCCGGCATCCGGATATCTGTCATCAGAACATCCGGCTTTTCTTCCTCAATAAGCTGAAGTGCTCTTTCCCCGTCATTGGCAGTTCCCGCGATCTGGTACCCCAGTTTTTCCCAGTCCACAATCTTCTGCAACAAAAGATTTACCTTCGGCTCATCATCTGCAATGATTACTTTCAGCATAATTTCCCCCAGATATGTTTCCTTTTATTTCAGCAAAAATAACTGTTATATATTACAGAAATTATATCACGCACCTTATATTTTTTCATCCAGATTATATTACAAAATATTTCAGAAAAACAGGCCGGAAAGACTGATGATTGTCTTTCCGGCCTGTTCTGATTTCTGTTTATTTATGGACCGGTAACTCCATCTGCCGGTTCATGTTTGTGATTACCTGAAACTCTCCGTTTACCCTCTCAATTTCGTATACCAGTGGATGTTCTTCGGCCCACTTCGGATCTTTTTCCGCAAGGCTGTTCCAGGTATACCAGGCCTGGACAAAACCTCCGTGAATGGTATTTTCTGCTTCCAGGCGTGCCTGTACTGCATCTTCATAATTCTTAAATGTTCCTATATAAAATCTCTTCCCCTTAAATCCTATGGTGGCACGGTACTTTCCATTATTCATATGGTAGATTCCACGAAAACCGCTGGTATTGTCACTGCGGTGTTTTCTCTTTTCCAGCATTTCCACGCAGGTTCCATCAACCATATGAAGCTGCCCCGGAAGTTCTTTCCAGATTTCCTGGCGCAGGCAGCCACAACTTTTGTAATTGCCGTGAAGAAGCCCGTCTTCTGTGACCTCCACTTCATTTCCACAGTCGCAGCGGCAATGCCAGAATACTGAGCCTTTTTTGCTCCGTTTATCTGTGTGGTAAAGCGCAGTCAGACGTCCGAATTTCTGGCCGCTGATATCTGTGACTCCCCTTCCCTTTTCGTAACGACTGCAGCCACAGCTGGTACACTTTCCAGCTTTCAGCGCATGTGCGGTAACGATATGGATATTTCCACAGTCACAGCGGCATTCCCATCTGGTTCTTCCGTTCTGGCTCCGAATCCTTCTTACTGCCACAAGTTTCCCGAATCTCTGACCTGTAAGGTCTTCTGCCACCGGTCCACGTCTGGCCGTTTTTTCCAGAATACATCCACAGTTATCCACGGTTCCTCTCACCAGACGCCTTGTATTTACTTTTATTTCATTCCCGCAGTCACAACGGCACAGCCACATAATGTACCGGTTCTCACGTTCATCCAGTCTTTTCAGCACAGTCAGATGTCCAAATCTCTGGCCTTCCAGCTCAAGTCCCCTGTTCATATTCTTCATCCCTTACAAAAAACAGCGGTACGGTAGAAAATTTTTTTCGGCCGCACCGCTGTTCAGATTTTATTTTTTATCCGTCTTCTGTTTTTTTCTGGCAAAACCGATTATAAGTAATACCGCACATCCGGAAACGCAGATTACTGCGATCCATTTTCCGATATTGGTATTATCACCGGTTTTTGGCATGGATTTTACATGACAAGCAGTTGGGTTGCTGCCAGTTTTATCTGGAGTCGTTGTCACCGGAGTTGCCGGTGTACTGGTCGGTGTATATGCAGGAGACGGTGTCGGTGTATTTTCCGGCGTTGGTGTTGGTGTGTCCGCAGGATCATAGGTATTCACAAATGTGATGTCCTGTTTTTCACTGACCATCTGCGCATCTGTATGTGCGGCAACAACCGCTTCCAGCTCGCCGGAGTCTCCGTTTGTTACTGTCACTTTTACGTAATAAACGGTGGAGTCATAATGGCCTTTTTTCAGGCTGCCCGGCTGCTGGGAAACTGTGTAGCAGTACACACCCGGCACAGAATAGCTCACTGCCGGAAATTCCGCTTTCCCGGCTCCTGTTACTGTCAATATGTTTTCTTCCGGCATGGGCGCTTCGTCCTCACCCTGAAGAATGATCGTATAAGTTTCGTCCGGAGATGGCTTCTCACCTGACAATTCCACGCTGACAGGAATCTTTACTTCCGCAACTCCAGCTGCCATAGCTGAAATCGGAAAAACTGTCAGGCACAGAACCGCAAGCAGGAGCACTGCCGGAAATTTTCGTATATTCGTCTTCATCCCCTCCTTACGTCTCCGGCGAATAAGGTTTCATTACCGCCAGAAGAACTGTTCTTGCATCTGTAAATTCCGAAGAGCAGGTTGACATTGCCAGTATCTGAGAAAAATCTTCGGACTTTCCAATCTGATCCATGGTTTTCTGATGGATATTTTCTGCATTCTTTCTGACAAAATCCACAAGCCCGCTGGTGTCTGCCTGCCATTTCCCACTGTTAAAAATTGAATCCTCAGAAGCGGAAACCTGCATACATGCAAAAATTTCCAGCTTGTAGGAACGGTCAAGGAGAATCAGGGTGCCTGTGGTGTTTTTGTCAAAAAACTTCTTTTTTCTATAGAGATCCAGATCACCAAACATCTTGTGGTTGGCCATGTGATGGCCATACAGCAGGGAATATTTTCCCTGGAATGTGTTATCACAGCCTGAATCCAGGAAGATGCTTCCTGACAGTGCAAAATCGCCGTATACATCGGTGTTGATGTAGGTCAGGTTATCTTCTCCCTGTAGAATCGGATAATCAATTTTTGTATGATCCAGTGTGATCCATCCGCAGACATCCGGATTAATCTTTCGAAGTTCCTCAAAAGAAGCTCCCCCATCCTTCTGTTCCGGGTCCGGCTTCAGTTTCATAAGCTCAGACTGAACATCATCCACGGCTGCATAAACCTGTGCATTATCCCAGAGTGCGTATCCGGAATATGCCGCTGCAAGGATCAGAAACAATGCCACAATGGCAGTGATCAGAGAGTTGGCTGCTTTCAGGAAAAACTTAGATGCGTTCATACTGCCTCCTCTCTGCTGCCTGAATAATCATTAGTCTTCGAATTTGCGTCTTCTGGTGATGAATGCTGCACCTGCGATTACGATTACACCTGCGAATACGAGGATGTATGGGAGGGTTGTGAGGTTGACGCCTGTGTCGACGTTGCCAGTTCTAGTATTGGTAAATTCTACTTTCTGATCAGCAGCATTTACAGTACTGTCGTCACCATTTCTTGTTGTGGTATATCCTGCAGCAGCTGTCTCAGTAACAGTATAGCTTACTCCATATGGGAGATTTTTAATGCTAATTGTATCACCATGTTTCAGTTTGAAAGTTGTCTCTTCGCCAATTTTAATAGATGTAGGATTACTTGCACCTTCACTTCCACCTGTTACAGCATAAGACTCTTCATATGTTTTTCCTTCTACACCTCTTAAAGTTACTTTGAACTCGAAATACTTATCTTTATCACCAAGATTACCTTCAACAGTTTTGGAAATATCTAATGTTCCTGCAGAATAGGTGTTTACAAATGAATCAGATTTTTTTCCTGTTGATTCTGTATGAACTGCTGCAATACGAAGTTTTCCATTTGTCCCATTAACTACTGTTACTTTCAGTTTAATATCATTTCCGTAATAATTAACACCTGCTTTTGTTCCTGCAACTTCCCGTAATGTATACTCATAAATACCAACATTGTCATAAGCAGGCAATGCAACTGTTATATTTCCTGTTGTTCCATCAACAGTTGCTGCTCCCTTTGCAAATTCAGCACCTGTAATTGTTCCAAGATCTGGAGCCGTAGTTGCCTCGCTGTCTGATACACTACCTTTCCCTACCTGCTCTAATGTGAAAGTTTCTGCTGGAGAAGTCGTACCTTCATTTGTAAGCATGTAAACCTTCTTAACAGTAACAGTTTCCTGATCTGTAGGTGTAGTATCTGCCGCAAACGCCGTACTTCCCATGGTAAACATGGTGGCTGCTGCGATCAAACATGCTAACAGTTTCTTTGTCTTTTTCATAAGAAAATCCTCCTAGAAATATAAATTTATTTATAAGCTCATAAAAAAGCAGCTTATACATTTTGACTGTGTTGTTCTCCCGTAAATGGAAGAACCGTTCCGTTTTTTACAGTTCCCTTCTTCGAAGTATGGTGATTACTTTTGCCTTCACATCCTCTGTGGAGATGGGGCCGAATTCCCGGCTGTCTTTTGCCTGTGTCCGGTAATCTCCCAGAATAAATACACTGCCTTCCGGAACTGTATAGGGATATGTGATCCCTTCCTTTGCATATGTAGGAAATGCAATTTCTCCTGTCTGGGCCGTTCCGTTTACGAGAAGCGTTCCTGTGTCATCCATTGTAACCACATCCGTCTCGCATCCCAGAATACGTCCCACATGAGTTTTGCCGCCGGCTTCATAGACGACGACATCATTTTTTGCAAAATTCTGTTCCATCCGAAAACCGATGAGAAGATCTCCGGCGTCCACTGCCGGAAACATTTCGTTGTCCGGTGCCTGGCCTATAAGAAAAACCTGTGTAAACAGCAGCCAGCCAACGGCCACGATCAACACGATCC
Organism: Blautia luti; assembly: GCF_013304735.1. Taxonomy (GTDB): domain Bacteria; phylum Bacillota; class Clostridia; order Lachnospirales; family Lachnospiraceae; genus Blautia_A. The sequence goes on from NZ_JAAITI010000003.1 coordinate 148,006, forward strand.
GCCAGAAAAGACGGATGTAGCCTTCCTTTATTTCTGTAGAATATCTTCTTTTCCGGATTGTCTGAGAACAGGTTTGATCTTTTTCAGCACGCATCACCCCCGCACCTCTTCCCCGGAGCTGTCTGCCTTTTCTTTTCCGGCATCCTGCCCGGTATTCCTGCTTTCAGCAAGTTTCTTATATTTGCGAATCACGGCATTGCAGCTTCTCTGGTGGTCGGCAAGGAGTGCATCGTAACGTGCACGTTCTGCGCTTAAGGATGTCTCGTAGATCTGGTTCAGCTCTTCCAGCTTTTTCCAGAGCTGGATCTCATCCACTCCACCAAACAGTACCTTCCGGAACTTTACTTCCTGAAACCACTGTCTCAGCTTTTCCTGCTCATGATTTAACGCCTTTGTATTTGTTTCCGGAAGCCGCTCCGGCTGTGCATTGCGGCTCCCTTTCTTTGCTGTCTTTTTTTCCTTCATCGCATGTCCGCCCTTAACTCTGACGTTTTCTGCGTCCGAAGAGCAGAAGCCCAGCACCTAGGGCTACAATTCCCAACGCCAGAATATATGGTGTTGTTCCAAGGTTTAAACCGGTGTCTGGAATGGCTTCTTTATTGTTGGTAAAAATGACTTCATGTGCGGTATCGTTATTCAATTGCTGAATATTGGATATTGTCGCTATTCTGTCACCAGCAGAAGCAGAACCGTCTATTGTACAGGAAGTTGTATATCTGCTGCCGCTGTAATCATCCTCCGTAATTGTCACCGTTGCTCCAACCGGAACTTGTGTCAGCTTTCTTGTCTGGTTATCTGACAATGTAATTTTCGTTGAACCTGTATACTGTGTCTCATCGATTTTAAATGGAAGATTAGTATTTCCATTTACTACCGAGACTGTAAAACGGAAGGGTTTGTTCTTATCTCCCATATTTCCGGTTACAAGCTTTTTGATATTTACGGATGTATAGAGTGGTATATAGTGAGCATAGAAGTTTACGGTACCGTCTGCCAACTCTGTGGCATTCGGGGTATAATTCCAATTTGTAATTTTCTGGTCTTTGTAAGCTCCTCCGGTCTCATTTTCCGGATACCAGCCATCCAGAACATAGATTATTCCGTTAACTTCTTTTGTACTGCCTATCTCAGCTTTTGTTGTTTCGACAACAGAATCGCCAGTTTTATAGTTTTTCGCATCAACCTGTGTGTAGTCCGTCTCACCCGGGTCTTTTACCCAGAATTTTGCGGTAAATACACTTTTACTTTTTATACTCAGCGCACAGTCTATGTGATATGGATATGTTCCTCCATTGTCACGTGAAATTTTACGGGGCGTTAATGTAATCTCCAGAATATCTTCTTTATTAAGATCCCCAAGAGCAATCCCTGTATCTTTACTGATTGCAGTTTTATAATTATCCCAGATTGAATCCAATACAAATGTGAAATATGAACCAGTAGTCGCATCTCCACGCTTTACTGTCCAGGTTGTACCTTTACTTCCATCCGGCCATGAAGTAATATACTTAGATACATTTGATTTAATATTTTTCTCCTTGTAAACCGTATTTCCTACATAACCATCTTCCCAGGTTGCACCATCTGTATTAATATTTCCTATTGTATTACTTGTTTCCTGTGCCGGTGCCCATGCTCCTGTATCATTTGTCCATGGATCTCCTGCAGGATTGGCAAGATAATAAATTGCTGCTTTCCCAGAATATGTTGTTGAGGATGCTGGTGTAGGTGTTGGCCACTTTGCTTTCGCATCTTGTGTCTGTACCTCTGAATCTGCTTTATCCTTTTCCAGCTCTTCCACCTGCGTTGGTGTAGCAGTTGGCTGTTCCGTCACCGTTGGCTCCTCCGGCTGCTCAGTCACAGTCGGGTCCGCTGGCTGCTCATTATCTTCTGACGGGGTCGGCTCCGCATTATCCGCATCCGGATTCTCCATATTATCTTCCGGTGGAGTGACTTCCGGTTCTTCCGTCTGTTCTTCCCCGGGCGTCTGTTCGCTGTCCGTCTCTGCCTCTGCTACCTCCGGATCTCCCGCTTCCTCTGTCATGACAGACTGTACTGTTTCATCTGTATTTTCGCTGCTGGCCTCTACTGAAAACGCTGAAATCGAAACACTGCAGATCATTGCAAACGCAATACAGACCGCCAGCATCTTCTTCAGCAGGCTGTGTTTTCCAGATGAATGACTATGTATCATACCTCATACCTCCTTCTTGTATGATATGGCAATCAAAAAAACAGGCACTGCTCATACATACTGTTTGTCCGTGCCGGTATTTCTGCTCTTTCGCAGAGCACAATACTCTGCGTAAAATTTTTCGCAGTTGTCTGAAAATCAACCTTTTTTCAGTCTCTGACGGCGATTTCTGACGGTTCTTAAAAATTTACAGTCTGAAAATTTTTTTCATTTCATCTGTTTTCAACTTCAGTTTTTCCATATTTGCACGCTTCAGTCGCATAGACGAGTGTACATAACATTCCAGAGTAATCCTGGTGCTGGAATGCCCCAGAATCTCCGAGAGACTCCGGATTTCAAAACCGGCCTCCACACATCTTGTGGCAAAACTGTGGCGCAGAGTATGGAAATGCACACCTTCCAGATTGCAGGCATCTGTATACAGTTTCATCCTGTACTGCAAAGTTCTCGGTTCCAGAAACTGCTCTTTTTTACCGGTCAGAATATAGGCATCCGGATTATCTTTTTTCCACCGGGCGCAAAGATTTGCAATGTCCTCATTCATGGGAATCACTCTTGCAGATTTTCCGCTTTTTGGCCCGCCGGTTACAATTCTTGTTTTTTCCTCACTGACAGGGTTCAGATCTTTCAGGCGCTGCATGGTGTGACGCACATAAATGACTTTTTCTTCCAGAGAAATATCTCCCCACTTCAGGGCACAGAGTTCTCCGATTCGAAGTCCGGTCATAAGTGCTAGCAAAACGCCAAACCGGCATACGTCCATATCTTTCAGAAGATATTCCGTAAATCTTTTCTGCTCTTCAACGGTCAGTACACGCATTTCTTTTTGTTCTGCACGTGGATATACGATTTCCACAGACCGGGCAAGCGGATTTTGTTTTACTGTATAATCTAAAATGGAATTCAATACGGAAAGAATATCCCGCACTGTTTTTTGTGAAAGATTTTTCTCATGAAGCAGATGATAACTGAACTGCTCCACAAGTATTTCTGAGACAGCTTCCGAAAAATATTCGCCCAGATCAGGTTTGATGTATTTTTCCAGAATCGTTGTATATTTTACAAAAGTAGCTGGCTTTACGCTGCTCCGTTTCAGGCAAAGCCATTCGTCACAATAATCGGAAAGATGTTTTCTCCTTCCGCGCACGGACTGAGGCTGATTATTCATAAGCGCAAAACGGGCCTGATTCATTTTGTCCCTGGCTTCATGGTATGTTTTTCCATAACAGTAGCCATAATGGATCCTTCCATCCAGCCTGTGGCCCTTGATATACCTGGCTTCCCAGCGACCGTCTTTTCTCCTGTAAATGTTTTCTCCTTTTCTGCTCATTGTTTTTCCTCCTGTTAAACAGAATTCTTATAGTCTGATCACAAATGAGATATTTTATCCACCACCAGGTACCTTCTGACGATAATCCTGACGGCGTATTACCTCCTTTTACAGCTGCTTTCCCATTTGCAGCCCTATATTATCCGTAAAATCTGACGAAAAACCACGACAAAAAAGCTGTTTTTCCAGAGCTAAAAGCTTGAATTTTAAGAAAAAAAGTGGTAACTTTATATAAACAGAGTATTGTGCTCTGTGAAATTTTACCAGTTAATTATCTTAAAATAACTATATTTTTTAAGTAAAAAATTCCCGCATATATCCTTCCTGATATACGCGGGAATTTCTGATTTTTCTCTTTATTTTTATTATCCTGTCTTTTTTACCGGAGAATTTTGATCTGGCACATCTCCATGGCTTTCAGTGCATTCTCATGACTCTCCGGTGTAACGCCTGCACAGCATGCGGCATCTACACAAATCGGAACTTCAGGAAGAGAAGCCTTGATCAGAAGTGCATTGGAAATCACACAGATATCTGTACAAAGTCCTACCAGGGTAATGCTTCCAATTTCTTCATCCTCATTAATCGTAACCAGCTCCCCTGCAAGATCTGTAGAACCGAAAGTTTCTTTATCAATTGGCTCTGTTTTTCTCAGAACATCCAGTTCTTTCCGAATCTGCCAGCCATCTGTCCCCCGGATACAATGAGGAACCGGAAGATTTTTCCCCTCCTGTGTTTCCAGATAATATGTCTCATGGGTATCTCTCGTGAAGAATACTTTTCCGTCAAAATTTCGGATCTTCTCCTCCACCTTCGGAACAATGGCCACAGCCTCCTTCGTGCCAAATGTGCCGTCAATAAAATCATTTTGCATGTCTACTACGATGAGAATGTTCTGCATGTTTGTCACCCCATTATTTTTATAACTTATTTCTGCCCGACAAATCTGTAATATCTTTATTGTGCATACTCTACCGGAAGATGTCAAGCGAAAGAACTTCATAAAAAATCTCTGTCACATCAGCTTTCTGCCAACATGCCAGACAGTTTCCTCCACTTACTGCAAAATTTCAATCCTTTCTGAAATAAGTTCCTTTACGTTTTCCTTCTTCTCCTCAGACAGATATGCTTCCTCTATTTGCTTCAGAAATTTATCTTTCTTAGAACATATTTTTTTCAGCATATGTTCTGCTGCATTCGATGGTATCCCACAGGCTTCTGCCAACAACCGGAATTCTTTTTTATGAATATTTCGTTTTTTTCCATTAATCGTAAGTGCAAGCTGTTCTTTATCTTCCGGCATGATTATATTTACAGGCAACATATCATATGCTTTTGACAGCTGAAACTTCCTGTTTCCAGGTTCCGTCTCTTTCAATGAAAAATTTTTCAAATGCATATCTGAATTTCCCATGACAAAAGAGCCCAATACACGTAAAAACAATTCTGACATATCCAGTCCCGGTGTCGTCGAATATTTCTTAATAATCCTGCCACATTGTTCATAAGAACCTTTGTACTTATCTTGCGTTAATCTACAGGATAACTGACAAAAATCTTCCATTGCATATAACTTGATTTCTTTTTCCGTTATCTCCCGATCAATCCGTTTTGTAATATATGCATACTCTCCATTCATTTTTATAAGTGCATGTGGCACTGTCTGTATCCCCATGATCTCAGCAAGTCGCATGGCAAGATCTTCAAATTCCGGCATATTTTCAAATTCTTCTGTCTGCGGCTTTAATATATAACCCGTCGGATAATCTACAATTGTAAGTCTTGCATCTATATCACTTGATAAATGAAGTGATAATTTCTTTTGAACACCTGGCACAGTTAATCCTTCATTAACCGTTTCATTTACAAGAAATTCCAGTTGTTCTTTTGTTATATCCAAAACAGGCATTTCTTTTGTATGAAAAAAATTTACCACACATTTTTTATGCCACTGCCACTTTTTTTCTGATTCTGCTGCATTTTGATTGATCGTTTTTCCACAACATAAACATTTCATGTTATTTCTCCTCTGATACAAACGTCTCCGATACAGTCTCTGCATGCCGCCAGTAAAAGACCAAATCTGTCCTTCTGATTAATTTTCCAGTTTCGACTGACTACGCCAAGAAGCCAGCCCTCAGGAATCAGTCCATCAAAAAATGGAAACAAAATGGTTGTTTCATATGGGGCTTCACGTAAAGGTAGAGTAAGGCTTACCGCCACCGCATCCTCTCTTTTTAAATATTTTTTATCATACGAAAAAATATATCCTTCTTCTGTTTCAGCAATTATTCCGGCAAAACAATTTTGAATATATACATAACCTTTTCTATATTCCGACTCCACCTGCTATTCCTCCCTTTCACCCGGTACAGCTTCTTTTCCGAACATTGCCAATGCCTGATTTACTTTATCCAGACGCACAGTTTCTTTTCCCTGCTCCAGCTCTCTTACAAATCTGAGCCCCAGGCCAGCACGCATTGCAAACTCTTCCTGTGTAAGTCCAGCTTTTTTTCTTTCTTCTTTTATATAATTACCAATCCTGTTCATAATAAACATATTAATCCCTATCGGGTATAATTTCAAGTTAAAATTTACAATTCAATCCCGATCGGGTATATTTATACTGATCACAGTTTACTTCATGAAAAAATCTCTGTCACATCAGCTTTCTGCCAACATGCCAGAGATTTTCTCTCATTTATATTTCTTCTGTATCTTAAGCCTCAATAATCCGCACATTCCAGGCAGGAATCTTCAGCTCTGTACCAGCCTTAATTTCCTTGCCGGTAATTACATCTTCTGCATCACCATATTTGTACGTAACAGCCTGTTCTGATCCTGAGTAATTCAGGAAATACCTGATCGTTTTTCCAAGATCATTCGTTCCTTTACGTACAATCACCGGATAGCTGTAACCGGATAACTCAACGCCTGCACTTCCAAGAGCATCTTTTATTACATTCTGAAGGGTGGCATCATCTGTCATACATCCCAGATAATATGCCGTACCTTTCCCATATTTATTTCTGGTTATGGCTGCATATCCCTTCCAGTTATAATGCTCATATCCGGCAAGTACCTCTGCGCCTTCCGGTTTCAGAAGTTCCATAAATACCCTTGCTTCGCCATACAGCTTTCCGGCCAGCTTGACCTCCCGCGGAAATGTAAACTGATTATAACTGATCCCCAGCGCACTTTTTAGAATATGCGGCTGTGCATCCACATGAACCTTCACATTCTCATTGGCAAAACCGCTCTTAAATGTCACAACCAGCGTACCGCCTTCTTCCACATAACGATTCAGCCTCTGAAGTGTACTGTCCGGAACCGCATAAAGCGCCGGTACAAAAATCGCCTTATACCGGGAAAGATTCTCCGATTCCGGCCATACAAAATCACACTCCACATTCATCTGATACAGCGCATCATAAATCCAGCGAACCACATCATTGTAGCGGATTTCACCATTATCCCCGGAAGTCGCCTGAATGCCAAACCAGTTCAATGCAGTCAGAGCCTCATTGCTCACCATCACAGCCACATCATTTTTCTTCTTAAGATTCACCAGACGGCTGCCTTTTTCCCGAAATTCTTTTCCAATAATACAAGCCTCACGGTAAGTATCATTCTCCGCAAAATCATGGCTCAGAAGTCCCTTCCAGTAAGTTTCAAAAGAATTATGGATAGAATGCCAGTGCCAGTACATCACACTGTTGGCCCCGGATGCCAGATGACTGTAGGCACAGAGACGAAGCTGACCTTTATACGGCGTCCAGCACGGAAATCCCTGAGCTTCCGTCTCTAGTACCAGATAGTTATCATGCTTCAGACTGCGGATCATATCCCCTCCAAAAGCAATCTCCGTACCGGTCAGATCATCCTGAGACGGATGATAAATATCCGTTCCCGCAATGGTCAGAGCCTGTGATGCATGAAGATGATTCACATCCGGCTGTACACCGTAAGAATATCCTCTCCACTCAAAATCCAGGTTGTGGGTAATAAACTGATCTTCCCTCTTATACTCGCTGACGATCCCGGCCTGCCAGCTTAAGAATTGATCCACCAGGGTCCGCTGGAACTTCTCAAACTCCGCACCCAGACTGCCATTAATCGTTCCCCTCACATCCGGAAAGTCTTCCCAGGCATCAATCCGGTTACTCCAGTAATCCAGCCCAAATTCATGGTTCATGGCATCCAGATCATCCTGAAATTTTTTTCTTAAATATTTTACAAAAGCCAGCTGCACATTTTTGCCTGCTGTACCGTAATACTTGGTCTCATTATCCACCTGAAAACCAATGACACACTTCCTTCCTGCACTGACTTCCATCAGTTTCCGGATCACACGCTCCGCATAAAAAAGATACACCGGATTGGTAATATCCATAATCTGTCTGGCACCATAGATCCCCGCCCCATTTTTCGTCGTGGCAATCACATCCGGATGGGCCTTCACCATCCAGGCAGGAACCGCATACGTAGGCGTACCGATGATCACATGGATCCCGGCCTCCTCCATAGCATCCATCACACGCTCCACATGAGAAAAATCAAACACCCCATCCTGCGGCTCACAGGTACTCCACGTAGACTCCGCAATACGCACCGTATTGATCCCCGCTTTTTTCATCATTTCTATATCTTTATCAAGTCTGTCATACGGCATGTATTCATCGTAGTATGCCGCGCCAAAAAGAAGTTTTTTCATATCTTCCTCCCATGGTATATTTTGATAAATTTATCTTAACAGAAGTTTCCGATACAGGATATCATTTATTTGAATATTTTTTACAGATTATACCAACGTCCTCATTAACAGAAAAACCGCTCTTTTCTTTCATATTAAAATACGAGAAAAGAGCGGTCTTCCATTTATTTTTTACAGTTATTTATTTTATCTTATTTACCCTCAGCGATCTCCTTGGTGATCTTCAGGAACTTATCAATATCGTCTGTTCCATGGCAGTGAAGCGGAGAAACACGAAGCGCACCCTCAAGACCAAGAGTTTCTACGATACGTTTGGAATACGGGCTGCTCTTTACACGCTCGAACAGAGTAACACCATGCTCCAGATATCTTCTTGCACACTCTGCAAATTCAATACCCTCGATACCCATGGCAACAATGAGATCTTTGTATGTAAGATCCTCCATATCCACATAAACCTGAACACCCGGGATATGACGAAGACCCGGAACCTTATCGGTACCTTCCAGCATACGGTACAGAAGCGCTCTCTCCTGAAGATGAATGTGATTCATACCCTCAACAAAAAGCTCACGCTTATTATATTTATGTGCGGAATCGCCCAGGAAATGTTTACCGATACTGCAAACATAATCAATAACAGCCATCATAGCCGCAAAGTTAGCCGGAGCCGGAGTACCAAGAGCCCAGACATTATCATCCTTGCAGGTCAGTTTGATATGCGGCATCACAGCAACACGGTCAGAAACATAAGCATAACCACAACCACGAACACCAAAGAACTTATACGGAGCAAAGTTGCAGACATCCACACCCCAGTCCTCAACATCGATCACTGCATGAGGAGCATGCTGAACCGCATCACTGACAATATAAATATCCGGATTGATCTCTTTTGCACGGCGTGCAATTTCCTTGATATCCATGATATTACCGGAAATATTGGAAGCAGCCATAATGCTGAGAAGAACTGTATCCTTATCCACATACTTCATAATCTCATCCGGATCAAGACCACCCGTCACCTTATTAGCCGGAACCTCACGGAACTCCCTGCCAGTCTTCTTGCAATAATACTCAACCGCATCATGAGCAGACGGATGCTCCAGAGCAGAAGTAACTGCATTCTTACCCCAGTCAACACCTTCCATAATTGTACCAACTGCATGGAACATAGTCTGGGAAGCAGTCAGTTCCGTAATCAGAGCACCACTCTTCGCACCAAAAATAACCTCAAGGATCTGCTGAGTACCATCCTTAACATAATCAGCCAGATCAAACCCTCTGCCACGTGCACGCTCCGGGCAATCCGGAAACTCCTCAATCGCAGCCTTAGCCTCAACCGCCTTCTTCAGTCTCAGAGAACCACCAGAGTTCTCAAAGAAAAGACGCGCACCATACTGCGGATCCTTATCTGCATAACAAAACTGAGATTTCAGCTTCTTCTGATATGTATCTGAAAATAAAACTCCATGATTAAATTCCATAATGATATCCTCTCCTTCATCACACAAAGCCCCGGTCTCCCGGATAGCCATCAATTCATGAACACCCTCGTTTCACGACTGCGTTCATTATATCTCTTTCATCAGAAGATAGCATAACACATTTATAAATAGTTATAAAATGAATAATGTGAGTGTATTATATTAACATTGTTTATATTTTAACACAGCATAACAGCCATGTAATACTGCAAAAAAGTTGCTGTTGATACTTCCGTCAAACCACAAACAAACTCAGCCTTTCCTCCCAGCCGTCCAGCGCAGCGCTGACGGCTCATCCAACTCCCGGGCCACCACTCAACCTATCACTCTAAACCAACCTACCGAGCAGCCACCCTACCCTCCCGCCCTGAAAAGCCAGCCCGTGAGGCGTCCCTTTCATGTGCGTCCCTTTTCCCACAAAAAAAGCCGAACCAGCCACACCACAGCCAGTTCAGCTTCCTCCCAGAAACTCACTCCCCATCAACCCAGGCAAGCAACTTCCCAGTAAAAACTCTATTAAAGAAATGGATCACCGGCCCCAAACCAAAAGCCGTCACCAGCGTACCAATTCCCACAACACCACCAGTCAGATAACAGATCAGTGCACAAAGCACATCATTAGACATCCTGTGCCAGAAATAAGGAATCCTCGGCCACTTCTCCGTCATGATCAAAGAAAGACTATCATAAGGCGCAACCCCCTCATCCGGCATCTGATACATCGACAACCCCAGACAGCAGATCACAACCCCAATACACAGCGCAACCAATCTCACCGGCAGCGCCACAAGCTCCAATCCCATAACTCCATGAAAAATATTATAAAAAAACGTAATAATATAAGCCAGGCACACCGCATTTACAACTGTACCAATCCCCAGAAACTTCCTTCCAAAAGCAATCTCAATAATCAACAGCACAATATTCACAATCAGCTGAAAATTACCATAAGCCATACCAAGCATATCCGCAACCGCCATATTCATTCCACTAAACGGATCCGTACCAAGCCCGGCCAGCTTAAAAATTCCAATCCCCATACCTGCAAAAACATTTCCGATGCACATGATCAGAACATGCTTCCAGTTAATATTCCTCAAATACTCCCCCATAGCATCAATTCCTCTCTCTTTCAAAACAATCATAATCAATATACACAACTTTTTTCATTTTACCACACCCAACCACCCCTGTAAAACACAAAAAGACACAAAAAGCCAAAAAAATCAACAAAAAAAGACATCCTGCAGACCGTTTAACCGAATCCACAGGATATCCTCTTTTTCATATCACGCCATTATTTTACGATCACCATTCAATCCCGAACCCCTCATGGCAGAGCTCCGGCACCTCAGATATCACGAAAACTTTTTTCAATATTATCCAAATATTATTTAATAAACTTAACCTCTGGATAAATCGCCTGCTTAGCAGCCTCTTTGCGCTCATTAAATACAACCTTATTCTCCTCAAACAGGTTGCGGCCCTGAGCATCGATAGACACGATCAGCGGACCAAACTCCTTAACCTTATTGCACCATAAAGTCTCAGGCATACCAAGCTCATCCCAGTGATGCTCAACAATCTTCTCAACCTCTGTAGCAGCCACAACTGCACATCCAGCCGGGAAAACACAATGGATAGCACCGAACTCTTTACAAGCACGCTCCGTATTCGGGCCCATACCACCTTTACCAACGATCACTCTGACACCAGTCAGTTTTGTAAACTCATACTCGAACTTCTCCATACGCATGGAAGTTGTCGGTCCTACAGAAACCATCTCGTAATCATCCTCTGTACCTTCGATCTTGCGAACGATCGGGCCGGCATGGAAAATCGCTTTGTTGCGGATATCATACGGAAGCTCTCTTCCATACTCAACCAGACGACGGTGAGCAACGTCACGGCAGGTCATCAGATCTCCGTCCAGCCATACAATATCGCCGATTTTGATATCAGCCAGGTCTTCTGCGCTTATAGGTGTAATAAGAACTTTTTTATCTCCTCTGATTTCGATCATGATTTTTCCCTCCGTTTATATTAAGCATTAAATTTCCATGTGGAATGAGTATCACAGGTTACTGTAAGATCCGGATTTACAACCAAATGTCCACGACGGTGAGACCAGCATCCAACGTTTACTGCAACACCGATGGTAGATGGATGACGCGCGGTATTCTCGATGTTAACACCCATTACAGAATACTTTCCGCCCATACCCTGCGGTCCAAGGCCGATCGCATTGATACCGTCCTCAAGAAGCTTCTCCATTTTTGCCGCGTTTGCGTTGTCATTGTGAGAACCGATCGGACGCATCAGCGCTTTCTTGGAGTTCAGGGCAGCTGTCTCTACAGATGTACCTACACCAACACCAACAAGAAGTGGAGGACACGCATTCAGTCCATAAGTTGTCATCTGATCCAGAACAAAATCTGTAACACCCTCATAACCGGCACCTGGCATCAGAACCATTGCTTTTCCAGGAAGGGTACATCCGCCGCCTGCCATGTATGCGTAGATCTCACATTTATCGCTGTTCGGAACAATATCCCACCATACAGTCGGAGTTCCTTTACCAACGTTTTTCTTTGTGTTGTACTCATCAAAAGTCTCAACGGAATTATGTCTTAACGGTGCTGCAAAAGTAGCCTGAACAACAGCATCTTTCAGAAGTGCTTCCAGCTCATTGATATACGGGAAATTTGTTCCGCATTTCAGCCAGAACTGAAGAACACCTGTATCCTGACAGCTTGGACGGTTCAGCTCTACAGCAAGACCCTGGTTCTTTGTCATTGTCTCATAGAGAACTTTTGGAAGTGCAGCTGTTTCCTGGGAACCAAGCTCTTCCAGTTTCTTAACTACGTCATCCGGTAATTTTTTTCCAATATGGGCAACAAAATCTGCTACCATGTCTGTTAATACTTTAACTCCATTTTCCTTAGTCATGATTTACCTCCTGATATGGTTCGATGGTTTAATGTTTTTTAGTTACATAGGTTTACATAAATTTGGTTGGTTGTTTCATCATTAATTTGGCTGATTAATGGTTAAGATGGCTTTTTAGGTTATTTATTGACTTATTTATTTCTTCCCCTGCGCTTTATGATCGGCGCAGAGAGAACTAACTTAATTGATCAAAAGTTTCTCCCTTTATCCTCTTACGGATAAAACGGGAACAGGATCGGTAACAGGATCATACAGATCACAAAAGATACCAGGATCAGCGGCAGACCGGATTTTACGTAGTCTTTGAATTTGTATCCTCCAAGACCAACTACCATGGTGTTTGCCGGCATACCGATCGGTGTTGCATATGCACAGGAACCTGCGATAACCGTTGCGATAACAACAGCTCTCGGATCTGCTCCCAGGTTGTTCGCAAGAGATACCGCGATCGGGATCATCAGTGCTGTGGTTGCTGTATTTGACATAAAATTTGTCAGTACACAGGTTACAATAAAGATCACCAGAAGAAGAAGGATCGGACTTGGATCAGATCCAAGAAGTCCCACGATTTTATCTGCGATCAGCTCTCCGGCTCCGGTTGTATCCAGCGCTTTTGCAAGTGTCAGAGAACCGCCGAAAAGAAATACAACTTTCAGATCAATGGATTTCAGTGCTTCCTTCTCGGAAATAACTCCTGTCAGAACCAGGATGATCGCTCCGATACATGCAGAAACCTCAATGCTGATACCTATCTCTTTCTCAAAGATCATTGCAAGGATCACAAGGATCAGAGCTACCAGAGAAACGGTCTGTTTCCACTTCGGTACATGGCTGAAATCCTGCTGATCTTCAAGCGCTTCCCCGGATGCATTCTTTCCGTCCGGAAGAAATTTATATCCGATAAGGATAAAGTAGAGGATTCCGATCAGAAGCATTGGAACTCCAACCGGTGCATACATAAAGAAGCTTGTGGAAAGCCCCATCTCCTGAAGTGCATTCACACCCATCAGGTTTCCCGGTGCACCAATGATAGAAAGGTTTCCACCAAGAGCAGCGGCAAATACCAGCGGCATCAGAAGACGGCTTCTGGAATAACCGGACTCATCAGCGATTCCACAGACTACCGGGATCAGCACTGCTGCGGTACCTGTGTTGGATAAGAATCCGGACATTACACCTACAATTACCATGATCGCGATGATCAGTGTTTTTTCTGTTCTGGCAAATTTTGTGACCAGTCCTCCGATCTTATTTGCCATTCCTGTTTCAAACAATGCCTGGCCAACTACAAACATGCCAACGCAAAGGATTACGTTACTGTTTACATACTGTGAAAACGTTGTTGTCGCATCCACAACTCCTGTAAGGGTCAGGCCGATCGCACAGATCGAAGCCGTCAGACCAAGAGGAATTTTTTCAAGGATGAAACTGATAATGGTGAACACAAGAAACAGCAATGTGATAGTTGTCTGAGACATTTCTGTACTCTCCTTCCATTAAGTTTTGGTTTTCTCCTGAAAAGTATAGGCCGTACACGTTTCTTTTGATGGTTCCATTATAACCGGTGTACATATAAAAAAACAAATTAATGAAACACATATCCCCATAAAAAATTTTTATACTCTCAATTTTTAATGATAATTTTTATGCACTATTACCACAAAACTTTCTCGTTTTCAAATGAATATGGAATTTTTCACATGTCCATGATATCTTTATAATGACAGTCAGCTCCAAAGAGCATGTCCTGTTCCGAATTTCTTTCGATAAAAAACAGCGAAATCTGTCAAAAATTTCATCTGATCATACACGGAGAGAAGGTATATTATGACACTGAATCAACTACGCTATTTCTGCACAGCCAGCCGCTGCCACAGCATCACAAAAGCAGCCGAAGAATTATATGTGACCCAACCAACCATTTCCATGGCCATTCGCGACCTGGAAATCGAATTCGGAATCAGTCTTTTTTCCAGAAAAGGAAATCAGCTGAGTCTGACCCAGGAGGGAGAATCCTTCTACAAAAAAGCTACTTATATTCTTCAATATTGTAATGAACTTCAGGCTGACTACTCCAGCATGTCCAGGGTAAAACCCCCTCTTCGCATTGGAATCCCGCCCATGCTGAGTACTGTATTTTTCCCGGAGCTGCTTATGGCATTTCATGAAAAACACCCGGAGATCGCCGTGGTCCTGGAGGAATATGGATCTGTCCGTGCCTGCAACCTGGTGCAGGATGACACCCTGGATGTAGCTCTGGTCAATATGGAACAGTATAATATTGATAAATTCCACAACGCTGTCCTGGCCAACGACCAGGTAGTTTTCTGCGTAAGCAATGACCATAAACTGGCAGAAAAAGAATCTGTCACAACAAAAGAAATGTCAAAAGAACAGCTGATCTTTTTTAACGCGGATTCTGTCCAGAATCAGATCCTGAAAATGCGTTTTGAAATGGACGGCTACAAGCCCAATGTCGTGATGCGAAGTAGCCAGATCTACACTACTTTGCAGTTTGTAAAAACCGGAAAATACGGCTGTTTTCTCTATTCCAGCATGACCGATAAATTTTCCTCTTCCAATATTACCGGCATCCCTCTCAATCCACCTGTCCGCATAAAAATCGGCATGGTATGGAAAAAAAGCAAATACATCAGCGGCGATATGCTGACATTTCTGCATTTCACCCGCATGTATTACAAAGAACATCCGCTGATAGAAAAATAACAATTTACCAGATCCTGATTATATGTCGATTAATATTTCTAATAAATGGAATTTTTTTAATAAAACCCATTGAAATCCGTCAATTCATGTGATACTCTGTGTTACAGTGTATTTCTACACAAAACGAATGACCGCTACCACCGTACACAAAAAGGTCCTGGCATCATTCAAAAATAAAAAAACTCAGGAGAGTCTCTTCTGAAAAGAAGAGCGCCGAAGGTGTACGCAGCACACAAAATGCTGTAAATCTCTCAGGCAAAAGGATGGAGGAAAGAGTAATGTTTACACAAATCAACAACTTTATCACATGGTTTGACGGAGTCGTTTGGGGACTTCCGCTGATCATTCTGATCCTGTTCACAGGAATTCTGTTAACCGCTCGGTTAGGCCTTTTACAGGTAAGGCATCTCGGAAAAGCACTGAAATTCATGGTTAAAAATGAAGAAGGCGGTGATGGTGAGGTCACAAGCTTTGGAGCTTTGTGTACTGCGCTTTCAGCAACCATCGGAACTGGAAATATCGTAGGTGTTGCAACTGCTATCGCAGCCGGCGGACCTGGAGCACTTTTCTGGATGATCGTAGCCGCATTTTTCGGAATGGCAACCAAATACGCAGAAGGACTTCTGGCAATCAAGTACCGTACCATTGACAAAGAAGGCCACGTTCTCGGTGGACCATTCTACTACATCGAAAACGGTATGGGAAAACAGTGGAGATGGCTTGCAAAGATCTTCGCATTTTTCGGAGCAGGCGTTGGACTTTTCGGTATCGGAACATTTACACAGGTAAACGGTATCGCATCTGCAGTCACCAACTTCTTTGATCCGGATAAAGCACACACAGTAGCACTTTTCGGAAATACATATTCCTGGGCAACTGTAGTTGCATGTCTGGTACTTACCGTATGCGTAGGACTTGTCGTTCTCGGCGGAATCCGGAGAATCGCAAAGGTATCCCAGGTCGTTGTACCGTTTATGGCAGTTCTCTATGTTGCACTGGCACTGATCATCGTGATCACAAACATCACAGCAGTTCCTGCAGCGATCGTAACTATCGTAAAATCTGCTTTCACAGGAAGTGCACTTGCAGGTGGCGCAATGGGAACCATGGTCGTAGCTATGCAGAAAGGTATCGCCCGCGGTATCTTCTCCAATGAGTCCGGTCTTGGTAGTGCCCCGATCGCAGCTGCTGCAGCTCAGACAAAAGAGCCGGTACGTCAGGGTCTTGTATCCATGACAGGTACATTCATCGATACTATCGTGATCTGTACCATGACAGGTCTTTCCATCGTCATCACAGAGACATGGAACACAGGTCTTGAGGGTGTTGCCATCACAACAGCCGCTTTCCAGAAAGGACTTCCTTTCCCGCCGGTTGTAGCATCTTTCTCACTGATGCTGTGCCTGGTATTTTTCGCATTCACAACAATCCTCGGATGGGATTACTACGGTGAAAGATGTCTGGAATACCTCTTCAACCGAAACAAAGCCGCAGTAAAAACCTACCGTTGGCTGTATATCATCTGCGTATTCATGGGACCATATATGACTGTAGCAGCTGTATGGAACATCGCAGATATCTTCAATGCCCTGATGGCATTCCCGAACCTGATCGCTCTTCTTGCCCTGAGCGGTGTGGTTGTAAAAGAAACAAAAGATTTCTTCAAAAGACATAAAAATTACGAGTTCTGATCCCGGACATCGTAATCAACTGAAAACACGCACAAACCCATAAAATTCCCCCTAATATCATACAAAAAGACGCAGGCCTTTTTATCATCCGATAAAAGACCTGCGTCTTTCTTATTACAAAACTCCTACGCCAGCGTCAGTATCTCCATCTGCTGTGTCAGATCCGCTGCATCCAGGATTTCTCCGTTTCGTACATCCTTCTTATCAAGCCGGATACACATTTCCTCGCCATCTGTCATATGGAAAAAATTATCTGTAAGCGTCACATCCACATCTGTAAATCCAATAGCTGTAAACGGGCTGAAGCAGCTGCTCTTCAAATGGATTGCAAATGCATCATCCTGCTCCTCCACCTCGGCAGTGATCTCCGGTTTATCCAGTTCCAGATATTTATATGGGACAAGAGTCTCCACATCACGGAGCACACTTCCATCAGCAAGTGTCACTTCCGCCTCAAGGAAAATCTCATACTTCTTGTCTTCCCATCTGGAAACATCCACAACCAAGATCTGCCCGGACTCCTGCACACCCACAGTGCCCTTTCCGGTGATCTTCTCAAGGATCTCACATTCCATATTTTTCACATAAAAGACAACCTGGTATGGCTGCGCTTCCATACTTTCATTTTCCAGATACACCTGCATGGTATCCCCATCCCGGCACATGCTCACAGCCTGTGGCGCATAGAATTTTTTCGCCATATAGTGAAGCGCCTTCCAGCGGCCAAAATAGTCGATACTTGCCCAGGATGCCACCGGCCAGTTATCGTTGATCTGCCAGTAAAGAGTACCCATACAGCGGCCTCTGTGACGTCTCCAGTGGTCCACGCCATACTTCATGGCCATTCCCTGGAGGATCTGGCTCACATAGAGAAGCTTGCGGAAATTCTCCGGATAACGGAAATTCTCGGAGAGGTAATACAGGATCTTTCCGTTGGCCGCCGGATTTTTCTGGTGGTTCTCCATCACCCTGGAAAAAATATTCCGGTCTTTCTCTTCCGTAAAGCTCTCCACCGTTTTCAGGCACGGGAAGGACTGGAAGCCAAACTCCGAGCAGAAACGGAAATAATGCTTCTGATAATCGGTAAAAGGCTTCTGACCATGCCATACATCCCAGTAGTGACAGTCACCCCGGTTCTCATCATCCGGATCATCAAAGCATCCTCCGGAGCTCGGGGAAGACTGCCAGAAAAAGGTCTCGCTGTCTGCCGCTTTCACTGCTTTCGGAACCACGTGTTCAAACATTTTTATGTAGTCCGCACGGAGATATTTCGACTCGCTCTGCACCTCCGGCCAGTGATCCCAGGCAGATTCCATCTCGTTATTTCCGCACCACAGTCCAAGAGATGCATGATGACGAAGACGTTTAACATTCTCCGTGATCTCCTTCGTGATATTCTCTTCAAATCCTTCCGTGAGATCATAGACATTACATGCAAACATCAGATCCTGCCATACGATCAGTCCCATCTCATCGCAGAGATCATAGAAATGATCCGAAGGATAATAACCACCGCCCCACACACGGACGCAGTTAAAATTGGCACGTTTACAGGATTCCAGAAGATACTCCTGGATCTCCGGCGTAATCCTGGAATAGATACAGTCCTCCGGAATATAATTTCCGCCCATGGCAAAAATCTTCACACCATTGATACAGAATGCGAATTCTTTTCCCCAGAGATCTTTTTCCTGGCTGATGGTAAGAGTACGGAGACCGATACGCTTCGTTATGGTTTCCAGAACTTCTCCATTCTCATCCAGAAGCTCCACCTGAACTTTATATAACGGCTGGTCGCCGTATCCGTTTGGCCACCAGAGTTTCGGGTTGTGAATCGTGGATGTCAGCACTGCTGGATTATTATTCGCTGATACAGTCTCCTCCACTTCGCATACATAGGCTTCCGTTTTCCGGTCATTGGCATCTGTTCTATGTCCACAGGCACTCTCTACATCCTCCTGGATCGTCACTCTCACCCGGCACTTATCCACAGCATCTCCGCTTACCACCACCGTTGTACACACATCCACAGCATTATCCCCATGCCTTTGTGTAATCTTCACATCCTCAATCCTTGGATGGCTGTACGCTTCCAGATAAATATCCCGGAAAATTCCGACATCAATGGTCTGAGGGCCCCAGTCCCATCCAAACATACAGTGCGCCTTCCGGATTAGCTGGTTTCCTTTCATTCCACCGCAGGGAACATAGTGGATCTCTTTATTTTCTTCATACTCATAATCTTCGATATATTTGAATACGGAACGGAATACGATCCGGATCTGATTCTCCCCGGCATGAAGAAATTCTTTTACATTCAGTTTCCAGGTACGATGCATATTGTCTGTAGATCCGGCCTTTTTTCCATTGATATAGATATCTGTCAGAGTATCCAGCCCCTCGCAGACCAGAGCCACTTTCTCTTCTTTCAGAGCCTCCTCCGCAACCACAAACGTTCTGCAAAATTCATAATCCTTCCAGAACAGTTCCCTCGTAGCGTCTTCATTGGTGCGGTAAAAAGGATCTTCAATCTTTCCAGCCCCGTAAAGCCCAAAAAGCACAGATCCCGGAACCTGCACTTCACATAATGTATCTTTCCCCGCTTCCGCCAGCTCCCATCGGCCATTCAACATGATCTTTCTCATAAAATATACCTTCTCCTGTAAAAATCCCCATCTCTATACAGTCCTATATTACAGACTGTATCATCCCATTTTTAAGTGTCCTATAAACCGTACTTTATTTCCTTTATAACTTTCCCCCATAATTCCGGTAATTCTCAATATAATCCAGAATCTCCTCCGGATCTTTCATAAACCGGCACATATCCACAACATCTCTGGACATAAATTTTTCCCCAGCTGTATACTCCAGAAGCGCCCTCATACTATCATAATATCCCTGAATATTATAAAGAACGATGGGCCTGTCGATCCGTCCCAGACTCTTCAACGTCAGGATCTCAAAAAACTCCTCATAAGTGCCAATTCCCCCGGGTACCACGATCGTTGCATCAGAACGACTTTCCAAAAGGTGCTTCCTTTCACGCATATTTTCCGTAAAAATAAATTCTGTACAATGCTCATACAGCACTCCCGGCTTGTCAAAAAATCTCGGCGCGATCCCCAGGATATAACCTTTTTCCCGGTCAACGCCACGGGCTGCCGCACCCATCAGCCCCTCTTTTCCACCACCGAAAACAAGGCCATGGCCACGTTTTCCCATCAGCTGTCCCAGTTCCTCTGTTTTCTCATAATAGATCTTTTTCAGCTCTGCGCTGGACGCTCCATAGATACAAATATTCATGATTCTGTCTCCTTCCCTGCTGCCTCCACAAATGCCCGGAGAAGCTTCAGCTGCTCCGAGGAATCATACATCATCTCCGGATGCCACTGAACAGCCACCGCAAATGGATGACCTTCAAGTTCCATAGCCTCCGGCACCCGGTCTTCGGACCAGGCTGTGATCCTCACATTCTCCCCGGCATCTTTTATTGCCTGATGATGAAAAGAATTCACCCGGATATCTCGCTTCTCATAAATCTTTTCCAATATACTGGCTCCGGCAATTCTCACTCCGTGCCACGCTACATTTCTGGGGTACTTATCCCCGAAATGATGTTCAAAACCGCCCTCTTTTTCCAGATCCTGATACAAGGTCCCACCACAGGCCACATTCATGATCTGAATGCCACGGCAGATCCCGAGGATCGGCTTTTTCTTTTCCAGCATAAAATATCTGGAAATCGCAATATCTTGCTCATCCCGCATGGGCATGATTGTTCCGCAATATCCTTTCGGAAACGCCCCATACCGTTCCGGTCCCACATCATGTCCGCCGGAGATCAGCACTCCGTCCAGTTGGTCCAGAAACGGCTTCGCCGCCTCCAGATCTCCATACTGCGGGAGCAGCACAGGAATCGCCCCGGCTTTTTCCAGAATATACACATAATCACCACTGACAAAATCCCAGTCCTGCCCGGTGATCCCCATACCTGAAACCATTCCAACAGCATCCCTGTAGTCAAAATTACAGGTGACGCCGATCACAGGTTTTCTTTCCCTCATCCTTCTCCTCTTTCCACCAAAAAAATAATTATTTTTTCAGTACTTCCAATATTTTTATCGTCTGTAACACATCCTCTTTTCTGCAACATTCAATCGTCCATGTCCGTTTTTCTGTCTGGGGCAGTAATGCAAGTACTTTTTCATAAGGGATATTCCCCTCCCCAAGAGCTGCATGGGAATCCCGGTCGCCGCTGTTATCATGAACATGCACATGAGTCACATAAGGCGCCAGCTTCTCTGTCCATTCCAGCACCGGAATCTTCGAATAACAGTGGGCATGCCCCATATCAAAACAGAGATGAAAATTCGGATATTTTTCCCCCATCAGTTTATAAACATCCAAAACCGGATCAATCTGCGGGTCAAACACATTCTCCATGACAACTTCCAGTTCTTTATGCGTTTCCAGAAATTCTCCGAAAAACTCCGCCACTCTCTCAGGCCATCCCTGAAGGTAGTGGACAAAAGGATTCATGCAGGTATGATAAACGATCTTTTTTGCCCCAAGTTCCACACCTGCTGTATAAGTTTGGTGAAAACGCATCATAGTAATTTTTCGCACTTCACTGTCAAAGGCTGCAGGATCGATGTTCATAAAAGGCCCATGCAAAGTCAGTCCCCGGCATCCCATAAATTTCAGTCGTTCCCGATAACTGCAGACAGATTCCTTTAGATGATCCAGATTGTCCGCAATGGAAAATTCAATACTTTCGATTCCCACTCCTGTCTGACTGATGATTTCCTTCATCTCATCATCCGGCAGAAGATGACTGATATATATCATGATTATTTACCTCTGAATATAACTTTTGCCGGCCTCTGCTCTCAAAGCAAAGACCGGCTTTCCGTCATTTCCGATACATCTGGAGTGCATCCGGAAATGCCTGTTATTTTATTATAATCTGACATACACATGGGGTCAAGCAATTGCCGCTGCCCGAAACTCCCATTTTAATTTTTGGTCGAAAACTTTTTATACGAGAACTTTCTCTACCGCATTTTTCCATCCGCTGTATTTCTGCTCTCTCTCAGCAGCATTCATGGACGGGATAAACTGGTTGCGGTTTTTCACCTCAAAGATACTTTCCATCTTGTAAAGTCCACAGCTTAAACCAGCCATCAGGCCAGCTCCGAATGCGGAAGACTCCTCACATCTTGGAAGACTTACTTTTGTTCCCAGGATATCACTCTGGAATTTCATCAGATACTGGTTTCTTGTAGGACCACCGTCTACGCAGAGCTCCTTTACTGTCATTCCATCTTCCGCTTTCATCATCTCCACAATATCTGTGATCTGATATGCGATGGATTCCAGAGCTGCTTTTACAACCTCTTTCTTTCCGGTTGTTCTGCTCATTCCATAGATAATGGCTTTTGCATCGGATTTCCAGTAAGGTGCTCCCAGACCGGAAAATGCAGGAACCAGATAAGTGGTATCATTCTTATTCGCCTGCTCTGACATTTCCTGAGTCTCACCTGGAGAAGTGATCAGTCCCATGTCATCTTTCAGCCATGTGATCACTGCACCTGTGTAGTTGATGTTTCCTTCCAGAACATAGGTAACTTTGCCGTTAAGTCCCCATGCAAGAGAAGTTACAAGACCAAGATCTGACATGATCGGTTCTGTTCCTGCGTTCATCATAACAGAGGAACCAGTTCCGTATGTAGCCTTAACCATTCCTTTTTCAATGCAGCCCTGTCCGAACAGTGCACCCTGAGAGTCTCCGATCACACCACAGATCGGAATCGGTGTCTGGAAATATCCCTCGAAATCTGTTATTCCGTACTCTCTGCTGGAATCACATACTTTCGGAAGCTGCTCTGCGTTGATGCCGAACCAGGTACAGATCTCTTTATCCCATTTCAGGTTATGGATATTGAAAAGCTGGGTTCTGGATGCGTTGGAATAATCTGTTGCATAAACCTCGCCTTTTGTCAGTTTAAACAGAAGCCAGGTGTCGATGGTTCCCAGGCAGAGATCGTTGTCTCTTTTTGCCTGTTTTACTTCCTCCACATTCTCCTGAAGCCATGCAAACTTCGCTGCTGGGAAATACGGGGAAAGATGCATTCCTGTCTTCTGACGGATGATCTCTGCCACACCGCCGTTTTTCTTCTGCTCACGGTCCGGGTCAATCATCACGTTTGTTTTGATCCGCTCACAGATCTCGGAAGCTCTGGAGCACTGCCATACAATGGCAGGTGCCAGAGGCTCGCCTGTGCTGCGGCTCCACGCTGCGGATGTTTCTCTCTGATTACTGATTCCGAGACACGCGATCTCTTCTTTCTGGATTCCGGCTTTTTCCACAAGGTTCTTTACAACCTGGATGGTATTGCTGTAGATCTCGGAAAGATCATGGGAAACCCAGCCTTTTTCGTTGATCAGCTGTCTGTGAGGAAGGTCTGTTCTGCAGACCAGGTCACCATTCACATCGAACAGGATCGCTTTTGTTCCCTGGGTACTCTGATCAACCGCAAGAACATATTTTTTTTCCATAGTTTTCCCCTTATTTCAGCGCGTCTTTTACAGTTTTTGCAATTCCTTCTGCGTTCATTCCGTAGTAGTCAAATACTTCCTTGGAAGTTCCGCTTACAACCGGTGCGTCCGGAAGTGCGATGTTCAGAACTTTACGTGGGCACTCAGTGCCAACAACCTGGCTTACCATGGAACCAAGTCCGCCAAATGGTGCATGCTCCTCAGCAGTTACAACAACTTTTGCGTTGGATGCTGCTTTTACGATTGCTTCTTTGTCCAGAGGTTTTACACAGTACATATCAAGAACTGTTGCGTGAATGCCATCTTTCTCAAGAAGTTTGGCAGCCTCGTAAGCCGGGCGTACCATCTCGCCACATGCGATGATTGCTGCGTCTGTACCTTCTGTAAGAACCGTTGCCTTGTCCATTTCGAACGGGCAGTTGTCCTCTGTATAAATATCCTCAACCGGATTTCTTCCTACACGGATGTATGCCGGTTTCTCATCTTTCAGAAGTGCTTCGATCAGTTTTGCTGTCTGGAAACGGTCACTTGGAAGATAAACTCTCATGTTCGGGATTGCGGACATAGCAGCGATATCCTGTGCGGAATGATGGCTCATTCCAAGAGCACCGTAGCTGATTCCACCACTGATTCCGATAAGTTTTACATTTGTGTTGGAGTATGCAACATCAATTTTGCACTGCTCATAGCTTCTTGTGGAAAGGAAGCATGCAGGAGAAGCTGCGAAAGCTTTTTTACCACAGTGTGCAAGACCTGCAGATACGCTGACAAGATCCTGCTCAGCGATTCCCATCTCAACGAACTGCTCCGGATATGCGTCTGCAAAAGGTGCCAGAGATGCAGATCCTCTGGAGTCACTGCAGAGAACAACGATATCTTTATCGGTTTCCGCTTCTTTTAAAAGTACGTCACAAATTGCTTTACGGTTTGGAATCTTATTCATAATTACAGCTGCTCCTTTCTCTCTTCAAAATCTTTCATGATCTGCTCATACTCTTCCTGGCTCGGTACGTGATGATGCCAAGCAGCTTTGTTCTCCATAACTGCGGAGCCTTTACCTTTAACAGTATTCGCGATCAGGACTGTCGGCTGGCCTTTTGTCTGTTTTGCTTCCTCAAATGCTGCGTGGAGCTGCTCAATGCTGTTTCCGTCGGCAACATCAATTACATGCCATCCAAAGCTTTTGAATCTCTCATGAAGATCGTCATGTCCCATAACGTCCTCTGTATTTCCGGAGATCTGAAGTCTGTTACGGTCAACGATTGCACAGAGGTTATCCAGTTTGTACTGATGTCCTGCCATAGCAGCTTCCCATACAGAACCCTCTGCAAGCTCACCGTCACCCATTACTGTATATACACGGTAGTTTTTCTTGTTCATTTTTCCGGCAAGTGCCATACCTACGCAAACCGGAAGTCCATGTCCCAGAGAACCGGAGTTCATCTCAATTCCCGGAAGTTTGTTGTTCGGATGTCCGATATACTGTGTTCCAAATTTGCTGAATTTCTCGTTTACTTCTTTGATATCAAGGAAGCCTTTCTTTGCAAGTACTGCATAGTAAGCTTCTACGGAATGACCTTTACTCATAACAAAAAGGTCTCTGTCCGGATCATTCATATTCTCCGGGGAAATATTCATCTGGTCAAAATACAGTGTAACCAGAGTCTCCATAACACTCATATCACCACCGATATGTCCGCCTTTACCGGCAACGATCATATCTACTGTGTCTTTTCTGAGATCATATGCAAGTTTGCTTAATTCTCTAAAATCCATGCTGATTCCTGTCCTTTCTTTTTTTCAATCTATATTTCATATTCACAGCCCGGCACGTTTTTTATCCTGGAAAAACGTGCCACTGTGTTTCCTGTTTATCATTCTCCGCGAAGATATGCCTTAACATCTTCTTCAATCGGGTCATAAAGATCCGGTGTTACGCCGATATATTTGCATGCCTCGTAAAGTACCGGAACAACGTTCTTGTGGATACCGACACAGTGATGGATGTATGGTCCCTCAACCAGTTTTGCCTCAAGACGTTTGATGTTCTCAACCTCAACCCAGAGATAAGTTCCCATACCTTTCGGGCCATCGATACCTTTTGCATTTCCAAGAAGAAGAGAATACTCTCCGTTATCTCCGTCAAAACGAACCAGAGAAACATCGCCATGTTTTGCCTCAGCTGTGATGCTTCCCGGATGATCGAATGCCAGCGGGTAAGTAAGCTTCGGTGTCTCTTTTGCGATGGAAATTGGCCATGGTCCGCAGTGCTGAAGAAGCTCGCCATTCTCTACGTCAGGATGACGGATTGTCCAGTCAGCGAAGAAGCTTCTTGTCTCGCCCATGCCAGCTGCCTCTACCATAAGAGCTGTGATTGCACCATGGATATCTGTCTCACATACAGTCGGGATTCCCTCGTCATTTAACAGGGAGTTTGCTGCACATGGCATAATTCCAAGCTCGCTCTGAAGCTGGTTCCAGCACTGGATTGCGATTGCTTTGCAGCCGTATTTCTCAGCCAGATGTTTCATGGCAACCTTAAGAGCTGCTACGTTCTCAAGCTCGTCCTCTTTGATGCAGATCTCCATGTTGTCACGGCAATACTGCATAACCTCCTGAACCTCTGTCTGCTCTGCTTTTGCTTTCTTTACTTCATCGGTAAGCTCCGGCATCGGGATCGGTGCAAGCTGGATGTTGAATTTCTCAAGAAGCTCGCCCTCGTTGCACATGGTTGTCCAGAAATCAAACGGTCTTGTGGAAATCTGAAGAATACGGATATTTTTGAATGTTTTAACTACATTACAGACAGCAAGGAAATCTTTGATTCCTCTCTCGAATACCGGGTCATTCAGTCTGCAGTTTGTCATGTATGTAAACGGAACACGGAATCTTCTTAAAACTTTACCTGTTGCAAAAAGTCCGCACTGTGTATCACGAAGTCTTGTTCCGTCTGGCTCAGGTCTCTCATCCAGAGGCCCCCACAGAAGAACCGGAACATCAAGAGCTTTTGCAAGTCTTGCACACTCATACTCTGTACCGAAGTTGCAGTGTGGAAGGAAAAGTCCGTCAACTTTCTCTTTTTTGAATTTGGCGATGATCTTCTCAAGTCCCTCATCGTTGTAGAGAAGTCCCTCATCGTTAATGTCTGTGATATCTACGAAATCAACGCCAAGCTCCTCAAGTCTCTTAGCAGTAAGTCCACGATATTTTACTGCATCCGGTGCGCTGAAAATACTTCTTCTGGTTGGTGCGTAACCAATTTTAATCTTGTCCATGTTTGAACTCCTTTCATAAATCCATGTTTTACCTGTTTCTATGTGATTCATTTTTTTATGTTCATCTTTGTTATCTGTATAATATCTTGATTTCTACTTTATTTCTACAAAAAATAAAGTGATTTCCACTTTATTTTTCACTTTATTGTTGTAGATGCAAGAAAAACATTTTATAATTAAAACAGTTGAAAAAATACAGTCAGGAAAAATTATACCGATATACAGACACAACTCTACATTCAATACAGGAGGACTATCGATATGGGAATTACAGCAAAAGAACTGGCCGCCAGATTAAATCTCTCCGCCACCGCCGTCTCCATGGCCCTGAACGGAAAACCTGGCGTCAGCACAGAAACCCGAGCTCTGGTTATCCGGGAAGCAGAAAAAGCCGGCTATGACTTCAGCCGGCTTTCCATGAAAAAAAATGTGACAGGCGATATTTATTGCATTATCTGCCGTGCCCACAACGCAATTTTAAATTATACTCCAATTTTTTCAGAGCTCACCGAAGGTATTGAACAGGAATGCCGTAAAAACGGCTATCATCTGAAAACCTTCCAGCTCTACGAAAAAGCAGACGATCTCCAGAAATACATCGAAGAACTCCGCATTTCCCAGTGTGCAGGTGTCATCCTTCTTGGAACCGAAGTATCCGCTTCTGTATGCCACGAGTTCCTTCAACTCTCCGTCCCGGTTGTCCTTCTGGATTCCTACTTTGATTCTGCAGACTGCAGCTGTGTTCTCAGCAACAACGCCCAGGGCGCCTACCAGGCCACCAGCTACCTTATCGACCGCTGCGGCCGCCAGCCAGGACACCTCTGCTCCTCCTACAAAATCACAAACTTCCGGGAACGTACGCACGGTTTCCACAGAGCTGTCCGGGAACATGGAATGTCCACTGCCAAATCCATCATTCACGAACTCTCCCCCTCCATCGAAGGAGCCTTCTCCGACATGCTGGAGATCATCGACAGCGGAACCCCACTGGCAGGCGCCTACTTCGCAGACAACGACCTCATCGCCATCGGCGCCATCAAAGCCCTGAAACTCCGCGGCTACAAGATTCCCGAAGCCATCACCATCGCAGGCTTCGACAACATCTCCGAAGGCCGCGTCATAGACCCCGCCCTCACCACCATCGACGTCCCCCGTAAATTCATGGGAGAAACAGCCGCCGCCCAGCTGATCCGTGAGATCCGGACCTCCGTGCCACATTCCGTAAAAATTGAAGTATCCACCACACTGATCAAACGGTTTTCTGTATAACCGAAATCCTTTTCTGTAAGAGAATAGGTTCCGCTTTTTCCGGCAAATTTTTTCGCTTTTCAAAGCTGAGTAAATTGCGAGGAGGGGAAGCATTCACAGTTGCGAAGGCCATTTTCCCTCCTCGCGCTCCTCCCCTCCGGCCACGCAAATTACTGTAGGTTATGGAGATATGTTCAAATACTGGCGGGGCGATGGATGCCACGGTATTGGATATGAAACGCTGTGCCGATTTATTCCTATTCTCCACAACTTTTTTTCAGGCAATTACTTACTCCCATCAAACCACAAGGAAACTCAGCCTTTCCTCCCAGCCGTCCAGCGCAGCGCTGACGGCTCATCCAATTCTCTGAAATCCACTCAACCTCACACTATAAACCAAGCTCCCGAGCAGCCACCCTATCCCTCCCGCCCTGAAAAGCCAGCCCGTGAGGCGTGTGCTGCCTGTCGCCGGACTCTGCAGGAGGGGTGCTGATTCTTGGCTGGCGGAAATCTGCGTTGTTTTTCAAAAGTTCGCTGTTTGAGCGAAGCGAGTTCGGACTTTTGGAAAACGCTTTTAGCAGATTCCCGGCAGCCTAGAAGCCAGCCCCCGACGAAGCCCCGGCGACAGGCAGCACACGCCTCGCGGGCGTCCCTTTCACAAACATCCCTCTCACAAAAAAAGAACAGGCCGGCACACACACCGACCCGTTCCCAAAAAACCTGAATCCCAGGACTCAATCAATCAGAAGCACTCTTTATAAATCTTATAAACCCTCTCCCGATCCAATTCCACAAAATTATTCGCCATCAATCTACCCTGATTCTCCAGCACAGAATCCGTAAACTCCTCAAGCTCCTCCTCAGACACCCCATACTCATGCAGCGCCTTCTTAGGAATCATCACATTAAGCAGCTTCTCCAGCTCCTCATAAACAACATCCACTTCACAACCAAGGATTCCCGCCATAAATTTATTCAGGCGTGCGATCTCACCGTCACTCTTGATCTCCATATAGTTGTTGAGCACACCCGTAAACATCGCATAATTCGACTCCCCATGAGCCACATGATACTTAGCCCCCAGCGGATAACTCAAAGCATGCACAGCCGCACACCCCGCATTACCAAACGCAATACCCGCATAATTAGCCGCCATCAGAAAATCCTTCATCAACGGAATCCGGGCCTCCTGACCATGATCCCTGATCTCCATATAACCCTTCAGGATCATCTCGATCGCCTTATACCCAAACATCCTTGTAGTCTCATTTCCCTTAGGAGAAAGACTGGACTCCACAGAATGCACCAGCGCATCAATAGAACTCGTAGCAAAAAACTGGAACGGCAGATCCTCCAGAAGCTCCGGGATCAGCACAGCAGAATCCCCATAAAGCTGCTCCACAGCAAGACCCTTCTTCGTTCCCTTCGTAGTCAGAGAAAGAATCGAAATATTCGTCACCTCAGAACCCGTACCACAGGTAGTCGGAACCAGCACCAGCTCCTTATTCTTCACAATCGGAAGCAGACCGTCATAAAGATCCGTAACCGGAGAAATATTCTCCAGTGCAAACAACTTGGAAAGATCCAGAATACTGCCGCCGCCAACAGAAACCACACGCTTCGCATCCTTCGGAACATCCTTCCAGATCGCCTCAGCCATCACATCCGTAGGTTCACCCTTGCCATAATCCTCACGGAAAATCACATCACAGCCAAGCCCCAGCGGCTCAAAAAACTTCTTAAACAATCTCTTATTGGTAAAAAGCAGATCCCCCTCACCAAGCTTAAATTTCTCCGCAAACTGCCGACAATTATCAAAACTGTAAATCGTCGGCCTGATCATCAGTTCCTGCATAATTTCTCCTCCTGTCAGCCCCGCATTTCGCAGAAGCTCTCCATAAAAATTTTTATACAACTATAATAGCACAGGCAGCCAGCCATCCGCAATCCGCAGTACCACCCGCCCACCATAAAACAGATCATGTCCCAAAGCAGACCTTCACCTTTCATTCCACCACCCGGAATATGATTCTCTCAACCACAGATTTCAACATCCATGAGTCAGAAGTGTACCATACATCTCCGGTCTCCGATCCCGGAAAACACCCCACTCCCGTCTCTTCTGCGCGATGGCATCCAGATCAAACTCCGCAGTGATCACACCCTCCGTCTCTCTGTCAGCCTCAGCCACCAGTCCACCGGTCTCATCCGCAATAAATGAAGAACCATAAAACGTCATCTCCGAATTCTTCTGCACCTCATGACCAATCCGATTGGAAGCAACTACAGGCATGATATTTGCAGCCGCATGTCCCTGCATACATCTCTGCCAGTGCGGTTTGGAATCCGTCTGAAGAACCGGCTCGCTGCCGATGGCAGTGGGGTAAAGCAGGATCTCCGCCCCCAGAAGCGCCATACATCTGGCAGCTTCCGGAAACCACTGATCCCAGCAGATTCCCACACCAATGGTTCCGTACTTTGTTTTCCAGACCTTAAACCCGGTATCGCCCGGAGTAAAGAAAAACTTCTCCGCATAAGGCATCCCGTCCGGAATATGCGTCTTTCTGTATTTTCCAAGAACCGTACCATCCGCATCAATAATGGCAATAGAATTAAACGCCGCATTTCCTGCCCGCTCAAAAAAGCTCACCGGGATCACCACGTCCAGTTCTTTTGCCACTTTCTGAAAGCGCTTCACAGCCGGATTCTCCTCCGGCGTTGTGGCAAGGTCCATATATTCAAAATCGTGTCTCTGACAAAAATACGGCGTCTCAAAAAGCTCCTGCAGAAGAATGATATTCGCACCCTTTGCAGCCGCCTCCCGCACCAGTTTTTCCGCTTTTGCAAGCGTCGCTTCTCTGTCCCATGTGCAGCTCATCTGTGTAGCCGCTACTACAACTTTCCGCATAAATTTTTAAGTCCCTTCTGTTCTATAACTGAAACTTCCTTTTCACTGCATCCACCAGGAAATCCGCGGTGCCTTCCACACCAAGGAAACTGCTGTCCACAAGAATACTCTTATGATTCTTGTCATCCGGATGATAACCCGCATACTGCATGTGATAGGAATCACGGGCTTCATCAACAGCCACGATCATTTTTCTGGCCTCTTCAACCTCAATATTCAGGTCCTTTACACAATGCTCCACACGAACCTCATACGGCGCATAAATATAAATATGCATGGCGTTTTCCATCTCTTCCAGAGTGAAATCCGCACATCTTCCCACAATAATACAGGTCTCTTTTTCCGCAAGAAATTTAATAATATTCTGCTGCGCCTCAAAAATTTTATCCTGTGTATTGCTGGTTCCCTTTCCAAGAGGAAACATCATTCTTGCAAAAGGGCTGACTTTGACTTTTTTCGCAGTCTCTTCCACTTCATCCACAACAGACACCGGAAGATTCAGCTTCTTTGCAGCCTGATCCACAATATCCCTGTCATAATATTCAATCCCCAGTTTTTCCGCCATCTTTTTCGCGATAGGACGCCCCATGCTTCCAAACTGTCTGGTGATCGTAACTACGTACTTACTTTTTCCCATATGATTTCCTCCAATTTAAGAGACACATCCTTCCGATATACCCCTGAAAAACGGCAAAGCGGACATTTTCATTCCGCTTTCCCTTTGCATTTAATGTTCATACCATCCGACGATTCCCGGATTCAGATTAATATTGATCTGCTTGATCTCCTGATACTCCTCGAGACCCTGAACGCCCAGATCACGACCGATTCCGGACTTCTTGTAACCGCCCCACGGAGCTTCATTAAATGCCGGGTTATAACAGTTGATCCAGGTAATACCTGCACGGATCTCCTTGATCACCCGAAGCGCTCTGGAACCATCGGCGGTAAATACCGCTCCAGCCAGACCATACTCCGTATCATTTGCCATGTCAATGGCCTCCTGCTCTGTCTTAAACGTCTGGATGGTCACAACCGGCCCGAAAATCTCCTCCCGGACAATAGTCATATCCGAAGTACAGTTATCAAACACCGTCGGTCTTACATAAAAACCTTTCGCACATTCCCCTTCTGTGTAACGCTCGCCGCCGCACACAAGAGTAGCACCTTCCTCAACACCCTTCTTAATATATCCAAGAACTTTATTCATATGGCTCTCAGAAACCAAAGGCCCCATATCCGGATTCTCCATAGGATCTCCAATGGTGATGGCATTTGCTTTCTTTGCAAGACGTTTCACAAATTCATCCTTGATACTTTCCTCGATGATAATTCTGGAACCTGCGGAGCACACCTCGCCCTGATTCAGGAAAATACCGATCATAGCCCATTCCACTGCGCCGTCCAGATCCGCATCTGCAAAGATCACATTGGGTGACTTTCCGCCAAGCTCAAGGCCGATCTTTTTTACATTACCTGCTGCCGCACGCATGATACTCTGTCCAACTTCCGTACTTCCGGTAAAAGTAACCATATCCACATCTTTGCTCTCCGCAATGCGGTTTCCTGTGATTCCGCCAGGTCCAAGGATCAGGTTCACGCTGCCCTTCGGCATTCCGATCTTCTCAAAAATCCCAAACAGTTTCACACAGGAAAGCACACAGTTGGAA
The DNA here is from genome assembly GCF_013304735.1 of Blautia luti. Lineage (GTDB taxonomy): Bacteria > Bacillota > Clostridia > Lachnospirales > Lachnospiraceae > Blautia_A. Next base: position 180,760 of record NZ_JAAITI010000003.1, read on the forward strand.
CTTGGTTTAAACACCACACTGTTACCTGCTGCAAGAGCGGGAGCCAGTTTCCACACACCCATCAGCAGCGGATAGTTCCATGGAGTGATCAGTCCGCACACGCCAACCGGCTCATGAACTGTATAGGAATGCATTTTTCCAAAACCTTCATTTACTTCATAAACGCCGCCCTGTGGCATTTTTAAAAGTCCTGCATAATAGCGGAAACAGTGAACTGCGTCATCCACATCTGCCTCTGCCTCTCTTAAGGGTTTTCCATGATCCATGCAGTCCAGCTTGGCAAAATCCTCTTTTTCCGCATCAATGGCATCTGCGATCTGAAGAAGGATATCCGCTCTTGTCTGGGAATCCATGTCACGCCATTCCCTTGTCACATAAAAAGATCTCTTCGCTGCTGCGATCGCTTTATCAACATCCTCCACATTTCCTTCCGTCACCATGGCAAGAACCTCACCATTTGAAGGATTTAATGTAGGAACTGATTTTCCTGTGCTGCCTTCTACCCATTCACCATCAATAAACATTTTCTGAAGTTCCATAATCGTCCTCCTTTTATTTTCTTAACCAGTTCAAATAATTGACTCATTTTATAATCTTCTCATTCCCTCTTCTGACTCGCGCGATCACCGGATTTTCTCACCCTCAAAATAATTCGCTTCCACCTTCATCTCCCGGATTTCTTCTTTATCCACTTCAAAAAGATCTCCGCTGAGAACAATGATATCTGCCATTTTTCCCGGCTCCAGGGTTCCCATGGAATCTTCCACATGATAAACACGGGCTGCGCCGGAAGTATAAGCTTTCAGAGTATCTGCCATGGAGATTTTTTCCCAGGGGTTGGTGGATGTCAGGTTTCCGTCATCATCTCTTCTTGTAACTGCCGCATAGATCGTCGTAAAGGGATCTATAGTCACAACCGGATAATCGGTTCCAAGTGCCAGCGCTCCTTCATGCTCCAGCAAAGTCCGGAACGGCCACTGAAGCCTTGCCCGTTTTTCCCCGATCTGGTTCACCTTTCCATTTGCCGCAAGAGTTACATGATAAGGCTGGACCGAAGGAATTACCTCAAGCTCCGCAAAACGATCCAGATCATCGGGATGGATATTTTCGATATGCTCGATGGTATTTCGAAGACCATGCTCCCCGTTCACTTCCGCAGATTTTTCAAAAAGATCCAGCGCCATCCGCACGGAACCATCTGCGATACAGTGAAGCCTTACCTGGATCCCCGCCTTGTTCGCCGCAATGATCTCTTTCTTCATTTTTCGCTCCGGCCATAACGGAAGACCCTCGCCGCAGGTCTCCGGCTTATCGGTATAAGGCTCCAGAAGAAGTCCTGTATAAGTCTCCGTCACGCCATCAATAAATCCCTTTACCCCCGCAATGTGAAAATGCGGGGAATCAAAATACTTCTGAAATTTAAAATACTTCGAAAATTCCGTATATCCAAAAAGTTTCATATAGGAAAAGATCTGCGCCTTAAGGCCCTCTCCCTCGTCCAGTTTTTTCAGGATATCGTATTTTTTCAGGGTTTCTTCGGTGTAATCATCGGCAAACATTTCGCTTGCCGCGGCAATTCCGTTGTCAGCCAGAACATCCTGAAAATTCCGGTGGATCTCCAGCATCTCTTCCTCCGAAAACTCCATATATTTTTTCTGAGCCGGTTCACATGCTGCCGGTTCCAGAAGAAGTCCGCTTAATTCACCATTTTCAAACTTTACATTTACACCGTTATCCATTTTCCGGTCCGGATCGATCCCGGCCTCTTCCAGTGCTCTGGAATTCAGCCACATGCTGTGACAGTCCGCACAGAAAAGATACACCGGCCTGTCAGGAATGACCTCATCCAGAAGCCTTTTATCCGGAAGCGGCTCGTCACCCCAGTTTGTGATAAACCATCCGGAACCACGGATCCTTTTGTAATCCGGATGGGCCTTGGCAAATTCTTTTATGATCTCTACACATTCCGCCTGGGAACGTCCTTTTCCCAGATCCGAACACACATATCTGCTGCCATCAATTGCTCCGGAAAAAAGATGGGTATGTGCATCCAGGAAAGAGGACATAATCATTTTTTCTCCGTAATCGTAAAGAGGCCAGTCTGCATAATCCTTATCTCTCTGGAAATCCCAGGGAAGAACTGCCTGGATCTTTTTGTCCTCTACCGCAATGGCTGCCGGTCTGGGGAAATCTTCAAGACCTGTAAAAACAGCTTTACTTCTCAGAATAAATTTTCCCATAAGCCATCCCTCCTACATCACAAAACCACAGATCAGAAATCCCGCAACGGAAAGTACACTCGCAATAATTACATATGGAAGCTGTGACAGCGCATGCTCCATATTGTCGATACCTGCACTCTGGGAAGAAAGAAGTGTCGCGTCTGTATAGAAGCAGGCGTGGCTTCCGAATGCACCACCGGAAATGATCGCTGCCATAATGAGGATCGGGTTTGCGCTGATGGCTGCACCAAGCGGAAATACGATCGGTGCAACGACTGCACTCATGCCCCAGAGAGAACCGGTAGTAAAGGTAAGTGCCGCAACCAGAACAAAAGCGATCGCCGGGAAAACCGGGCCCCAGAGAAGCGGTTTAGCAACAGAAATAATAAAGTCTGTCATTCCCATTCCTTCTGTCACTTTCTGAAGAACAAAAGCAACTACAAGAAGGATCAGGATGGGAAGCATATCTGCAAAGCCACGGACGATCAGGTTAAAGAAATCATCCAGTGCAACCACTTTCTGCGGTACATAAAGCATGAAACAGATGATCAGGGAAACCACAACTGCCAGAAGCAGGTTACTGGTCGCAATAGCGATGGCAACCAGCACGCCCATCGGAATCACGAAATTCCAGATGTTACCATCTTCCTCATAACCTTTTCTGTCATCATGGTTATATTTTCTGCTGGCATCGCTGTAAACCTTACCAGTCTCCTCCACACGTTTATAGGCTTTTTTCATTGCACCTAGCTTCGGCATCACACCCAGCGCAAAGAGGAAAACAATGGCAATGGTAAGAATCGGATAAAAGCAATACGGAATCGCGTGGATATAAGCCTGGATACCGGTTTTAAATCCCAACGCCTTCACACTTGCCTGATCAATAAAAAGACTTGCGTAAAAAACAGCCCATGTGGAAAACGGAAGCAGTACACACACCGGAGCACCGGTGGCATCCAGCATATAAGCCAGCGCCTCTCTCGGGATCTTACGTTTGTCGCAGACACCTTTCATGCAGACGCCGATGGAAAGCACATTCAGATAATCATCCACAAAGATCAGGATACCCATAACAAAAGTAGTAAGAAGGGTTTTTCTCTCCGTGTTACAGAATTTTGAAACCAGTTTCTGAAAGCCAAAAGTACCTTTCGACTCCTGAAGAAGAGCGATCAGACTTCCAAACAGACCACACACCAGAACGATCCATACATTTTCAGCAAGCACATCCTGGATCAGCGTACACCATTGCGGCAGGAAATCCTTCCCATACATAAATATGGCCGCCAGAAGAGAACCTCCGATCAGAAATTCCACACATCTTCTGGTTGCGATCGCACCGACGATAATAACCAGAAGAATAAAAATTGCAATCAGTCCAGTATTCATTTTTTTCTCCCCTTTCTTTCTGCCGGACAAAAAGGGACATACCCGTCAAACGGATATGCCCCTTTGCATCAACAGACTTTTTCGTGAAACAAAAAATGGCGTATTCATTGCGCTGCCGCAATCAATACACCATCGTACGTTTCGTGCTTTTATTATTTTGATACTGATATACTATTATTTTTCAGTCTCTGATACAATGCTTAATTTCGGGAGTTGAATTAATGTTTTTCAAGTATATATACTTGATTTTAAGTATATGTGATAGTATACTGATTTTAACAAAATCTTGTCTGAAGAAAAGGAGAACCCTCATGGAAAAAAATACCTTCCTGATGATCAACGACATAATCTACGATCTCTATTCCTGCACCAGCCTCAACGAGATCAAGGCTAAATTTCTACATCGCCTGAAAATGGTGATCCCTTACAGCTACGCCAGTATTCTTCTCCATGAAAACACCGAAGACCCTGATACTATCCGTCTCACCAGTCCCATTTGTATCCCAGAAGCTTTCATCGAAGCCGAAAATGAATACATGAAGGTAGCCGATGAAGATCATCTTCTCTGGCTTCTCCATTCCCGTGAGCCTCGTCTTGTCCGCGAGAGCGATCTGCTGGAGGATCAGCAGCGTCTGAATTCTCCTCTCTATGTTCACTGCTACCGGAAATTTCACATTTTTGATTCCATGCAGTATGCCAGTGTCTACCATCAGGAACTTCTGGGTGTCCTTACGCTCTTTCGCACGGAAAAGGATGGGCCTTTTACCAATGAAGATATGTTCTTCCTTCAGGCTATTGGCATGCACTTGAACGCAGTGCTTTATCAGATCGCCCACCAGCAGCCTCAGGCCTCTAGTCTTAGGCAAACTCTCGGACGCCTGAAGGCTAATAACCATCTTACTGCCAGAGAGCTTCAGATTGCAGAGCTGATCTTTCAGTATCGAAACAATGATGAGATTGCCAGGTCCCTGGGGATTCGTGAAAACACTTTGCAGAAGCATCTGCAGAATATTTTTCGTAAAACTAATGTGACTTCCCGGTGGGAGCTTTTGCGATTGCGTATGCAGTAGTGATGTTGGAAGGGGATTCGAATAAGGGACTCCCGGGAGGCGTGTCCTCCCGGGCTGTTTTTTTCAAATGATGGGTGTGAAAAAGACTCTGTAGTTTCCTGATCTCGGATTAACTACAGAGTCTTCAATTTAGGTCTGATCAGTCGTGTAAGCCATTCTGTTCAAAATCTCTGAAAAGGCTGGCTTCTCCATCATCAGCAAATGCATCTGCATCCCCCTGATCGGAGTCATCCTGTCCTCCCTGGATATCTGGGATATCTGCATCCTGGGAATCCTGGCTATCCTGTGCCGCGCTTTCATCAGAGCTGTCCTTACTATCCTTGCTGGAACTGTCATCCTTACCAAGTTTCACAGTAAGTGTCTTCTCCTTATACTCATTACCATCCAGAACCGCAACCGTAACATCAATCTTTTCCTTCGGCTCATAATACTGAAGCAGCTCAACCAGCTGATCAATACTGGTAATGGTCTTACCATCAAACTCCGTAATAACCATATTCTTGGTAATACCTGCATCATCGGCAGGGCCGCCTTCGGTTACCTCAGAAACAAATACACCCTGCGGGATGCCATAAATCTGTACAGCCTCAGTACTTACCGTGCTGCCTGTGATACCAAGGATACCATGGTTATCCACTTTATCTCTTGCCTTGGCATTCATCATGTTCTCAAGAGAATCCGCAACATCTGAAATTGCAATGGCATAACCCATACCTTCAACCTCAGTAGAAGCAAGCTTGGAAGAGTTGATACCAACAACCTCACCATCCATATTCAGAAGTGCACCACCACTGTTACCGGGATTGATAGCCGCATCTGTCTGGATCAGGTTCACGCCCTTGTTGATACTGCTGCTGTTATCTGTAGAATCACCCTCGATCTGTCCTGATGCATCTGTCTTACGGTTCTTAGCACTGACAATACCGGTAGTAACGGACTGGCCATAGCCAAGTGCATTACCAATGGCAACAACCTGCTCACCGATCTTCAGATCATCAGAGCTTCCGATCTTTGCAACAGAAATCGCATCCATTGTATCATCTGAAACATCCTTCGTTGCAACAGAAACAACTGCAAGATCCTCGTTTTCATCAAAGCCCTTTACTGTAGCTTCATAAGCACTTCCATCTGCAAAAGCAACGGACAAAGTATCCGCACCATCTACAACGTGATAGTTTGTAGCGATCAGCAGCTCAGAATCTGTTTTTCCGATAATAATACCGGAACCGCTTCCCTGAACTTCCTGCTCCTGGCTCGGTGCATACTGAGAGCCAAACATACTGTAATAATTCTGAACCTCCTGAACAGACTTGGTTGTGATGGCAACTACAGAAGGCATTGCCTCCTCAGCAACATCGGATACATCCAGACTGCCCTTTGTATCAGAAGATTTTGTATCTGTTGTATCTTCGGTACTCTTATCTGATTTTTTCTCAGATTTCATAAGAGTCAGCTTCTCAGAGCTGTCGGTTGCAGCCTGTACAGACTGTGCTCCTGTGAAATAGTTCACTCCTTCATATGCGCCAACTCCAATGCCACCTGCAAGTACTGCACACAGGCTGATGGTTGCACCTTTCTTCATCATTTTCTTTATTTTTAATTTTCTGTTGTTATTCATGATTAAGTCCCTCCCTGGAAAAATTTCTTCTCTGTTTCCTTTTGATGCTTCAAAGTATAGGGTTTAATTGTGTTTACTTTGTGGGAAAAATGTGTTTTATTTGTTAAAACTTTTCACAGACATCACGATCACAAACCATGCAACCTCAAGAAGAACGATCATTCCACCGGGTTTCAGTCCCGCATAATAGGAAAGAAAAAGTCCGGCAATGGTCGTACATACCGCCACAACAATGGCACACACCAGAGTCCCCTTATAACTTTTTGCCATCTGCATTCCGCATGCCACCGGAACTACCAGCATGGAAGAAACGATCAGGGTTCCCACAGTACGGGACGCAATGGAAACGGTCAGCGCCGTGAGAATCGTAAAAAGAAAATTAATATTCCGCACGGAAACGCCGGAGATCCTTGCCGCATTTTCATCAAATCCGATATAAAACAGCTCCCTGTAAAAAAACAGCACCGCTGCCAGAACCAGCACGCTGATCACAACTACCAGCGCCAGCTCTCCTTCACTGATGGACACAATACTTCCAAATAAAAAGCTGTTCAGACTTGCACCGTTTTCCACAAAACCAGACAGCACACCGGCAAGTCCGATTCCAGCGGACATGACAATGGAAATCGCCACCTCGGAATAACGCGGGATTTTTTTGCGGATTGCTTCAATTCCAAGTGCTGCCACAATACACATCACTACCGCACCAGCCACCGGGTTCACTCCCAGGATCAGTCCCAGCACAACGCCGGCCAAAGAGGAATGGGAAAGTGCATCTCCGATCATGGACATCCGTTTCAGAACAATGGTGATCCCGATACAGGGTGTGATCACTGCCAGAAGGATTCCCACGAGAAAAGCCCTCTGCATAAATCCATACTGTAAAATACTCATACCTCGTCAATCCTCCCCTCTTCTGCCTTGAAGAACCGATTTGCCCCTTTGAATTCACCGGAATTTCCATGAGTAACCATAAGGATCGTCAGCCCCTGTTCCTCATTCCGCTTCCTCAGAACTTCTGCAAGTGTTTTCACAGAAACCATATCCATTCCTGTGGTAGGCTCATCCAGGATCAGGATCTTCGGTTTTCCTGCCAGTGCACGTGCCAGCATAACCCTCTGCTGCTGTCCTCCGGAAAGATCTCCGATCCTTCTTTTCCAGAACTCTTCCATTTCCATCTCCGCAAGTGCGGCTTTCAGACGTGGAATCTCTTTTTTCACCTGAAAACGTGCCTTCCATGAAGAAGAATACACACCTGTCATCATAATCTCTTCCACCGTAGCCGGAAAATTCTGGTTTCTGCTGATACTGTTCTGCGGAACATATCCCAGATCTCCTTTTCCAAATGTGGCAGAAATATCTTTTCCATTTACGGTAATACTTCCCTCCTGGGCCTTCAGCTCACCCAGAAGAAGCTTCAGAAACGTACTTTTTCCACTTCCGTTCTCACCGGTAAGAATGGCATAATCCCCATCCTTTACTTCCAGGTTTACCTGCTCCAGCACAGGCGTCCCCGTGTAGTGGAACGAAAGATTCTCTATCAAAATTCCCATAATTTCTCCTTTTTCAGTTCAGCGCCTTCTGCAACGCTTCCAGATTCTTCCTCATCACAGAAAAATAATCCTCGCCGGCTTCTATATCTTCCTCACTCAGTCCCTCAATGGGATTCAGCACAGCCGTCACCGCATCCACTTCCTTGGCCACTGTCTTCGCCACCTTGGGGCTTGCCAGTTCCTCAAAAAATATGGTATGGATGTCGTATTTTTTCGCATATTCGATCACTTCCTGCATCTTGGCAGGATCAGGCTCGGAATCCGGTGTCAGGCCTTCAATGGCCAACTGTGTCAGGTCATAGGCATTACACAGATACCCGAAAGCTTCATGAGCCACAATGATATCCCGGTTCTTCGTACCTTTCAGGCCATCCCGGAATTCCTGGTCCAGCTCATCAAATTCACCGGCATATTTCTCATAATTTGCTTCGTAATAATCCCGGTTCTTGGGATCCGCTTTTACAAAAGCATCTTTAATATTCTCCATCTCCTGCTTCGCCCGCATAGGGTACAGCCAGACATGAGGATCTTTTCCGTCGTCACCATGAGCATGATCATGGCCTCCATCCAGAAGCTCCACACCATCTGATGCTTCCGTCACCACCAGATCCTGATTCTCCAGGGTATCCCGTACATCCTCCGCCCAGTGTTCCAGATCTGCGCCATTGTAGACAAAAACATCCGCATCCTCAAGATTCCGGATATCCGTTGCCGCGGGTTCCCAGTCATGGGGCTCCGTTCCCGCAGGAACCATATCCTTCACCTGGATCTTATCGCCGCCCACCTTCCGGGCAAAATCATACATGGGATAAAAACTGGTCATCACTTTCAGCCGGCCATCATCCGCAAATGGCTGCCCAACCGTCCCGGCTCTGGAAAGTCCATATCCGGTCACGCCACTCACCACAAGGAGCGTTGCCGCCAGAACTGCTGCCGCAGCCATCTTCCCTCTGTCAAAATTCATTTTTTAAGCCTCCTGCAGCTGTCACAATATCCATAAAAGATCGTCCGGCTCTGGTCGATCTCAAATCCGTGTTCATCCAGCACATGTCCCACAAAATGATCGATACATCCGCACTGCAGAGGAATGGTATGTCCACATTCCAGGCACACAAGCTTACCATAATTCTTCCGTTCCTCATCCCGGATAAACCGATACTGGGCAGGTGCACCTTCCACAGACGGAACTTTCAGCACCGCTCCCTCTTTCTGCAGACGCTCCAGACCTCTGTACACCGTTGTCCTTCCGATCTGGATCTCTTTTCCACGAAGAATCTCCATAAACTGATCAATGGTATAAAATGTATCTCCATATTCCTGCAGGCACTCCAGAATCATCTTCTGCTGCCTGGTACTGTATTTCATTTTTTCTTCCATATAATTCTCACTCTCTTTCAACAACTGCCTTCTATGACAGATTTGAATTTGAAAACCGTTTTCATATTACATTTAAAAAAGATTTCCGTCAAGATATTTTTTTGTATCATATGTTACCGATTTTTCCACCGGCACATGCTATCCTTTCTCCATCACCTGAAGACAGGGATAAAAAACACAGAATTACTCACAATAAAAAAAGCAGGTCTTCCTTTTCAAAGACCCACCCACTTACCACAGGAGGTATACATTATGGAACCAAAAATGTTTTGTTATCAGTGTCAGGAAACCGCCGGATGTTCCGGCTGCACCATCTCCGGTGTCTGCGGCAAAAAACCTGACGTAGCCGCCATGCAGGATCTTCTCGTTTACGTAACAAAAGGACTTTCCGCCATCACCACCGCACTTCGAAGTGAAGGCCGGGAAATTCCTTCTGATATTAACCACATGGTGATTCAGAATCTTTTCACCACCATCACAAACGCAAATTTCGACAAGGATTCCATTGTTGCAAAAATCAGCGAAACTCTCTCAGCCAAAGAGCAGCTTCTCACTCAGCTTTCTGACAGAAAAGGACTTCCTGCCGCCGCACTCTGGCACCCGGAAAGCCCTGCGGACTATGAGTCCATGGGATATGTCACCAGCATTCTTGCCACAAAAAACGAGGATATCCGAAGCCTCCGCGAGCTGATCACCTACGGCCTGAAAGGACTCTGTGCCTACACCAGCCATGCAAACGCCCTTCTCCGTGAAGATCCGGAACTGGATGCTTTTATCCAGAGCACCCTGGCAAAAACCCTGGACGACAGTCTCACCGCTGAAGAATTAACAGCTCTCACTCTGGAAACCGGAAAATTCGGTGTCCGTGGCATGGCCCTTCTCGACCAGGCAAACACCGAAACTTTCGGCAATCCGGAGATCACAAAGGTAAATATCGGCACAGGCAAAAATCCCGGAATCCTGGTTTCCGGTCACGATCTTCACGATCTGGAAATGCTTCTTGAGCAGACAAAAGGAACCGGCGTTGACGTTTACACTCACTCCGAGATGCTTCCGGCCCACTACTATCCGGCGTTCAAAAAATATCCGAACTTTGCAGGCAACTACGGAAATGCTTGGTGGAAACAGAAAGAAGAATTCGAAAGCTTTAACGGTCCCATCCTCATGACCACCAACTGCATCGTTCCTCCAAAGGACAGCTACAAAGACCGGATCTACACCACAGGTGCCACCGGTTATCCAGGCTGCACCCACATCACTCCGGGGCCTGACGGCAAAAAAGATTTCTCCCAGATCATCAGCCACGCAAAACGCTGTGCAGCTCCAACAGAAATCGAACATGGCGAAATCGTCGGGGGTTTTGCCCACAATCAGGTGATCGCCCTTGCCGACCAGATTGTAGAAGCTGTGAAATCCGGCACCATCCGTAAATTCGTGGTCATGGCCGGCTGTGACGGACGTGCAAAATCCCGAAGCTACTACACCGATTTTGCCCAGGCCCTCCCAAAAGATACCGTGATCCTCACCGCAGGCTGTGCAAAATACCGTTACAACAAACTGAACCTTGGAGACATCAACGGAATCCCACGTGTTCTGGATGCAGGCCAGTGCAACGATTCCTACTCCCTTGCAGTGATCGCCATGAAACTTCAGGAAGTTTTTGGCCTTGATGATATCAATGAACTTCCGATCATCTACAATATCGCCTGGTATGAGCAGAAAGCCGTGATTGTTCTCCTGGCACTGCTTTCCCTCGGGGTAAAAAATATCCACCTTGGACCAACGCTTCCGGCATTCCTCTCTCCAAATGTAACCAAAATTCTGATTAATAATTTTGGTATCGCAGGAATTAACCGTGTGGAGGAAGATATGGAACTGTTTTTCGGGAAATAATTTTTGGTATGTTCGTATAAAAGCACTTTATCTCTGCCTTCTTTTATGATAAAATATAACCAAGACTTAACCAACAGAAAGAAGGTAGACCTCTATGAAATCACAGCGACTGGACATGATCGAAGAATATGTGCTGGAGCATAAGAACGCTTCTCTCGATACATTATGTGAGAAATTCAACGTATCCAAAAACACCATCAGAAGAGATGTCGACATCCTTCTGAAACGTGGCAGTATCATGAAAGTATATGGCGGTGTCGCAGCACTTGAGACTCCACAGACACTCCCCCTTCTGTCTTATGAAGAGCGTGGCGGACGTTTTCCGGAAGAAAAGAAAGAAATCTGCCGCCGTGCCGCAGAACTTGTGGCAGAAGACGACACCATCTATATCGATACCGGCACAACCTGCCTGAACCTGGTTGATTTTATTGCAGATAAGCACTGCACAATCCTTACCAACAGCCTGCTTATCTTCAACAAGGCAGCATCCTATCCGAACCTGGACATTATTTCCGTTCCCGGAAAACTGAACCGGAAAACCCTGTCTTTCACAGGGCCGGATATCAATGATTATCTGCAGACTTACAACATTTCCATGGCTTTTATGGCCTGCACAGGTGTAACAATGAAGAGCGGACTCACCAATGCCAGTGCCGAAGAATACATCACAAAGAAAGCCATTGCGGAAAACGCCAACAGCATGATCCTTCTTGCAGATCATTCCAAATTCGGCCGGATCTCACTTATGACCTATTCTCCGATAGAAAAGCTGGATGCTATCGTCACAGACCAGCCACTACCTGAAGAATACGACACTTTCTGCCAGGAGCATGGTATTCGTGTTATGACCACTGACTGAACAAAATAACCTCTTATTCTGACATCAGAAAACGTGTATCTGTAAATTCCCCAGAAAGGAATTTACAGATACACGTTTTTCTTTACATAAAAACAGTGCACCTGCCGGGAGTTCAGCAGATGCACCGTTTTTGAATATGTTCTTTTCAATAGAGGATTTTATCTAAGAGGCAGAACTTACGTGGTCTGCCTTACAGTGTCATAGATTTATTTACGAAGCGTTTTTATGCCTCAGTACTTCCTTCCCATGTGCCGACTTTTCTCTTTCCGGCAGCTTCATCAAACCAGTGTGTTGTAACTGTTTTTGCTCTTGTGAAGAAACGATATCCGTCTTTTCCAAGAACATGCAGATCACCAAAGAAGGAATCTTTGTTTCCGGAGAATGGGAAGTATGCTGTCGGAACCGGAATACCAACGTTGATTCCAACCATACCGCCGTCTGTCTCCATAGCGAATTTACGGCTGTAGTATCCACTCTGTGTAAAGATACAGGAACCATTTGCAAATGGGTTGGCATTCATAATTGCGATGCCTTCCTCATAATCTTTTACTCGTTTGATGCAGGTTACCGGTCCGAAGATCTCACGGTTTCCAACTGTCATCTCAGGTGTTACATGGTCAAGAATTGTCGGTCCTACGAAGAATCCGTTCTCATATCCAGGAACTACTACATTACGTCCGTCAAGTACAAGCTCTGCACCCTCATCGATACCTTTCTGGATCCAGTTGCAGATTTTCTCCTTGTGGCCTGCATTTACAACAGGGCCGAGATCTGTAGCTTCATCATAAGCACATCCAAGTTTCATAGCTTCTGCTTTTTTCTTAAGAAGTGCAACAAATTCGTCTGCAATACTCTCCTGTACGCATACAACCGGAAGAGCCATACATCTCATACCAGCGCATCCATATGTGGAGTTGATGATTGCGTTAACAGTAGCCTCAAGGTTGCAATCCTCAAGTACAAGTGCATGGTTCTTCGCCTCACACTGTGCCTGAACACGTTTGCCATGAGCTGCTGCTTTGGAGTATACCTGTTTACCAACGCCTGTTGTTCCTACGAATGTAACAGCCTTTACTCTCTCATCTGTAAGAAGGATATCAGCCTCTACACGGCTGCATGTTACAAGGTTTACAACACCTTTCGGGAATCCGCCTTCTGTATAGAAGAGCTCCATGATTCTCATAGCTGTCAGTGGTGTCTGGGAGCTTGCTTTCAGTACTACTGTATTTCCACATGCGATGGAAAGCGGAACCATCCAGCCCCATGGGATCATTGCAGGGAAGTTCATCGGAACAATACCAGCAGTTACTCCAAGTGGTTTGCGGTATGTAGCTGTGTCATATCCTGTAGTTACCTGCATTGCAGCATCACCCTGGATCATTGTTGGCAGTGCACATGCCTCTTCTGTAGGCTCGATTGCTTTCTGAACATCTCCTCTTGCCTCTTTGATGTTCTTTCCAAGCTCTTTTGCACAAAGTACGGAAAGTTCTTCTTTATGTGCATAAAGAACGTCTCTCCATCTGAACATATACTGCTGTCTCTTTGCAAGAGAAAGTGAGGACCATTCCGGGAATGCAGCCTGTGCGGAAGCAATTGCCTCTTCTACTTCATCTGGTGTACAGCAAGGAACCTGTGCGATTACCTCACCTGTACTGGAATCTGTAACATCCATGTATTTCTCTGCTTTTGACTCTTTCCACTCACCGTTTACACAGTAACCCATTTTCTTAATCTCAGCCATTTTCAAGATACCCCTTTCGTGTTTATCTTTTATTTTTTCATTACATAAATTTCTGTCGTTCTCATTTCGTTCTGGTCACATATTATCATTTCTTTTTGTCTTTGTCAATATAGTATGGTTATATTTTGAGTATATCCACAAGAATATGTGTTAATTTATTCACATTTTATGATATTTCAGATACACTATGTAAACTCTTGTAACAGTCGTGTTTATGGTGTAAATTCATGTCCCATCTTTCTGCTTTTTTATTCAATATTATTGCAAAAGATACTCATTTTTGTTATTTCCGTAACATGCACCCGGAACGGTGCCCGAAACAACATCCGAAAAATACACCATTATTGCTTTTCACACCCCCGCAGGGGACTTCCTTAATTTAGGTCAAGCGGATATTCGTAATCCGCATTCGATTAAAAAGTAATAAAAAAGAGCAAAAATCCTCGTATATTTCAGTAAGTCAAAAATACATTTGTACGCACAATGCGTACACTATCATTTTTTACCCAACCACCGGTATTTCAGACACCTGGAACCAGCAGATATCATCTCAATTTGCCATTTAAACAAAAAAAGACATGAAATAACATATTTTCCATACATTATCTCATATCTTATCATCGTTATAATTTCTGCGGATTCCGGATTACCCAAATATTGTCTGCACCAGAACCATATAAAGTACCGTGCCACCGCCTATGCTGAGCAGCGTGCTCTTCTTCCATTTATGTAACACCACAATAAACAGAATGGCAATCAATTCCGGCAATCCAAAGTGAGTACTTTCCGGCACATCTTTTAAGCAGAACACTACCAGCAATCCAATCACTGCATAAGGCAATACTTTTCCCAGATAGGTAATCACAGCCGGTGGTTCTTTTCCTTCCGGAAATATGATAAACGGCAGAAATCGCGTTGTCATAGTTCCCAGAACTACTACAGCAACGGTTATAATCTGCTGCGTTATTGTCATAGTCATTCTTTATCCCTCCTGTATACACTCTTTTTTTCTTTTCTCCCCATACTTCTTCATTCCCAGGAAGCATAAAATAATGGATGCCATTGCCGGAAGGATAAAACTATCACTTCCAAAGAGTATCAGGCAGATTACAGAGCATACAACACCTACCAGTGCAGGTTTATGATCTTCTGCCTCTTCCCACTGATTGATAAACATAACTACAAACAGCGCAGTCATAACAAAATCAATGCCTTTTGTATTGAAATGGATCACATACCCCAGAAGTGCACCGGAAGTCGCACCAGCCACCCAGTAAAACTGATTCAGTGCATTGACAAAGAACATAAACCATCCTCTGTCCACATCTTCCGGAGGATCTACGGTACAGTTGACCGTAAATGACTCGTCACACATTCCAAAAATAAGATAAAACTTCTTCCATCCTGTATTCTTATATTTCTCCAGCATGGAAATTCCATAAAACAGATGTCTTGCATTTACCATCAATGTCAAAAAGAATGCATACACCGGATTAAACGCTGACAAAAGCAGATTTGCCGTAACAAATTCCATGGAACCTGCGTAAATAAAAAAGCTCATGCACAACGGATATACAAAGGAAAATCCCTTGCTTCGCATCATAAATCCATACGACATTCCCAGAAAAAGAAAGCCCACACAGATAGGCAACGTATACGGAAAGGCTGCTTTAAATGCTTTTTTCTTCATGCCTCAGATATTTCCTTTCATTCATTTCCACGTTATACTTTACTTTTTCCTACCGGAACTGTCAAGAATATCCATCAGCATTTTTTTGCAAACGTTTTCATGCCTGAACTTTCCAGATCTCACGATTTTCATCCAGCGTAACGATATCTCCTTCGTTGATATCTCTTTCATACAAACGTTCATCATCATGCTTCAGACTGATTTCCCGTCCATCTTCACTTTCCAGTATCACCACCGACATAAGCCTTTCTCCAGGCTGCCGTTCTTCGCATCCAAAATTCATATCCTCTTCGATTCTGATTACTTTATACTGCATAATTCAGGCCGCCCTCTTTATAATTCATCCAACAGCACATCATTCACTGCCTCGTAAGCATCTTCCAGTGCGTCCAGCGCTTCTGTCAGCGTATCCATTTTCCGACTGTCTGCATGATCTTCCTCATATGCATCAATGACTTCTGCCATAACGTCTTTCAGCTCTTCCAGTGAATTGGCAATATCCTGCAGTTTCTGATCCTTATCTTCTCTTGATGTGATATTTACAATTTTGCTCATAATTTTTCTCCCTTCTGTTCTGTTTTGCTGATGATTTATTTTATTATACCACATTCATAATCCACTCCGCTACCTGACCTCTCTGAGCAAAAAAGAAGCCCGGATTTCTCCGAACTTCTTTTATATGTTTCACGTGAAACATTATGTTTTTTATATCTTACCTGCTTGCAAGCAGCCGCACCATGCATTCTTTTAATTTACTTTCATTGACCGGCTTTGTAATATGTGCATCCATACCCGCTGCGCCCTGAATCAGCTCGTCACCGGCATTATGTCCCAGTGTATCATTTATCCCTTTCAATCCATTTACATCCAGAGCAGCATAGACAAACTCCGATTCAAGGGACATTCCGTTCAGATCATCCTTGTAGGCTCTCCGGTTCAGGCATATTCTCTACGATAGAAGAAATCTCATTTTGCTTTACTTCATTCAGCAGCCGCACCGGTTTAATCCCAACCTGAACCATACGGGTACCGGTTTCATCCCAGGTGATGGCATACATCATCTTTTTTCCCTCGGAAGTATTCGGTGTGACATCCTGGCACATAGTAAGCGTTTTGTCTTCCAGCATTGGCTTAAAATATTCCATCTGATCTCCGGAATCAAAATTGTAGCCGTAATATTTCGGTATGGTACCGCTGTAGATTTTTCCCGTAGTATCAAACAGATGAATTTCGTCTACAGACATAAGATTCGCAATCTTTTTCAGCTCATCTACATTGTTCTCAGCATCTGGATTCGCATTGATAATATAGGCAACTGCTTTGGCACGTACAATATAGTCCTCTTTCAGCGACGTGATCATATTTTTCTCGTCGTCTTCGTTCTTCTCAATTACATTGACTACCCGGTCCAACAGTACCTCTGACATTTTCGCTGTATTTTTGTTGTTGATCCAGTTCAGAATAGCCATCTGGATAACCAACGCCATCAGAATAAGCCCCAGCGCAAGAAATACGATTTTATCTAATTTTCGTATTTTATCGTATTTTATTTTCTGCATTTCTGCTCCTAACTGATGCTCTGCTGATAAACGCAGAGCATAAAAAACATGCCCTATAGTATCTTTACGTTGTACTATAGTGCATGTTTACATTGAAATCTATGCAACTGGCTGCCATTTTACAGGCCCTATAGCTTTGCGTCACAGTCTTTCAGCTGTTTTGCCTTTTATGATCATAGTTATTTTCTATAGTAATTATAGCTCATTATCTACGATCATTTCAATAGCTGTTCGCAAAAATATACATTCGCCTGTTTTTTGAAGTTATTTCTGTTTTGTTGCCGCAAATCCGATCAGATAGAATACTGCTGCCACTACCATGGCGTTTACTGCCGCGATTCCTGCATGGATCAGATTGGCTGCCACCGCACCTGCCACAACACCTGCCAGATTAAACCAGTTGGCTGTCTGCAGCGGTACATTTTTTTCTTTATATTTGTCACGTCGGAGGAAGAAGTCCAGAATTACTGTGATGCCGATAGGTGGCAGGGCACAGTTGAGGATATTCAGCCATCCTGTAAAATTATAGTATAACCAGATCGCAAGTGCGGTTCCGATCACACCGGAAATACAGGTAGCAATCTTCATTCTTGTATTGGTGATATTTGAGATTGCAAGTCCGCCGGTGTACAGTGCGTTGTTGTTGGTTGTCCAGATATTGGCTCCCAGCACGATGATCGCCGGAATCGCAAGTCCCTGTGCGATCATAACATAAAAGATATCATCTTTTCCTGTGAACGCACCACCGATAGCTCCGAAACAGAACATCAGGGTATTTCCAAGGAAAAATGCAATTACAGTTGTCCATACGGCAACCTTGTTATTCTTCGCAAAACGAATAAAGTTCGGTGTTGCCGTACCACCGGAAATAAAAGATCCGATTACGTATCCAACACCGGTAAATAAAGTAATTGATCCCACAGACTGATTAAATACTGCTGCCAGACCACCGCCGTCTGCTGCCGCTGTCACCATGGAATATACTCCCAGGATCACGATCAGCGGCACGGAAATCGTACTTACGATCTCCAGCGCTTTCATTCCTGTGGCTGCGGTAATAGTCATCAGAAGACCTGCCACAATCGTCAGAACCCATTTATTGATTCCCAGTAATTCTGCAGTTGGAATGGAAAACATGGCAACACCGACACCAAACCATCCGATCTGTGTGAGGCCAAGTACCAGTGATGAAAGATAAGAACCTTTTTTTCCAAAAGCTCTTCTGCACAGAAGATCCATGCTCATTCCTGTATCAGAACCAATGTACGCAAGAATTCCGCAGTATGCGGACAGGATCACACCGCCAATGACACAGGCTGCCGCAAATCCGTTCAGATCCAGTCCGTTTCCAAGTTTCGCGCCGACACTCATGCTTGCGGAAAAGAAAGTAAATCCCAGCATTACAAAAAACATGCTGCGGAATCCTTTTCTCGCACTTTCCGGCACTGCTTCCATGGAATAATCGTCATCTGCCGCAGTTACCTGGGGTTTTGTTTTTTCGCTCATTTTTACTCCTTTGTTTATCTTATACTGTTTTCAGTTACTCTGTGGAGTGTTTTCCCTTACACACTCCGCCCTTTCCCGTCTCCTTTCTTTTGTTTGCTGTGGAGATTATAACACAAATCATTTCTCTTCTGCAGTTTTTTCCGCAGATGTTTCCGTTTCCCGTTTTTTTCTAAGTTCTACCTTTTTGATCTCTCCCAGGATCTCCACTCCTCTCACCAGAGATCTCGGTTCATTTCGTAAAAGCTCGTATTCTGTCACATAACCGCATTTTTTGTAGATATCCAGGATCGCGCACAGTTTTTTGTTTACCGCATGTACTTTATTCTTCCAACCCCGGCTCTCGAACCGTACTTTTCCCCGGTCGCTGACAAACCGGACATCCTGCTCAAAATTTTCTCTGCGGATATCTGCCATGGGCAGGATTCCCTCTTCTGCTTTCATGGCATAGTAGCGAATTCGCCTGCCATCTGCATTATTTCTGGAGTTTCTCATGATCTCAAGACGCTGGATCAGGATCCTTTTCAGGAGTATCATCTCATCTGTACTTGAAAACTTTACATTCTCCAGAAGTTTTTTTCCTTCTTCACTGTTCTGAAATTCCTGATCCGGAAACATTGTTTTAAGGAGCGCTGCAGGATCAAGCAGTTCCCGGGACACGCTAATCATCTGCCCGATATCTTCTGCATATTTATAGACCGGAAGCTCCCTTCCTTCCAGAAACCAGTATGCTTTTCCGTTTTTTTCCACTGCTACGGGAATCAGATAATCTGCTACAAAACCTTCCAGTGGCTTTCCTTTGTCATCTTTCAATTCCCGCATCTGGACCTCTTCACTGTAATCGATGGCGATGGTGGTATTCCGAAGCTTTTCCAGGGAATCTCGAAGCCTCTGCTCTCTTTTTTGTATCCTGCCTTTTGTACAGTAAAACCGTACTTTCTCGTCTCCGGACATTACCCGGAGTAAATCTGTCAGGGTTAATTTGGAACAGTTTGCTCTGTACAGGGTGTAGACCGCATCATAAACAACCGCGTCATAGTAGGAAAATGTCACGCTCTCCATTTCTTCCGGAACGGTAATGCGGTATCTGCATGTCATATTTTTTCCGCGGCTGCCTACCTCTGCAATATTCAGCTCATTCAGTTCAAATTTATTTTTGTATATTTCCTGAAATACTTTGCATATGTTCATGTAAATATTATCAGGTATTTTCATGGTTATTCTTTCCTCTCTTCTGTTGCGATTCCCGGAATATTACAGGAGACTTCGAAATTCTTCTGCCAGACGTGCTCTTGGATCATCCGGATATTCCAGATTTGTATTTTGAGTTTGTGGGCGTTCTGATTCCGGAACTTGTGTTTCTGTATTTTTCAGTGAATCCGAATTGGCTTTCACGTCCTGCGGTACTGCGGCTTCTGAATCAATCCCGCTCTTTTTCGGTAAAACATTTACATTCTCCGTATTTTTCTTATTCGATTTTGTTTCACGTGAAACATTTTGGGCTGATTTTTTTCCGGACGCTCCTTTTTCTGTGTAAAGATCTTTCGCTGCATGGAAATCCACACTTACATTCGCCTTCATTCCGGATATTCCATATCTCTGTTTCAGAAAAACAATCTCCTGCTCCCGGACCTCTTTCGACATTTCCTGTTCATAATTAAATTTGGGCTGTCGGATATTTCTTGGCTGAAGTCCCAGGATCACGCTTGCAGAGTACTCGATTCCTCCTGTCTCCTTAAAGGAATCCATTCTCAGAGATCGCTGTTCCTCCCGGTAAGACTCTCTGTTCAGGGAACTGATCACAAAAACCGCCAGGTCATACTTGTTGGAAAGACCGCTGAGCTCATTAATATTCTCATCATTTTTCTGCCGCTCTGTAGCATTCCTGTTTCCTGTGCAGGAAGAAAGAATCTGCAGGTAATCTACAAAAACCACAGGCTTTTCTTTCTTTTCGTTCATGAACATTTCCACATCCTGAACGATATCCCGGCCCGAAACAGAAAGCTTTTTACGCTCTTTTATGTACATCTTGTCAAAACTGCCGCTGATCTCTTTTCCCACTTTTTCTACCAGCTTCCAGTCTTTTTGTTTCCCTGTATTGTTTTCTTCTCTGAGGAACCAGTCTGCGGTCAGGGAGCTGTTCGGATATCGCATATGAATGGCACGGTTTAATATTTTTGCCTCCATACGGACCGATGGCATTTCCAGGGAATAAAACAGTACCGGCGAACCAGCCGCTGCAATTTCCGAAGCGATCTGCAACGCAAAGGTACTCTTTCCCATTCCCGGCCTTGCGCCAAGAAAAGTAAGACCTGCATCCTGAACAACAAAAATAAAACCATGTGTTTGATTTTTCATTAAATTTTCTCTTTTAACAAAAAAAGGGCACTTCGGCCCGCTTTCGCTCACTTTAACTCACAGGTAAAAGCTGTCTGTACAGATATTGGTATCCGCAGTATGTGAAGAAGTCGGACACGTCGGTCCCTGCTGCTGTGGCATTGCATTGCCCTTTTACAACAAAAATCCCAACAGAACAGAAAACACAAAAAGCTAAATCGCAGCGCAGCTGCTCTGTCGGGAGAAACAATGATAATAAAAAACTGAATAAAGCGTACCACACCATATGCAGACAACAGGAACTGAAAATCAATACATATCAAATTCCTTTCTACTACAATATATTTATGGTTAATATCCCTTACAGCCAGTAAGGAATTATCCA
>NZ_JAAITI010000040.1 GCF_013304735.1 Blautia luti
CTTCATAGGCTTCTGCCAGTGCATCCAGTCTTTCATTCAGTTCCGAAAGCCACTGTGGATCTTCCAGCTTTTCTTCCAGATAATCCGTGATCTCCGGATAGATACTGTGAAGATGTGGTAAATCCTCCTCATCAAAAACAATCTCGGCTACCCCTTCTGCCATATCCCCTTTCATATAGGCAAGAGCCTGTGCATGTTCTTTTACTGCATTGTTTCTTGCTGCATCCAATACAGACTGCGGTGCATATTCACCCTGGTCTAAAAGCTGATGGATACGTCCGCTGACATCTTCCCATGATAAAAATGCCTTATCTAAAATCTGGTCTGTGACCGTATGCCCCACTACGATCTGCATCCCGGTTTCATCAAACCAGACCGAATATTCACTTCCATCAATCTGAAAGCCTTTTCCACCTTTGCGGTATTCACGCTTCACAAACTCCGTATATTCCTCCGGGGCCTGTTCGCTCATAAAATTATAGATGATACGAAGTTGACTGCCCGCCCGGTTTCCTCCTGTCCGTAAAATATCATCGACAACGCTTTCTGGAATCGGGATTTCTCCGGCATAAAGGGCTGCTGCTCTTTCCTCGATCTGCCGTCTTTGTTCATTTGCAGTTGGATATTCGGGCAAAGATAAAGCAGAGGCAATTTCTTCCTCTGCTTTACTCAGTCCATCTTCTCTTGTATCTTCAACTAGCTGTATACCAATTCCGTCAAGATGCTCTCTTCCGCTGTTGCCATCAGTGCGTTCATATGTGCTGTCCAGGCCATCGGGTCTGCTTCCTTGTCCGGTGCCGGATGGTTCTTCAGCAATTTCTCCATCTGGCTGTCCATCCTCTCCTGTGCTGCCTTCTCGATTTCTGCCAGATGGCTGTTCAGCTTTCCTGTCAGGAACAGGCTCTGATACAGGCTGTTCTTGTGTTCCTTCAGGAATCTCCTCCGAAGCATCCCGTATTTCCCTATCGTCACTTCTTCCTCCTCTACGGTCAGGTTCGGAAACAGGTAATCCCCCTTGCGATGATATGTCAGTTCCATAGTCGGTTCCTCCTTCATTCTCGATATTTTCTTCTTTGTTGTTTTCTACGTCCTGATTTTTATTTTCACGCATTAACGTGTTAAAGTTATTATAATTCCTTTCATTGGAAATTTCAACCTCTTTTCTGACTTCTTCCAGAGAAATTTTATGTACGGTCTTTCCAATATCAATCAGAATACTCTCACTGAGCTGGCTTGCCGCATTTCCAAGGAAGGTGAGAACTGACAGACGGTTATAATCTGTGATATGCATGAAGTCCTCTTCTTCCAGAAGTTCCATCGGTTCAAGCCCGCATCGTCTGGAAAGCATGTAATATACACTGTCCGTTGCAAGCTGACGGAAATCACTGCGGATCGTGACTTCATCCAGATCTTCCAAATACGTTCCTTCCGCAGCATACTCCAAACCGTCCAGATATTCTTCCAGACTATCTGCGACCATTTCCCTTGCAACCGCCATCAATGCGTACTGCAAAGTTGCTGTATCCTTTTCTTCCAGAGCATAGACCTCTGCCAGATGGGTGAGGATCTCTTCTCTCTGGTGTTCCTGCATCTTCCAAAGATACGGACTTCTGCCCCCGGCTACCATGTGGGTATCCGAAATATCAAACACATAACGGAGTCTGGTATGCTGCCCTGTTTCATCAAGCAGGGCGATTCCCCTTGCACCACAGTTCACCCATCGGAACATCTTTTCATTCCATAATTCCAGTGATGCACAAGCCGTTGCTTCCGGATGCTGTGCATGGATCAGAAGCTGGTCTGAAAAAGAATAACGATATAACCTTGATGCTGTGTCCATATAATCCATCCAGTCTCTGGGTGAACTGCTCACTGATACCGCATGTTCCTGTGCCAGTTCCCGGATGTCCTGTAATTTCGACATACTGCCTACCTCCTTGTCTTATTTCTTTTTCTTCTTTGGAAATTCCAGATGGAACCTTGGCTTTCCGTCCTCCAGTGTCAGTAAAAGATCTGCGTCAAACTTTATATCTTTTTTTCTGGAATACAGCCCTTTTACATGAGTACAGGCTTTATCAAGAAGCTCCACTGCCATCTTTTTATCCAGTGTTTTCTCCATGCTTCCTAAGAAACGGTTTTCTTTCCAGAGGGCAAAATCACACTGCCGGTTGGAACAGTAAAAATTCTGTTTTCCTTCGTAGACATCCGAACCGCAGACCGGACACTTACCGATCACTTCCCTTGCTTTCTGGAACCTTCTCCTTTCCACTTCCGGTATCTCCCTGCACACAGAAAGAATCTTACCGACTAAGGAAGTGATCTCTCCCATAAACTGTGTATCTGTGATCTGCCCTTTTTCCATCATTAAAAGCTGATTCTCCCATTCGGCAGTCATTGCGGCAGATTTCAGATAAGCCGGCATGACATTCACCAGTTCCCTGCCCTCTGTGCTTGGCAAGATCTGCTTTCCTTTTCTGACTGCATAGCCGGAAGAAACCAGTTTTTCAATGATGCCAGCCCTGGTTGCCGGAGTCCCCAATCCTTTCTTCTCTGTCTCCGAATCAAAGTCTTTATTCCCTGCGGTTTCCATAGCAGCAAGGAGGGTATCTTCATTGAATGGTTTTGGCGGGGAAGTAAAATGCACTGTCTTTTCTGCCTTTACCGGAGAAATCGTCATTCCTTCTTCATAGCCATATGGAATGGAAGTTTCTTTTTCCGTTTCTTCTTCCGGCTTGGCTTTCACGCACTGGTTCTTAAAAGCATTTCCCGCCTCTTTAAATCCCATCTGCACCGGCACTTTTCCTCTGGCGGTAAAATCATGTTCCTGACATTTGACCGTAATATCAGTCTGCTCATACTGATACTCTTCCCCGGTTGCCTGCACCAGCTGCTGGCAGACCAGCATCATCAGGTTCTTTTTGTCCGCTGGCAGATCAGAGATTCCTTTTTCTACGGCTTCTTTGGTTGGAAGAATCGCATGATGGTCGGATACTTTTGCATTGTTGATCACTCTGGTGATATTATGTCCCAGCTGTCCATAATCCAGGAACGGAAGTAAGACTGGCATTTTCCCTACCAGTTCCTCTACGGTATCCCTCATATCCTCCGTCACGAACTGGCTGTCCGTTCTTGGATAAGTGACCAGCTTT
Organism: Blautia luti; assembly: GCF_013304735.1. GTDB lineage: Bacteria > Bacillota > Clostridia > Lachnospirales > Lachnospiraceae > Blautia_A. The sequence goes on from NZ_JAAITI010000040.1 coordinate 3,150, forward strand.
TCTTCATATAATTCCTGCAGCATATCCAGTGTTTTCTTTGCCGTATAGCCAAAGTAACGGTTTGCTTCCCTTTGCAGGCTAGTCAGATCATAAAGTTTGGGAGGAAATGCTTTCTTTTGTTCCTTCTTTACCTGTGTAATCACAGCTTCCGAACCCATACATAAGGAAGCAAGGAGATCGGCGGCTTCCTCATTTGCAATATTTTCAGAAACCACCGTAAGCCTTCCGTCTGTCAGTGCTACTTTATAAAAGGCTTCTTTCTGAAAATGCTCAATCTTATCCTGACGTTCTGCAAGCATGGCAAGCGTTGGCATCTGCACCCTGCCCACAACCAGACGTTTAAAATAACAGGTCGTATATGCCCTGGTTCCGTTCATTCCGATCAGCCAGTCTGCCTGTGCCCTGCATACCGCAGCCATGCAGATATTCCGGTATTCCTCTGCTCCTTTCATTGTATGAAAACCTGTCCGGATTGCCGTATCTTCCATGGAACTGATCCATAAACGCTTCACCGGTTTCCTGCATCCGGCAAGGTCATACACTCTCTGGAAGATCAGTTCCCCTTCCCTTCCTGCATCACAGCCATTTACCAGATAGTCCACATCTGCCCGGTTCATCAGGCTTTTTAACACATCAAACTGTTTCTTCTTATCTCTGGAAACTTTCAACTTCCAGACCTGCGGAAGAATCGGAAGGTCATCAAACTGCCATTTCTCATATTTGGAATCGTATTCTTCCGGCTGTGCATACTCTGCCAGATGCCCAAGGCACCAGCTGACAATACAGCTCTCTCCCTCTAAATATCCGTCCCCTTTCTTATAAGCTGACAGGTTTTTGGCATAACTCTGTGCCACACTTGGTTTCTCTGCGATCACTAAAAATTTTGACATACGCTTTTTTGTCCTTTCTGAAAAAAGGGCAGCCAAACTGCTCTGGCCGCCCCTGTCCTTATTTTGGTTGCTTCTTTGGAGATGGAAGTTTATTCTTTTTCCTCATCCTCTTCTTCATTTACATACGGTCCGTCAGAGAACTCCAGCTGTTCGCTTACATAGTCCTCCTCTTTGCCACGTCCATGCTTTTTATAAACAGCGATACCTGCCACTCCAAGAATCACTGCAAGTACGATTGCTCCAAGACCTTTTACATTCATTCCTGTCTGTTCTTCTTTCTTCACTTCGGTTTCCTCCTCTACTGCCGGGGTAGTTTCCGGTGTGGTTTCCGGAATCACTACGGTTGATTCTTCGGTTTCTTTGCTCTTTTCTGTCTCATCCAGAAATTCTGCCAGGTCATTCTCATCGACCAGGGACATCATGTACACGTTTTCTGTATTGCTGGAACGGTCAATGACCATGTAAAACGTGTTTCCCTTCTTGGTCTGGATGGTAAGGAACTGTTTCGTATCATCATTTTCCTTATCATCCACCAGCTGGGCATTTCCCGGAGTAGAAAAAGCAGAATTATCCCCTTCCCCGGTGACCCTTCCGATATCCTCTTTCTTCTCCGTATCTTCTGTTGATTCTGTTGTTGTTTCTTCTACTACCTGTGTCGTTGTCTCCTCCGCCGGTGGGTTTGCATTTGCGTAAACCGTAGCAATGGATGTCCCGGAGATCATGGTGACTGCCATGGCAATCATAAGCAGTTTCTTTACCACTTTATTCCTCATCGTCTAAAACCTCTCTTTCTGTCATCTGACCAACAGATGGTCTATGAACTTCTGCGTTGTTTTCCTTTTTCTGCGGAGCTTTTGCATCCTCCACCGTAATACCGCCATCCTCATCCATCTGGATCGTAACGGTTCCTTTCTGAATCCCGTCAAGCAGGACAAGCAGGCTGCGGCTGTCCAGCTTCATGGAACGGAACGACTTAACGATCTCTATATCTTCCATCTGCTGTCTCAATGTATTCTGCCGCTTCAGGTGTTCCTGTAATTCAGCAATCTTATCCTCCGTTTTCTGAATATCATCCAGAAGTTTTTTTAATTTCATGTTCATCTGCCCTGTCACCTCCTCTAATGCAGACGACCAAACGCCATAAAATGTTCCTGCCAGTAGGCACTTGCGATGCTCGTATACTGGACAGGCTTGCCACAGTGGATCATCATGTTATTGCCGACATAGATTCCCACATGGCTTGCTCCCGCTGTGTCATAGGTTCCCTGGAAGAAGATCAGATCTCCCGGTTTTGCCTCCGATGGCGATACCTGCGAACAGTGTGACCGCAGCTCATCGGCAGTACATCTTCCGACATTCCATCCATTTCCACAGTTATTGATAACCCAGCTTACAAAGCCGGAACAGTCAAAACCACTTGGGGAATAACCGCCCCATACATATGGAACACCCAGATATTTTTCTGCTTCCTGTATCATTTTTGCAAACTGTGGATCAGATAAAGCATCTGCCGGTATGTCGTAACCAAATCCACTGCTTCCGGTGGGTATGCTGTTTAGATCAAACAGATAATCACGGTTGCCATAATATTTGTTATACGCATCGTAGCGTTCCTGTTCTTCCTCTGTCATACGGCTCCTTAACACGGCATCCAGGCTGTGGTTTGTCATCGTTACATCCAGGCGGTTCACTTCTTTTGTGGTCGTGACCTGCACTTCCTGGCTTCCATTACTGTCTGCTATGTAGGCTTCCCATGTCTGGTGTCCATGTGCGGATGCCGCCGCATGATTGTCATAGTAAACATCGAACTGTACCCCATATCTTGCAAACGCTCCAGTATCTTCTACTACATATTCCACACCGTTCATGACTACATGTGTTCCGATCGGCACAAATGGGTTCGCTGCATCCACGGCAATCGTATGGTTTGCTGTCGGCATCGCCCCACTGGCTGTCGGTCCGCCACTCCACTGCCCACAGCAGATCGGGCAGTTACAGTATCCACTCGTCACAACCTGTCCCAAGGATTCCCCTACCCGGACCGTCTTGGTTTCCGTAACCGTCTCTCTGGTAGAGTCTGTGGTGATCCCATACTGCTGTCGGAAGATTTCCTTAATCTCCTCTGCCACTTCCTCGTAAGTGAAGCCGCCATATTTTACCGTAAGATAAGAGATCAGCTGATATGGGTTATGACCGATCTCATCAATCTGATACCGGTATTCATCGTAATCCGGATGGGTGGATTCCATCTGGTTGATCTGTGTATTCAGTGCTTCTTCCAAGGCACGGTACGCATTTTCAGCGGCATAAATATCTTCATCCGTACTGGAATAGCTGGTAGAGATGATCGCTGAGGAAGCTCCCTGCAAGGATGCCGTACAGCTGGTAAAACTGGCTGCGATCAGCACAAAGATCAGGGCAAAGACTGCTACCGTGGCAAAAATTCCCCGGTTCTGTGCCATCACCATCTTGACCGCATCTTTCGCTTTTTCCGTAAACTTCTGTGCGGAAGTGATCGCTGCATCCTTTACTTTTTTACTCTGTCTGGCTGCCTGATACTGCTTCTGGTAACGCTTCTTCTGAAAGAGTTTCTGCAGGGCAGATTTCTTTTTCTTCTCTGCTTCTCTTTTCACTGCGTCCTTCGCTTCATTTCCATAGGCAGTCTCAAATACCAGCCTGCTCCTTTCTGCTTCATCCAGGACGCTTTCTTTTAATCTCCGAGATTCTTCCCTCCGCCCTTTCAGCTGTTCCCGCATGTAGATGGATTTCCTTGCAAGGCTTTCCCCGGCAAGTTCTGCCCGGTGTGCCCCTTCCACTGCCGCATTTTCATCCTCTTCTTCGTGCGTTTTCCAGTGTGCTGCTGTGACTGCCGCATCTTTGACTGCCGATGCCGGATTCCGGATACCGATCCCGGCACCATGTACCATGCCGTCACCCTCATCACCAAAAGACAGACGGGAAACTTTTTTCCGCTGTTCCTTCAGCACCCGTTCCCTTTTGGACTTGCCTTTGATCTCCTCGTGGAACTTATCCAGGGAATCTTCCATCACTTCGGAAGTTTCCCGGTAACGGGCAGATTCTCTTTTGGCTGCTTTTTCTTCTCTGGAAGTCTCCTTTTCCTTCCTTCTTTCCTTTGCAGCATAATCCCTGACCATCTTTTTCTTCCGAAGATCCCGGCTGTCTGCAACTGTCTCCAGATATGCCCGTTCCCCTCTTGGCTGTCCACGGATACTCTCTGTGCGAAAGGCAGATTTGGGGTTCTCGCTGCTATCGTCTGTAAGCCCCTCTTCTACATCCGCATCAGTTGCTATATCTTGTTCATCATCCAATATATCTGCATGTTCCCTACTATATCTGGGTTTTCTGGAACTCTGCTCCGGCTGTTCCATCTCCCGTTCTTCTTTCAGCCGTTCATGTCTGCGTTTACTAAAATCCAGTTCCTCTTTCTTCTCACTGCGGGAAATCTCGGTATCCGTATCCCGCCCGGTGATCCTTTTTTCTTCCTTGTTCCGGAGGTTTTCTTCCCGCAGTCCATCCCGGCTCATCTTCTGGACGGTTTTATCTCTCGCCTTATACTCATGCTCCTGCAACTTTGACCATCCCCTTTACTGCTTTGTCCCGGTTATTCTGTCTTATCCTGATAGTCCTCCCATTTCTCCAACACTTCATCTGCCATCCCTGCAATGGAATCCGTCAGCTTGTCTGTCATTCGCTCACTTAAAGTTCCCCTTACAGCCAGACAAGATGTAATTCCCATGAAATCAATCAGTTCCGCCAGATAGATAAGGTCATCCATCACTTCATCAGCCGTCACTTTTTCCTTTGTGTCCTTTTCCATTTTCAAAATCTCCTTTTCATTGTCTGCACAGATTCTTTCTGCAAATATGCAGCAAGGTTCGCCGCTGCATCTCTCCATGTTTCTGTAATCTTCCATCTTGTAATCCTCCATGATTTCCGGGCAGAAAAATTGCCGGAAGTATTCCTCCGGCTCATCCTCTACTCTGTTTTATTTTGTTTCGTTTATTTCTTTAATCGTCCCGTTCTCCGATACCAAGTTTCTTACGCTTTTCCACCTCATCCGGCTTAGAAGTCATCAGGGCATACAGCATCAGGGAATTATCAAACTTATCCTTGAACGGGATAATGGTGCTGCCATAAAAGACCAGTCCCTCACCTTCCCCGCTGTTCGTTACATAAGAAAGCTGGTGAGGGGAAATGTTGAGCTGTTTTGCAAGGATCTGTCTGTCACCAGATGCCTGGTTGAGCATCAGGATAAAGTCCGAGTTTTCAAAGATGTTCTCAATCTCCCGGCTGGCTAACAGGTCTTTTACGTTCTGTGTGATACCCGTAGGGATACCACCCCATTTACGGAAACGCTTCCAGATCTCCACACTGTATGCTGCCGTCTGCTCCTCTTTTAAGAGCAGATGGAACTCATCAATGTAATATCTGGTACTCTTATTCGCAGAACGGTTGACCGTTACCCTGTTCCACACCTGGTCCTGCACGATCAGCATACCCAGTTTTTTCAGCTGTTTTCCCAGATCCTTAATGTCAAAACATACGATACGGTTACTCAGTTCCACGTTGGTTCTATGGTTAAACACTTTTAAGGAACCATTGACGTAAATCTCCAGTGCCGTTGCCAGACGCTGTGCTTCCTGCTCTTTCTGATTACGGAGAAGATTATATAAATCCTCTAAAATCGGCATTTTTTCCGGTACCGGGTCAGAAAGGAAATCCTGATAGACCAGCCTTACGCATCGGTCAATGACGGTCTTTTCAACCGGCTCCAGTCCGTTCTTTCCGCCTACTACCAGCTCACAAAGAGACAGGATGAAGTCCGATTTTAAGGAAAGCGGGTCATCATCGTCAGCGTAATCCAGGTTAATATCCATCGGATTGATATAATCGTGGCTGGTCGGGGAAATACGGATCACCTGTCCATGAAATGCCCGGACTAACGGATAATACTCCCCCTCCGGGTCACAGACGATAATGTCATCTTTCGTCACGATAAATGCATTTGCAATCTCTCGTTTTGCCGCAAACGACTTACCGGAACCCGGTGTACCAAGAATCAGTCCGTTCGGGTTCTTCAGTTTCTTCCTGTCTGCCATGATAAGGTTATTGGACAGGGCATTTAATCCATAATAAATAGATTCCCCCGCCATAAATAATTCCTGTGTGGTAAACGGGACAAAAATTGCCGTGGATGTCGTTGTCAGTGCCCGTTTGATCGGTACAAAATTCACCGCAAGCGGCAGGCAGCTCATCAGTCCCGGCTCCTGCTGGTAATCCAGCCGTTTCAATGCACAGTTATATTTCTGTGCGATACCGGCAGTCTGGAACACCACATTTTCCAGTTCCTGTTTGGTCGGTGCAGTATTTAAGAACAATGCTGTTACAAGGAACATTCTCTCATTTCTGGACTGTAGATCTTCCAGAAGCCTTTTTGCTTCCCCACCGTATGTATTTAAGTCCGAAGGGATAATGTCCATGTCATAGCCTGCCCGGACTGCTTTTTTCTGTTCCTCGATCTTCATACGGTTAATATCCGTCACCTTGCTTTTTACCAGCTTGATTGCCTTCATCTGGTCGATGGACTGGATATGGAAATTCACCATCAGGTTGCTGTCCATCTCCAAAAACTCTGCCAGCATCTTGTCGGTAAGTTCCGGTGCAAGGATCTGTAAATAGGAAACAGCTCCCATCGTGCCGCCCATCTCAAAATCTTTTCCATTCTTAAATACAAAACTGGTCGGTGCGACATAATCCTTGGTACTAAGCCCTGTCCGAAGTACATCGTCATAAGAGAAATGGAACGGAACTTTGCTGTCCTGGTTAAAGGTTTCATACATGATCTGTAACCGTTCCTCTCCGTTCAGCGGATAGGCAGATACCCCAAGGATCTTAAAGTTATTCAGAATATCCGACTCGATACGTTCCAGTTTTGGCCGTGCTTCCCGGATATTCTCCGCTTCAATCCCAAATGTGATATATTTGGTACGCATCAGCCCGTTATTTCCTTTTGCCAGCTGGTTATTGAGCATCTGGGCAAACTCCATACGTAGGTCATCAAATTCATCCTCCTGCGGATTGATATGGATGACCTTCTCATACTCTGCCATGTTGCTGTGCTGGTTGATAAAAGACAGCTGAAAATGAATTGTGCTGTCAAAGTAATTCAGGAAATCACACCAGTTTTCAAAGATGGCGTTCTTATCTTCATTCTGTGCCAGCTGATAGTTGATGTCATAAAAACGGATCGTCTTGGAATAAAACTTGTCCTGCACCCGGCAGATACCGTCCCTTCCCATCTCATGGTATGGAATCGACTGCTGTGCAGTGATCCTCTTATCTCTGGCACTATCCGGTGTTTTCTTTCCTGTCCCACTGCCTTTCGTTCCGGAAACCACTTTTCCTGCCGGACGCTGCCCCGACGGTGCTGCGACAGATCTGCTCTTTTTCTTTTTTGCGTTTTTCTTTGCGTCACGCACTGCCTGCTTTTCTGCTCTGGCTGCCAGCTTTGCTTCCCTTTTTGCATTTTTCTTATCCGCTTTTTCATGTTCCTTATGCAGTTTTTCTTCATATTTCTGTGCCCTTTTGAGGGCTTTCTTTTCCCTGCGTGTCAGTTTCCGGTTCGGTCTGCGGACACCTCTTTGCCGTTCCAGTGCTTCATACCCTGTCACCATAGGCTCATCATGCAGTCTGCCGCTTACTGGTTTTCTTTTCATTGCGGGGTCTGGAAGTTCTTCTTCTCCATCCTCCTCATCCAGCCAGTAATCATCCGGATATAATTCGTCTAAGCTCTGTGGCGGCTGTCTATCGTTTTTTCTTTTTAACATCCTTCGTTCCCCCTTTCTTCTTTTTGACCACGGTATACTTTTTCTCGTACATATTTTCCATCTGGTACTTGCGTACCGGAGGACGGATAAATTTTACGGTGATCATATTTTTTAAGACCTTTTCTAACGGGAGTCCATCCTTCTCATACATGGCAAACAAAAATGCCGGAAGCATCAGAAGGCACATCCCGGTCGCTGCGTTACTGGAACCAATAATTCCCCTGCTTAAGAAATAAAACGGAAGCCCTACCGCCGCCGCAATCCCAAAGCAGATCAGCTGCCGTTTCGTCAGATTGAAAATGATCTTATTCTTGACCTTGGTTAAGTCTTTAGGCACAGATACAAATGCCATTGCCAGTTCCTCCTTTCTTAATGGGCGTTAAAGATACTGCGGGCGAAGTTTCCTGTTTTCATCAGACTGAAACACAGGATCACCGTGTATGCCATCACGCCGAACAATGCAGAATGTATGTTATCTGACATCTGGATGTTTGCGACCAGGACCGCATAGATTCCCACGCAGACCATCATAAAAAATCCCTGGAATGCCAGTGCAAACAATCCACGAAGATAGTTGTTCCCGATCTGCCCCCATTCCCGGTTGGACATGGTTGCGAACGGGATCGCTCCAACGGACGAATAGAGATAAATCTCAATCATACGTCCATACAAAATCACTGTAATAAAGACTGAGATAATCTTCATACACAGGCTTACAAGCATCGTTTCCAGTGCCAGTATGACAAGTTCACCGATCTCCATAGATTCCATCGCCGTCTCCATCGTGGAGATCATCGTATCTATATTGATCGCTGTATCAGAACTGATAACCCCAGCTGCCCGGCTGACTACGGACTGCCCGACATCAAATACCGCCATCGTGATCGTAAAGGTATGGCTGACGATCCAGACTGCCACCCACATCTTGAAAAAGTATTTAAAGAACATCCAGGTGTCGATGTCGTGCATGTTGTTCTTTTCCGTCAACATGGAGATCAGCTCATAACAAAGTACAAATGTGATAATCATACCGGCAATCGGTACAATGACCGACTCGGAAAGATTCTGTATCATGCTGTAAATGCTGCCATTCCAGCCCTGCGGTGTCTGCCCAACCTGAGCAGCAATCTGACCGGTCTTTTCATTGACATCGGTATACATTGTTGTCAGGTTGGAACTTACCATGCCTGTCAGAAGATTCCTCATCCATTCTTCAATCGCTTCAAATATCCGATCCATGAGTCATCTCCCTCCTGCTTCTCTCAGCTGAACAATCCGGACAGTAACGGTACCAGCTGGGTGCCGATCAGAACGACACCGCCTCCTGCCATCAGCTGTTTTATGTCTTTTATGAGAAAATATTTGCTCGAAATGAGCCTTGAAAAGATTAAAATAGATTAAATTTTGATAGATTTTTCTTATTTATGGGAGCCGGAACCTCTTTCGATGGTTCCAAGCTCCGGTATTGGTTTTAAGTTGAAATGAATTTCCATTGTGACCGTTTCAGGAGTACGGCAGTAATTTTCTGTTCCGTCTTTCTCCTGCGGTTCTGAGATAACGATTTTACTGATCAGCCGGTTCAGAAGATTGGCATCCAGTTCTTTGATGTCCGCATACTCGCTAATATCGTCAATCCACTGCTGGGACTGTGCATCCAGTTTTTCTTCCGTATTCAGCACACTCTCATTCTGGAAAAGTTCCTTTTTGATATCTGTCTGCTCCTTCTGTGTCTTCTCCAGCATCTTATCAAAAACAGATTCTGTAATCTTGTCATTGATAAGGTCATCATACAGTTTTGCAATCAGCCGGTCTAACGTTTCCAGGCGGTCTTTCTGCTTTGATACCAGCTTCTCCAGACTTTCCCTGTGTCCCTGTGTATCTTCCTCGCATAACTCCTTTACCCGGTTTTCCAGTTCTGTTCCGTCTCCGGTAACTGCTTTTGCACATTCCTGGATTCTGGTAAGGACTGCATCATACAGGTCATCAGCGTCCACCCGGTGCTGGGTACAATGTGCTTTCCCCTTATGGATATAAGTGGAACAGGTATAAACTTCATGCTGGTCTTTGGTGTGCGTCTTCTTCAACGTCAACGCACCGCCACACTCTGCACAGCGGAGTAATCCGGCAAACATGCTGTATTCTCCCTGTTCTGTCTGGCGTTTCCTGCCTTTCATCTTTGCCTGTACCAGATCAAATACATCCTGCGGAATGATTGCTTCGTGGGTATCCCTGACTGTGATCCAGTCCTCCGGAGCTTTATCTCCCTGATTGCCAATCTTGAAACGGTAGTACCTTTTCTGGGAAGCCATGTCACCACAGTAAACGGGATTCATCAGCAGGGATTTCAGATAGGATTCATCCCATACATATTTCCCATTTTCCGGGTCTTTCTTTTCCCATTTTGTGTAATAGGTGCGGAGTCCCCGTTTCCGGTGCCACCATGACGGGCAGGGAATCTGCTGGCGTTCCAGTTCTCTGGATATAAAGTTAATCCCATGACCGTCCACCGCCCACTGGAAAATTTTCCGGACAATCGGTGCTGTCTCGTCGTCAATCAGGAGATGTCCCTTTTCCTCCGGGTCTTTCTGATATCCCAGTGGTGGAACAACACCTGTAAACTTTCCCTTGGTTGCCTGCAGGTGATAGGACGCATGGACTTTCTTGGAAATATCTCTGGAATACATCTCGTTCAGCACGTTCTTAAATGGGGCAATCTCATTGTCTCCGGCAAAGGTATCCACATTATCATATAATGCGATATACCTTACTCCATGCTTTGGGAAAAACTCCTCCATCAGAAATCCTGTCTGTACATGGTTTCGTCCCAGTCGGCTCTGGTCTTTGGTAATTACAAGATTCACCAGTCCTTTTTCACAGGCTTTGAGAAGTCTCTGCAAATCAGGTCGGTCTGTGTTCAATCCTGTATAACCATCGTCCTGAAACACATCCACCACCTGCCAGCCCTGTGACTGACAGTAATTCACCAGTATGTCTCTCTGGTTGGAGATGCTGGCACTCTCTCCGGTCAATTCGTCATCTTTGGAAAGTCGGCAGTATACACCAACTCTCCAGGTTGCATTTCTTTCTATATTGTTACTCATATATCTGTTGTTCATCTGATACCTCCGTTACTTTGCACATCCTACGCAGATTTCAGATTACTGAACTCATAATCATTATACTGCTTATCTTTCATTATTGCAAGTTTATCTTTTGTTTTCGTGTCACGTATTTTCTGTGCGATCACCTCTGCAAACACTTCTTTTGCGTCCTGATCACCGTCAAAATATACTCTGATGTTGATAATTTTCTTCTTCACTGCCATTGTAAAACCTCCATTTTTTGCAAAAAAAGAGCAGCTAATCCATTTTTACAGATTAACTGCCCAGACTGTTGGTTACATATATTAAAATTTTTGTATTAACATTTCAGAAATTGGGGATATAATAAAGACAGGGATAAATCCCTGTCAGATGAACTGCATATTTTAATTTTCCCATTGAAAACAAGAGGAATGTGTGGTACATTTGTTATAGGAAAAGCACCCACTCCAAAGTGGATGCCGCCTGAGTTGACTAAATGGTCTTACGACCACCGCCTATCCTGTTGGCAGACAGGATAGGCATTTTTATTTCCTCTTGTTCTTCCGATCAAGAAAGGCAATAATCGCAATTAACAGGCTACCAAAAGCGATCAGTAAACTGAGTACGCCTAAGAATATTGAGATAATCTCATAAGCTGTCATATCACGCACCTCCTTTCTTTCATCTCAGAACCCCGAAAGGCTCCGGTCTGTAAATATCAGGAGGCAGCCACACCCTGTCACAGGTGCTTCCCCGTAACATTGCTGTTACCGGATAATCATACCATTATATCCGCCATATTACAATTCATTTTTGTTCCAGATTCACAGCAATCCTTATTCTGTATGGATACCTGCTATTTCCGTTTGATTGCCTTGCACCGGCAGACGGCAGACGGCAGATAGGGTATCTATAAAGCCTGCCGTTCACTCCAAAATTCTGCCGTCACCCATTCTCCCTTGTTTTTTTAATCGAATGGTATTTTCCTGCTTTTCATTCATCCGATAATCCAGTTCTTCTTTCATCCGGCTTCTGGCTTCTCGCATGGTTCTCTGGGAGATTCCCTGTGCTTTTGCCTTTTCATCCAGTTCCCGGATTGTGACTGCATTTCCGTCTGCAAGCAGTTCATAGATCAGTTTCGTTCCCCGTTGCAGTTTTGTTTCTGTCGGCTTTCCTTCCTTTCCGTCCAGAAGATCATCTGCGGAAATCTCATAAGCTCCCACCCAGCGGAATCCTTCTTCATCTCCAAGTTTAAATGCCATCGTCTCACCTGGAGGTGCAAGAGAACTTTTCTCATGGATCAGTACTCTTGTTGTCGGGTCTTTCTTTACTTTCCCGATAAAAAGCAGGCTTCTCACCGCCGCCATGATATCAATAGAACCAAGTCCCCGGTAAGTACTCTGTGTCCCTGAAGATTTATTCAGATGTCCGATCAGCACAATCGCACAACCGGTCTTTTCAGCGATCATTCCCAGTTTCCGGAATACCGGACGGACTTCATTTGCCCGGTTCATATCCACATCGGCACCGATAAAAGCCTGTACCGGATCAATGATTAAAAGTCTGACCTGATTCTGACGGATTGCTTTTTCAATACGGTCATCGGATAACGTCAATGCTTCCTCTGTATCATCAATGACCATCACCCGACTCAGGTCTGCTCCTGCTTCCACCAGCCTCGGCTTAATCGTATCTCCCATACCGTCTTCTGCAGTCTGATAGATCACATTAAAAGGTTCAATCTCTTCCATGTTCGGGAAAGTCTTACGGTTCGTGCAGGCTGCGGTCAGCATCATGGCAAAATAAGTTTTTCCCTCTCCTGGATTGCCCTGAATAATCGTCAGTTTTCCAAATGGCAGATAGGGAAACCACAGCCATTCTACACTGGTCTGTTCAATGTCTTCATAACACAACATCGGCACCAGTTCTTCCTTCTCCGGTACTTTCATTGTAACTGTTTCAATGATTGATTTCTTCCTGTCTGCATTTTTATCACAGAGGATTTCATTCCAGTCCTTTCGGGACGGTTTCAGACGGATGACACTGTATCCGTCCGGGATTTCTATTGCCAATTTCTCACTGGCTTCATTCCCTGCATGGTCATTATCCAGGCACAGGAAAACCGAAGTAATCTGAGGGCGTTCAGAAAGAAAAGCCATCAGTGCCGCACTGGAAATGCCACCCAGACTCAGGTAGCTCCGCTTTTTCCAGTCTTTGGGAAATAATTGGATAAAAGAAAGCAGATCAATGGCTGCTTCAAACACAAACAACTGATTATCCGTCCCTCTGTGACAGAATCCGTAAGATTTATCAGATTCAGCCACATCTCCCCGGTATTTTGTTTCACCAGTTCCCCTGCAATGGGCATATCTTGGAATACCGTCTGCATCTCTGCCAACAAACACCACATTATGGTGCTTCTTTTCTTCATAAATATCCCCACTGCCGATCCATTCCTCCACCATATTCTTTTCAATCCCTCTGTTTTCTGTCAGATATCTGATGATTCTATCATTATTTTCCTCTTTCTCTGGTAATCGGAAGTCAGGGGACGGGGCGGGGCAGGTACTGTTCCTGCCTTCGCCTTCCTCCCCGGTTAGCATCTTGACAGCTTCCGGAAATGTGGCATTGTAAAATTCCATCACAAAATCCACCGGATAGCCACCCCTCCCCTGACTGTGCCTGTACCACCGGTTTCCGGATACCGTTACACTGTCATGCTTTTTCCAACGGTATTCCTTTCCGCTTTTCCCTAGTTGTTCTCCCTGTGCGCTCAGAAAAGAAACAATATCTGTCTGATTTGCTCTTATAATTTGTTCTTCTGTATACTGCATTTTGCTCATCCTTTCCCGTCTGTCCTGCTGACAGACTGTTATAAACTCATGTCATAGTTTCGCTTTTTCTTCACTGCCTGTTGTTTTGCATCACGCTCTGCACACTCTTTCTTTTTTTCATCCAGTTTTCTCAGAAGAGAGGTCTTCTTTTCTGGATTCTGCTCCGACTGGTTCAACGGCTGTTGCTCTGCTTTCCCGTTTTCTTCAAGAATCTCTTTCGCCTGAACTGTGTAAAATGTCGGGAACTTCACCTGCTTCTCCCTTTTTTCTTCTGAACGCCCGGAAGTATCTGCTTCTGCCATTTCCCGGTCACGTCTGGCAATATCCGCACAGCTCTGTACCTTTTTCACAAAAGTTAGTTCCTCCTGGTACGGCTGATTATCTGCTTTCAGCTCTTCGATCCCCGCCTGAAGTTCTTCTTTCTCCCGTTTCCATCTGGCAGTTGGCACTTTTCCATTTTTATCCAGATGTTGTTTCAGTTCCCGTTCACATTTGCGGTAATAATTGATTTCTTTTTTATGCTGCTGATAATATCTCTCCCGTCTTTTCTGAAAATAGAAATGGTTATACTCATCAATCAATGGCTGATTTGTTTTTATTACCTCTGCCATCTTTTCCAGATTCTCAAGTTCCTTTAACTGTTTCCGCTTTTCAGAAATTTCTTTTTTACTGACAGAAACAACACCGTTCAGTTCCTCAATCCGTTCCTGCAAGTCATCCATCGTTTCTATCTGATGTGTCTGAAGATAACTGATGGATTTTGCAAACTCCTGTAAATTGGAGAGATTCTTACCTCTCTGTTTCATCTCCGCATAAAAATTGGGAAGTGGTGGTCTGCCCTGTGTCTTTTTATCATAATAATCCTGCAGGCTTTCCAGCAGTGTCGGGTTCTGCCTGCGATCCAGCTCTGCTTTCATTTCCTCATAAGCTGTCTTCATCCACTGAATGGATTCTTTCAGAGAAATAAACATCTGGTTAAACTGCCGGATTGCCCGGTTCAATTCTCCGATCACCGTTTTGATTCCCTTTTTCTCCATTGCCCGGACTTCATATCCCTCATGGATGGTCGGGATCAGGTCAATCCCCTGTTCTTTGTAGGAACGGTGGTCGATTCTGGATGCCATGTGGCACTCCCTGAATTTCCCATTTACTTTCTCTGTCCATGCCCGCCGCCATTCTTTTAAAAGCTCCGGATCATTCCATCCGGTAGTAGAAACAGCATTGAACATATCTTTTCCTTTGGCATCCTTCACCCGGTTTCCATCCTCATCAAGAATATATTCCCTTCTCTGCTTATTGCCCCAGATTCCTTCCTCTGTAAAAGGACGGATTGGGACAAGCACATGGAAATGGGGATTATCCGGTTCTTCTTCATTTTCCGCTTTTCCCTCATGGACTGCCAGATCCACGATCATGCCACGTGCCACAAACTGCTCCTGGCAGAACTCTTTTGCCAGTCTGATATTTTCCTCAAGTGTCAATTCATTCTGCAGTGCAATGTCAAACGAATAGGCAAGCTGTGCCTTGTTGTTCCGTTCCACATGCTCCACCTCGTTCCAGAGTGTTTCCCTGTCAGTCAGACGCTCTGGCACATACTCCGGTGTCAGGATTTCTGTAAATATCACACCTGACTTGCTCGTATAATCGTGTATCTTGTTGTAATAACTGTCAAAAATCCTCTGCCCGGAAATATAGGCTGCGGAAGCGACCACCATCTGCCCTTTCCCTCTGGATACATTCCTTACTGAAAAATGATACAGTGCCATTAACTGTCATCTCCCTTCTCTGTCTTTTTTACTGCTTCTGCAATCTGCTGTTGATCTTTGTGTAAGGCGGCTATATGAGCCTGCCGCACAATACTCTTGTTGTAACTGCTGTTCTGCAGTTGATTCATCATGTCCTGGACGTCTTCCTGTTCCAGATCTCTGGACAGCGGAAATACTTTCTCAAACTCTGCCCCTTTGACAATCAGCCGGTGGGAACGTTCCCTGCGTTCTACCAGCTTCTTCCGCTGCTCCAGAATGTTTTTGTGGTGAATTGCTGCCTCCAGTTCCTGTCTGCTCTTTTCCATGTTGGCCTTCAGTTCCTCCAATGACATGGATTCATACTTTGGATTTTTTGCTCTGCTCATTTTCTTGTACTCCTTCTTTTTTCTGTAAACAAAAAGAACCGGCTTATTCATGAATGCCGATTCCTGGGTATAAAAAACTGAGGTCGTTGTCCTGTGATTAGGAAATGCTGACCTCAGCGTTTTTGAAATATTTAATTGTTGCTCCTTGGAATGAAAGTCTTTGTCACCATTGTCGTATAAATTTAAACTCACATCCCATATCAGGATTTCTTTAATTCTTCCATATACAGTTCAGCTATATATGCCGGACCAGTGCACCACAGCTTTGTCTTCTCATCATACAGTGCTTTTCCTGTCTTTGAACACAAAAAATCTGTCAATACCTCGTTTCTGTCCTTGCCTGTCTCTTCTGCGATTTCATCTGTCACCATAGTGATCAGAAGGTCGATTGTATAATTCATTTTTTCCTTTGGAATTGTTACTTCAGCCATATCTTCTCACCTTTCACAAATTTCAGACACTCAATAGCTGCCTCAGTTTTAAAGCAGTATTGATCTTTCAATTTATTCGGCAGCAACTGTCTGATACAGAAATCGTCTGCTACTTTATCACCTGCAGTCCCAAAAGCACCCGCAAGATAAGCGGTAAGAGTAGCGTTTGTTGCATCATCCGCAATCTTTCCTGCAATGATATCATATTTTGCCATTTCACGTTCAACCTCAATAAACATTTTTTTCTTTCGGTGAGCGGCGATACAATGTAACCAGTCCACATCTGCATTTTCAAAAATATGCGTTTCAAGATTTTCTGAAAGTTTGAATTCAAAAGTTGAAATATATCCAAACTTCTGCCCCTCTTCAATTGTTCCGGTTGCGATGGCTTTGGCTATTGAGGTTCTCAGAAAACTTTCTGCCTGTTCCTTTGATGTGGTTAAATAAAATCCCTGTCCAAAATCTTTTCTCTTTGCACATTTGGCAAGATCTGGCTCTTTTACTTCACAATAACTTCCATGATAGAGAACAAATCCATCTTTTAACTCAAGCACTAATCTCTATCCCCTTTCTTTGCAAAAATTCAGTAATATCTTCAAGCACAGCTTCATCGCCTTCACAATGAAAAATCCCATAGCATTTTTCTATATATCCAAGAACATCGGCTTCTTTAAACAAGTGGATAATCTGTTCAACAGGTAAATGCCACTCTTCTGAAGCAAGCCGGATTAGTCTTGTTTGCATAAAAGTAATCTCTGTTTTCTCACTCATTATGAATCCTCCTCATTTTCTTAGTCAGTAAAACCGGAATTGTTGATTACCAAGGCATATTTCCAAATCGACTAATAAAAGTTACTGTTAGTCCGGTTTTATCAATCATTGCAAGTTTTACGATTGCGCCTGTACTGTTTGCTTTCCTCCGTCGACATTCAAATCTGTTGCCGTGGCACCTGGATCAGCGCAGTTCACCTCTTATGTCTTGGAGTCCTTTTGCATACTTCCAAAAGAACCCAGTCCGCTTGAAACATTTACGATAATAGTTTTATTTTTTCTCTCATTGTCATACAATGCACCTACTTCCCCAGAATTTATTTTACCACGTATTCTTCTGTTCGTCTGTCACCTGCATCGTATCTGCATTTACCAGATAAAAATCTACCAATTCGGTCTCGTAATTGCCATCCGGATATACTTTTTCTAACACCAGTTCTTCGCAGGAATTACCATCTGCATCTGTCTTGGAACCATTATCGTACAGACAGTATCTCACATTTACCGTATTACCGTTCTTTGTTTCCTGCGTTTCGCTGACGACAGCATAGACTTCTCCCTTTGCATTCGCCGTGTAACTGAACGCCATATTTTGAAGTGTATTCTGCTCCTGAAGGTAATTATAAACTGCCAGCATTGCATTTTGAATTGTCAGACCATCATGCTGCCCTTCTGTCTCGTAATCTTCTATGGTATTTCCACTCTGAATATCCTCTGAATCTGTTGAATTCTCTGTATCCAAATCCGGTAATTCTGTAGTATCCTCTTCTTGATTATCTTCTTCATCTATTGTATCCGAAGACCACCACAGACCATCCATACTCTGCATAACAAATGGATTATTGGTTCTGTATCTCCGTTCACCACCATAATCTTCCTGCACAGTTATATACGTATATTTGCTGTCACAACCAGTCACCGTTTCTGTTCCATCCATTCCGAACACTACACTCAGACCACTCATTCCAATAATCAAAAGTGCAAATATCGCAGCAGCTCCATAGACAATTATCAATGCCACTTTGTTTTTACCGAATTGTATGGATAATGCCTGGCAATTGTGTCTGTATAAACTCACGATCCCCCAGATCAAAAGAACCGCCAGACTGATTGTAATAACAGTAATCGATATTTCTGCGAAACGATATCTCACTTCATATCCCATATCACGTTTTATACCATACCACAATCCATAGAAGAAGGTACTATACGCAAGAACCAAAGTAATGATACTGATCCGTATCGGATGCTCTTTTTTATCCGGCACTGCCTTCTTCAGTGCCTCTGCCATCTGCGCTGCCGCTCTCTGCTCTATCCACATAGCAAGCTCTGCTTTTGACGGATATGTGCATTTAGTATCCGGAATCCCTGCGTAACACATCTGGCTCTCTTGAATCCCTGTCGCATCTCCTGCTGCCATTGCTGTAACCACTTTCAGGTAATAATACAACTTCAACTGTGCTGGATTGAATTTATCTATACGAATATCTGCCAGCTCCTGTGCAGCCCGTTCATAATTGTTAAGGAGTACACTCATCCGTGCCATAACCAAAAGCATCTGATTCGCTACAGCAGGGTAACGGTGATATTGCTTCTCATATAAATACCGTGCATACTCATGTCGTTCTTCCGGTGTTAACCGATAGGACTTCTTTCTATTCTGTGCCAGCATCGCAATTCGCAGACCATAAGCCAATTCCAAAATTGCAATCAGCTGGCAGATAAATGCACCAAATCCCCAGATATCCGTTGTATACCGCACATAGGTCACCAACACAATGCCTAGCATTGCCGGAATCACGATCAACCATTTTGTCCAACCTGATCTTCTCATAAAAATCTCCTGAATTGTTTTTCTGAATATAGTATATTACCGCACACACCAATCGACCATATACATATTGTGACGATGCTGTTACTTACCATAACAGTTGCTGTTTCTAAGGTCATCTATTTATAGCCTGAGAAATAACTGGTTTCCCATCTCTGTCCAACAATGGAGTCAGTCCACCTGAATACCCACATGCATGGTATAAATAATTCACACCAGTTTCCTTATCCACCCATATCTCAGTAGTAGTTAATGCTCCCTGAGAATATATTTTTTCAAATCTCTCTTCTTTCGCCATTTTCAATTTCCTCCCATAATCAATTTTTCGGTTTTATAAAAAATGTTTCTCTGTTACTTTCTCGATTGTATCATGACATACAGTTCCATCTTCGGCAATCGTCGATTTTCTGATAAATCTCGAATGATGCTTTAATACTCCATAAGCATACCAGTCATGGTTGCAAAATACTTTGCAGAACTCTGCATAGCCATGTTCCTTACAGGTATCGAAATACAGACACCTGCTGATTTCATAAGTAAATCCACTATCATCATCCTGCAAAATTTCTGTCTCCCAACATACCTTTTTTTCGCCCTCCAGATCATCTACCAGAGACTGTCTCACAATCTTATAGCCATTCGGCAATAAATCGACATGCTTTTTTCTCTTTTTCCGTTACCATATTTTCTCCCAACTTGCACACTAAGTCATAATTTTCCAAACACTAAAACTTGAATTTCTATTTCTGCTGCCATGCCATTACATAGTCTTTTTCTCCAGTAGCTTCATCCAAACCGCTATACTGAATCTCAAATCCTTCTCTTTGATAAAAGGATATTGCCCGTGTATTTTTTTGATATACATTTAAGATTAATTTGTTTCTTTTTCCCTTTACATAGTTTAGCAAAATTTTACCTATACCTTGAGATTGCATTTCGGCAGAAACAAAAATACCTTCAATGTATTCGTTACTTAACCCTATAAAACCCTGTATTTCCTGTTTATCCTCGTAAACATAGACAGTTGCCTGTAATAGAAGTTCTTTTACTAACTCAAAATTACTTTTCCAATATTGAGCAGAGATAAAATAATGTGTCTTTATATTTGTATCTAACCATATTTCTGCAACTTTATTTATATCCACTTTCCGTAATTCTCTAATCATAACGGTGATGCTCCTCAAACTCCGATTTTCTCAATTTTTCAAACTGGAATTTACGAACTACAATATCTTTTCGAGAAAAAGATGGTTTTTGTGTGCAATTACATCTCCAACTTTTTTAGAAGCACTAGCAATTATTTCAAATCCATTTTTTTGATACAAAGATAGCGCAGGAATATTTTGACTTCCTGTATCCAAACGTAGTGCCCTGCAACTATTTTTTTGTGCTAATTCTGTAGCGAATTTTATTAGTGATGATGCAATTCCTTTACCAGACATACTCGGACGTACCATTAAAAGGTGAATTACCATTACCTCATCTTCAGATAATTTTTCTTTCCAAGGAATAGTTGCATATTCTATTGGTTGAACTTTATCAATAATGATACTTCCAACAATTGTTCCGTTTTCTTCATATACAAACAAAGCACCAGCATAAATAGCCCGTTCTGCATCATCTTTCGTTGGATAAACCCCTTTCTTAAATACAGTAAAGGCTGTATGATTCAGTTCATACTGGAAATGCTCATTGTAAGTATCTTCAATCGAATTAACATCTTTTAGTATTGCTTTTCTAATCATAAAATCTCTCCACAAATTTTGATTTCACACTTTCTTTCCCCTTATATGTCTATATCTGAAATATTCAGTCACAAACTTTATCAGGGATAGGCATCTGTGCCGCAAGGGGATCTTCCCCTTGTACGAAATCTCTGATTTCGCTGTATTTCCCGGTTTGAGATTTCTTGAAATCGGGAACAGCACCGCAGGTCGCACGATACAGGCAGATGGAATTGCCTGTATAGAAGTGCGCTCTTAGCGTTGCTAAGAGATTTATGCCGTATCCGGCGTGTTATCTTTTTTCAATTTCTTTTTTCGACTTCTGAAGCATTCTTCCAGTTTTAATAATTTGACATGTCTGCTCTTGTTACTCATCATCTGTAAATTCCAGCATCTCATCAACGGTGCAGTCCAGCTTCTTGCAGATCTTCTCAATCGTCTCCATTGATACATACTGGTTTTTTCCCATCCTGGCAAGAATATTTCCACTGATCCCGGTGAGGTACTGCATCTCTATCCGCTTCATATTTTTATCTATGAGCATTTTCCATAATCTGTTATAACTTACGCCCATAAGCAACCTCCATATTTTTCATCTGAACATATTTTGATTATATCACGATTTCGTTAGGTTGAATACCTGTAATTTTTGATGTCTTCTGTAAAATGGAAAAGAGGATGCCCCGACAAAGGGCAACCTCTCCAACCATTTACTTCGGTTTAGTCGAATGGAACCTCACCTTCCGGTGCTTCCATAAATCCGTCCTTATCTGTTTTCGGTGTTTCCGATGAATCAGCTCCAACACCATTATCCTTGTTCTGGGCAAATTCATGTTCTTCCACGATCACATCTGTAGTATAAATTGTTTTCCCGTCCTTGTCCTTATAATTGCCAGTGCTGATACGACCGCCAATCACAATCCTCATTCCCTTGTGAAGATATTTCTGTGCAAACTCTGCACTCTTTCCGAATGTGACACAGGAAATAAAATCCGCTTCCTGTTCACCGTCACGTTTATATCTTCTGTTTACCGCCAGTGTATATCTTGCTACTGCCATATCATTATCTTTTCCGGCATATTTGATCTCCGGATTCTTTGTCAGTCTTCCCATTAAAACCACTTTATTCATAATCGTTACTGTCCTTTCCGCAGCTACGCTGCCATTGCATATTCTTCATCATCTGTTTCATCGTCCGGCATAAACATTGCACATGCTTCCGGTGGATTGGTATCATCCGGTGAAAATATTTTCCGGATCATTTCATACATGATCGGATACCGATATGCGATTTCTTCTCTTGCAAGGAATCTGCATACCCTGTAAAGATTCTTTTTCATTTCTTCATCTGTTGTAAGCATGGCAACCAGATGGATTCTCTCCCTTGTATAAATCAGATTCGGGCATCCAAACCAGTTAATCAACTGCATTTCTTTCATTTTCAGTTCTGTCATAAACTGCTCCTTTCCGGGCATTTTGCCCTGTAAACATTGTCATCAGTTTCATTCGTCCGGCGGTCTGGCGTGCGTTTCCCTGTCACCTGCAGCCGTCTCAGACTGCCTCTGCCTGCATCAGCAGGTCACTGACCATAAGGCTTCGGTCAGCCGCCCATCATCGGGAGTGTCATTATAATTTCGCTCGCTCTCAGAAAAAGAAAGGTCATGGCATAACTCCTGTTAGGCTTCCAGGGTGCACTTATCGGTTGTCAAGGTTCATCGAAGGAACATTCCAAAACGTCCTCTGATTACTAGAGTCAAATGACTTCGCAAGATGCAAAAGATTCGTGATATTTTTTTGCATTTTTATCATTTTTTCTTTTACTTTTGTTAGTCCCTTCACATACTCTGTACTGAGACAGGCAAAAGCGGACATCTTTGGGGTAAAATTTTTAAAATAATTGTTCCTCTACCTATAAAGCCTGGGAAGCGGTATTTACCAACCCCCTTTTGCAAGTTTTTTTCGCATAAATGAAATATTCCCTCACTAATAGCAAGTTTCAGAGGGCATTTGGACGGTACTTTTGCAGAAAAAATTATTTTTCCACTAATCACACGTGGGAATTTGAAGAATGTCAGATAATTTTGAAAAAATCCAAAAAAGAAGCACCGACCGTTATAGTCAGTGCTTGTAAGATATTATATTCGTTTTTCTCAGGAAAGATCATCCCAGTTTTTATATGTTCCATTGTACAGACCTGTAAGTTGTTTTATTGTAAGATTTTCCAGTGGATTTTCTTCATTTATCACAATAGCTATAGCATCTTTTCCAATGACTTTTGTTTCCAGAAGCTCTGCTTCATAATCCTTTAATTCTCTGGATGACATTGCGAAATCACACTCTCCACTTATCACCGCCGTAATCCCTCTTGAAGAATCTGTTGCTTTTACTTCTATTTCAGCATTTGGATTTTGTTTCTGATAGTCATCTGCCAGTGCTTTTACCATTGGTTCCATTGAAGTGGATCCTTCAATCAGAATCTTTCCTTCTGACTTGTCAGAAAGGAATGTTGTTGTACTGTCAGCCTGAATACAATATTGTTTCACAATATCCTGTCCTTTACTCTTTACATAAGTCAGGAAATCCTGTTCCACATCTGTCAGTTCTCCATTATAAGCCAGATAATAATCCCTGCAAAGAGGATAACTGTTATTGTCTATTGTTTTCTCAGAAGGAAGAACTCCGTTGATTTGAAGTATTTTTCCATTCGTATCTGTTGCGGAACTATATGCGACATAACCAACTGCGTTTTTATCTTCTTCCACCTTTTTCAGAACTTTCTCTGTAGAATCAACAACTATTCCTGTATCACTCTCAGGCAGTTTCAAAAGATTCTCAAATTCTGCTCTGGTTCCTGACCCTTCTTCTCGTGATACAGCTGTGACAGCTCCCATAGCAGACAGATCCGGCAATGGCTCTTCCTCGGTTCCACATGCTGTTATTCCCGTTGCCAGCATTATCATTATCAGCAGAAGTGCAGATTTTCGGATGTTTTTTTTCTTTACCATTTTATACTGCACCTCTTTCCATCATTGATTTTCCCGTCTCTTCATCAAGGTTTATAAAAGCCACATTATCACAGGCTTCTTCTGCAATGCTGACACAATTATCTGCCATACGGTCAAAATTATACATGATCCCAGAAAAATATCTTGTCATAGACGCATCACAAACCTCATTTTTTACACGGTTTAAATGTGCCTTACTGTATTTTTTCTCTGCTTTATGCATTTTTTTCTTATTTTTAAAAACTGTTTCAGCCACTACAGCATCACCCTTACGGATTGCCTCCATTGCTTTCTTTAAAAGCTGCTGGATAATATCAATGCAGTCTTCCATTTCTGAGGAGGCTTCACTGGTCAGTCTTTTTCCATTGTTATTTACTTTTTCACATATCTGGTCAATATCTTCACATCTGTCTGCAATCCTCTGAATACTATTGTTTACATACAGTAACCCTGCCGTCTGCTCAGACTGTTGTTCTGTAAGGTTTCCGCTTGCGAATAATCTGGTAATATATTCTGTCACACTGTCCTGTAACTGATGTACAATCTCCAGATTTTCTATAAACGAACCATGAGTTTTTGAGTCTCCATCTGCTACAATCGCCGTTTTTAAATCACTTAACAGAGATTCTGCCAGTTCTCCAAGTCGGTTCAGTTCCTTAGATACCAGAACCATAGCAGCCGCCGGCTGTTCAATCACTTTCATATCCAGATATTTGGGTTCAAAAGCTGCTTTCTCTGTTTTGTCATTTCCACGGATGATTGTTGTAACAATTTTTACCATCAGCGGAATCAGTGGCAGCCAGACCAGTGTACAGACGATATTAAACGTTGTATGTGCATTTGCAATCTGTCTTGAAATCACATCAATCTCATTTCCCTTTGGTGAAATAAACTGGACAAATTTTGCAAACCACGGAACCAGGAAAATAAAAACGCAGCTTCCACTGATATTAAAAATACTATGCGCAATTGCTGTACGTTTTGCATTTTTAGATTGTCCAATTGATGCAAGAAGTGCTGTGATCGTTGTACCTATATTATCTCCAAGAAGAATCGGAATCGCACCGGTAAGCCCTATTACACTGCTTACTCCGTCCGGTCCTGCCTGTGATGCAAAATTCTGCAGAACTGCAATCGTAGCTGAACTACTCTGCACAACCAATGTCATGACCGCTCCCAGTACAACACCAAGAACCGGAATGGATGAAACTTTTCCCATCAGATCAACAAAGACCGGACTTCCCGCCAAAGGTTTCATGACTTCACCCATGATTTCAATTCCTTCAAATAAAAGTCCGAATGAAAAAATTACCATACCGATATTTTTAACCTTTTCTTTTTTGCTAACAAAGTTCAGAATAAATCCAACAAAGATAATTGGATAAATATAATTGCTGATTTTAAATGCCATCAGCTGTGCCGTCATAGTGGTTCCTATGTTGGCACCAAAGATAACAGAAATTGCCTGCGGAAGACTCATAAGTCCCGCACTGACAAAACCGATAACCATAACTGTCGTCGCTGAACTGCTCTGCAATACAGCTGTTACAAGTGCTCCGGCAAGTGCTCCCATAATTGGATTTCTTGTAAGAAATCCAAGGATTTTTTTCATTCGTTCTCCTGCGGCTTTCTGAAGTGCATCACTCATGCTGTTCATTCCATAAAGGAACAAGGCAAGGCCACCGATCAGACCAAAAACCACTTTCACATTCTCGTTCATTTCTCTTTCCTCTCCTGTTATTATATAAGATCTACATTTTCCTATACAATTATAGAAGACAGAAATCAAATCTATGTGAGTGCTTGTGTAAAATAGGTGTAAAAATCAATGGAAATCTTTATAATGTTATAATTGACTTATTCATTTTTCACCTGCTGACATATAGTTTTCATTACGATTTATTATTCAGTCTACGTAATACCAACATCGCCTCATTCCTTACATTTTTGAACGTTCTGTCCGGTCTTCCAAGAAAATATCCTTGTCCGTAATGAACACCTAATCTACACAGACACTCCAACTCTGCTTCTGTTTCTATCCCTTCTGCAATCAGAATTGCTCCTGTCTCATTACAGTAATGCAACAGAAATTCCATCATAATTTCCTTTTTCTTATGTTTTTGAATATCTCTGACCAGTTCTATATCAACTTTTAAGTAGTTTGGCGATGTATTTACTACACGGTTCAGACCAGAATATCCAGCTCCAACATCATCCAAAGCTATTTCATATCCCTGATCTGCATAATGCTTCATAATCTGTTGCAGAATCTGATAGTTTTCTATATCCGACCGTTCCGTTATTTCAAATACAATGTCACAGGACGGTACTCCGGCTTTCGCAGCCTTACGGTTTGTAAATCCCTGTATGAACGATTTATCCTGAATGATATTACCATCTACATTAAGAAATAATTTTGCATGTTCTGGTTTATTCGCCGCTGCCTTCAATGCTTTATTTCTGCACAATTTTTCCAATTTCCAAACACAGCCTACCTGTTCAGCAATCACAAACAAATCTGAAATCATAAGAGTCGTATCATGCCTGTCGATACGACTAAGAGCTTCATATCCTGCCACATCTCCAGTCTGTAAATTTACAATCGGCTGAAATACCGGATATATAGCCTTTCTTTCTAATATTTTATAAAATTCATCTGCATTTTTTACTTTCATTATTTCTTCTCTGCCTCTGTGAATACATTTTCTGTAACCCTATCAACCCACTATATGATATCATCACTTTTTCATCCTTCAATCAGATTTAAGTAAAATCATAGTAAATTTTCACCATTGTTCAGCCAGACCAATTCTTATATAACACAAAGCAAATACGTACTACCACCTGTTTTTTATTATGAAAACTATATTAAATGAGGCTCTTACTGTCTATACAATAAAAGCCTCGTTATATATAGTCTATGTTCTGATTATTCAGATCTTACTGTCTTTTTCACACACCAGTCTTTCATAATCCAAAAATCCCCGGATATACATTTCTTTTGCCACAATTCCCTCCATTGCATTTTTCGCTGAAATAATCCTGTCCAGTGTCTGCCACATCTCCTGTCCGCCATCTCTGAGGACCGGTTCCAGTATTTCTATGTAATGATGAATTTCTGCTTCCAGAGTGAACATCTCCGGGTCAGATTCAAGAAATCTTTCCAGCTCCCGCTGGTATTCTTCATAATAACTTTCAATCAGTTCTCTTCTCATATCTAGAATCCCCCTTATACATAAATCAGTTCCTGCTTGATGATCTCAGCAGCCCGGTTGCGGATATTGTTACAGTGGCATAGCCATTCCATAGGATTCTGTCTCTTCAGTTCCTCGGAAACTCCCTCCGCACTTCGCATCTGAGTTTCGATCAATTCAAAGCGTTCCTGTGCCTGTTCATTCAGATCTGCCAAATAACTGTCCAGCCTGGCGGTCAGAAGAAGATATGTATAAGTTCCAGATTTATGTTCTTTCAGATATTCCTTCCGAAGCATTCCCCATAAGCCAATCGGTCTGGTTTCCTCCGGGTAGTAAAGATTCGGTAAATAATAGTCTCCCACTTTTGTGTATTCGATTTTCATGGTGTCTCCTTTCGCTTTGCATGAAATTGTCATGTTATCTGCGTAGGATGTGCATTTTCTCTTTAAAATCTTTTCACATAGAAGACATTAAGTGCTTGATTCCCTGGGACTTTGCACCTGATAGCGATAGGTAATCCTTTGAAGTTATCTCCGGATTTTCCCCCGCTCCACACC
>NZ_JAAITI010000041.1 GCF_013304735.1 Blautia luti
TATGTATTTTAATCTTCTGCTCTTCTGTAGGATTGATCTCTGTTTTGAAACTTTTCCTTCTCCGGTATCAAAGTTTGCCTTTCCGTCGGTGAGAATCACAAGAATTCCCGGTTCTTCCGGATTCTTCCGTTTTTCTGTTTCCAGAACCTCTATGGCTTTCCGGTTTTCAAACACCACCATACCGGCCCGTTCCCGTTCACTGTACACCCGCTCCAGAATGGACAGCACTGCGCTTTTTACAAAAGTCTACTCACACAATACCTCTTTTGCCTGCGTACCATGCTTCCGGAAGGAATAACCGTAAAACAGATCCAGGATTGTCTGCTCATCCATTTCCGGATGGTCTTTTTGGAGTTTTTCGGCCATTTTTTCCGTAAAATAGTTCTGCTGCGGTGATTCCCCAAGAAGCAGGATCTGACGGAGCATGGCATTCAGATTGTCAATCAGGTATGGTTTCGCCCTGCCTTCTGTCCTCTCTCCCAGGCAGTCCTAGTTGATACCAGTCTCGGGTCAAACTGCACCAGATTCCGGCCGGAAGGCAGGATGTCCGGATTTTTCACCACATCACCAGCTGTTCCCACCGGAACATATCTGCCGTTTAATCCATGGAGCAGCCCACTGATTTCTTCTTGGCTGATCTTATGAAGTCCGTCCGTAATCAGGCTGTTTTCATATTCATAGAGCTGTTCTTCCTGAAAATCCAGATCCTTCTCTGAGCAGCTTTCTCCTGCATTTCTTTTAAGAAAGCCACATTTTCCAGACTGCACCCCGATATTTTCCAGAAGATCCCCGCAGCGCTCCGAAGCACTCTGAAGGCTTTCCCGGTATTCTCCGATCATCTCTTTCAGCTCCTGAAAATCCCCGTACAGATCACTCTTTTTCAGTTCCGGCGCCCGGTAACTGATCAGGGTTGCCAGGGAACGGCGTTTGGCAATCATGGCCTCCGAAGGATTTACAATATAATAGTAATAAAAATGAGGCACCGTACCGACCAGCCGGTCCGGCCAGCAGTCTCCGGTCATGCCATTCTCCTTTCCAGGAAGAAATTCCAACGTCCCGTGGGTTCCGAAATGAATGATGGCGTCCGCCTATGACAAACAGCTCCTGAAGTTCTTCCCCGGAACATTCCTCCGTATCATAACCGGCCTCTTTCAGCCCTTTTAACAGCTCCGCCGCCGATGCAAACGTATCCAGAAAAGCCCCTCCGAACACATTGCTCTCTCCCGGTGGATAATTATAGAACACAATGGCCAGATGTTTTTCACTGTTTTTCTTTTTCTGCAGAGCCAGAAGTCCAGAAAGTCTCCCATCCAGCGCCTGGATTTACTCCGTCTGCCATCTGCCATTCTTCCCCGGAAACCCTGGTCAGGCAAAAAGGTTTCAGATATGGAACATCCAGTTCTTTCAGAATTTCCACGGCCTGATCCGCGTCACCGCCCATGGGACCTGCCCCAAGCCGGAAAGGCATCAGGCTGATCACTGCGGAAATCGTAATTCCCGGCTGGTTCAGAAAAGCTTTCAGTTTTTTCAGATCTCCGTCCTCATTCTGGGAAAAAGCCACCGGCAGAATATTATATTTTTCTCCCAGTTTCTCTGCCACAGCCTGTACCACAGGGAGAAAATCATTGGGATAGGAATGGCCGTAAAAAAGAAGGGCTATGGTTTCCCGTTTCCGGTCATATTTTTTCTGTTTCCAGAACTTCGACGGATTATCTCAGGTTTCCAGAGAAAAAGGATCTTTTAGATAAATTCCGTATTCCATGGTACACGGCTTTTCTTTTGGAAGAAATTTCCGGCCGCCATACTGCCTGAGAATCAGATGCATAAAAGATTCCATATCCGTCCTGGTTGCCTGCTGCCAGTAATCCATCAGCAGAAACACATTTTTCATATCCCTGGTGATTCCAAAGGGCAGAATATTTCCCATCATCAGTGCCATCCGCCGCATCCGGTACATTTTCAGAAGTGCACTGCCGGAGGGCAGGTACCGAAACGGCTATTATCGTAAATTTCATATTTTTCTCCTGTCTGTATACATTCTTACCAGCATTCCTCCGCTATGCAAAGTATATCACAAAACATATGAAAAATCCCCCTGCATCCTGCTTTCTGTGCCAGGGGAAGCACCCGGCAGGACGAGGGGGAAAGTTAAACTTTATTTATTGGTTTTTCAGAAATTTATTTTACTTTTACAGTAACAAGAACGGTCTTGCTTCCTGCATTGTACCTGGTGGTTGCTTTGGAATAAATTTTCACTTTGACCTTATAAGTTCCTTTTTTCAGGCCCTTCTTCACGGTGATTTTTCCGTTTGTCTTATTTACGGTAAAGGCAGAGCTTCCGGATACTTTTGCATAAGTCAGAGTTCCTTTGCTGCTTGTGGAAGCGCCAAGTGTAAACACCTGGGATTTCTTACGCAGTGCGCTGTAGGAAATAGCCTTGGAAGTGATCTTTGTTTTCAGTACCGGAGTTGCCTTTGCAACCTTGATGGTCATGGTCTTTGTTGCTGCCTTGTAGCTTGTACTTGCCTTTGCGGTAATGGTAATCTTTACAGTTCCGACACCTTTGATGGTAACTTTACCTTTGCTGTCTACGGTAGCAATCTTTGTGTTGGAAGACTTGTAGGTCAGTCCTGTTTTTGCCTTTGCGCCAAGGTAGAATGCTTTGTCCCCGTATTTCTTGGAAACAACACCTTTGGTGTTCTTTACGGTAACAGTGATGGTCTGTGCTTTGATGGCTGACGGATCTGTCGGAGCTTTCTCTGTCTCTGCAAAATCCTTGTCATCTGCAGTTGTTTTCTTCAGTGTGGAGTAATCCAGTTTCAGGTAAACATTCTGCTTTCCGGTACCTGCGGTAATGGCATCCATAATCGGAACAAATACCTGCATCGGAACATATTCCCCATTTTCTTCCGTCATAGCCTCCTGGCAGAGCGGGAATGTTACATCATTCGGATAATTGGTTCCGAAGTCATCTTTCAGAGTCTTTCCATTTGAGAACTTCTGAAGGGAATCTACCTGAACCGGAAGCAGTGTACCGCTTGGCTCACCGGTCTTGGAAACGGTGTATCCGGTTGCATAATAGTTCAGATCCTTCAGGTAACCTTTCAGGGAACCAACCGTCAGGCTGTTGAAGTTCATGCTGATGTATGGAAGTCCATCTTTCATTACCAGTTTTACATTGTGGTTGATAGCATTGTTGCTCATGGACATATCCACTTTGTTTACCTTGACCATCTGGCCGTTTAATTTGTAAACGCCGTCGGAAAGTGTAGCAAGTTTGGTAGCGTTGGTACCCTCGGAAAGATTGTCAAGAGTATCCCAGTACAGGGTGATGGTAGAATTGATGTTAAATTTACCGTGGTCAAAGTTTACTCCGGAAACCTCGCCGTTGAGGTTTTTCATAGCTTCCACATAAAGGGATACGTTATTGACGTAAGTCTGGCTGATTCCGTCAAGCGGAACGGTGATATCTGTAACAACGGAGCAGTCACCGATGGTCGGTGCTGTCATCTTTTCTGTGGAATAAGTGACACCTTCCATGGAAAGAGCTTTGCTGGTATCTCCGTTTGGATAGTATCCATTATAGCCCAGAACGTACAGCGGCTCGCCGGTTGTTCCGGAAACCATCTTGTAGGTCAGCCACATTTTTCCGGCATCATCTACACGAAGATATGCGCCGGCTTTTTTGCTCTCGCCTACCAGACCGTGGTCTACCACATCAGTACGGTCTTTCATCTCAATGTAATAAAGTCCTGCAGCCGGTTTCTCAGACGGAGCATCCGGAATTACTTCCTGCTCGATCTTTACACCAAGTGCATTCATGGTTGCGTTTTTGATTGCGTTGGAAGAATAGGTAGCTCCGGTAACGGTATCCAGATCATTGAGTTTCTGGGCATCGTTCATGTAAAGGCCGGTAAGCTTCTCTTTCATTCCCTTTGTGCTTCCAAGGCCGTTGATTGCCTTGTTCAGGTACATCTGGTTATCATCTGCATGGGTTCCCTTGAAATCATTTCCTGCAAGAGCCACATCGGTAATTCGTCCGTC
This sequence comes from Blautia luti, assembly GCF_013304735.1. GTDB lineage: Bacteria > Bacillota > Clostridia > Lachnospirales > Lachnospiraceae > Blautia_A. The sequence goes on from NZ_JAAITI010000041.1 coordinate 4,045, forward strand.
TTTTACTGTTACCTGGGAAGTTACGTTGTAGTTACCAAACTGCTCCACCTCTGCAGTGCTGACCTCGGTTGTAAAGTTCAGGGACGGATCGCCGGATTCTTTTTTTTCTGCATAATCAATCTGAAGGAAAGCGTCCGGCGCATAACCCATGGCATCTACATACATGCTTAAATACACGCCGTTATTGGAATAGGTATCTTTCGGGATGGTAAAGGAGATGGTTTCCGGAACATCATGGTTTCCGCTTCCGTCTGCCTTCGATACATTTTGTGTGGCAACCACATCTGCCGCAACGGTATCTCCGGATGGTTTGACTCCCTGGTAAACCTTGAAATCGTAAGCATAGTCTGTAAGGGTTCCTACGGTTACGCTTCGAAGGTTTGTGGAAATCTTCGCGGTTCCGTCTGCCTCAAAAGTCAGGGTTCCGAATTTTCCCGGGCATGCCACTGCCGCACTGTCCTGATCCAGGTTGTGGGCGTTCTTTAAAGTGAGCGGTACGATGTAAGTTTTTGTGGTGTCAAAAGATACGCCGTTGATGGTTACAGTTCTTTCTTCATCAGAAAAAACTGCGGTTCCGTCGCTGAGTCCGAAAGGATCTGCCGCTTCCTGAGAAATCTCCAGGGCATCTTCGCTCTGCTCCAGATCCTCTGTTTCTTCTGCATCGGCTTCTTCTGCTTCATTTTCTTCTGCAAAAACGTCCTCTGCCTCTCCCTCTGTCTCCGCTTCTTCAGCCAGGTCCTGTGCGTCTTCTGTGCTCTCTATCAGAGGCTGATCCTCTGCCATGGCTGTTACCGGAACCATGGAAGTTGCCATCATGGAGGCAAGAAGAACTGCAATTACTTTCTTTTTCATTCTTTTTCGCCTTTCTTTTATTTTTTGTGATACAAACCCGGGACAAACAGCCGCTTGTTGTCTCAGGCTAACTCTCTGTGGTTATTCTACCTGCAAGTGTTAGTCCGGGTCAACTGTTTTCTTATGTTCGGTTCCCTCCGGGAACGGTTATGAATAGCAAAAAATACCGTAAATACAGGGATTTGCAGATTTTTGGCACAAAAAAAAGCCGAAATTTCTTCATTTCGGCCTTTAATACAACGCACCGGCTTTCGGGAGAAAAGCCGGTGCGTGCACATAAGTGAAATCAATGAATAGAAAGAATTTGTTTATTTAACTTTTACAGTTACGGTCATGGTTCTGCTGGCTGCATTGTAGTTGCCTTTTGCAGCAGATTTGATCTGAACTTTTACTCTGTAAGTTCCTTTCTTAAGACCTTTCTTTACAGTAAATTTACCAGTCTTGCTGTTTACTGTGATGGCAGAAGTTCCGGAAAGTTTCTTAAAAGTCAGAGTTCCTTTGCTTGCCACAGAAGTTCCAAGTGTAAATACCTGGGATTTCTTTTTCAGTGTATTGTAGGAGATCGCCTTGGAGCTGATCTTGGTTGTGATGGAGGGAGTCTTCTTTGCAACTTTGATCACAAGATCCCTGGTTGCTGCCTTATATGTGGAGGTCGCTTTTGCAGTCATGGTAATTCTTACTGCACCTGTACCCTTGATGGTAACTTTTCCTTTGCTGTCTACCGTTGCAACCTTTGTGTTGGAGGACTTGTAGGTCAGTCCGCCTTTTGCCTTTGCACCAATGTAGAACACCTTGTCACCGTATTTCTTTGTGACAGTACCTTTGGTATTCTTTACGGTAACGGTGATGGTCTGTGTATTCTTCTTCACAAGTTTGGCCTTCGCTGCTGCCAGAGACTTGGTTGCGGAAGTTACCTGAGCCTCGGAGTGATCCGCATTATTTAGGACTTTCTCAGCAGATGTAAGGGCTGTTGTGAATGTTTTGAATGTGGAAGCTGTGTAATCTGTGGATTTCAGCTTCTTGCCTGCTGTAACTGCGGATTTCAGAGCGCTGACGGATTTTGCGGTAGCTACTGCCTGAAGTTTTGCAACTGCGTCATTCAGCTCTTTTGCTTTCTGTGCAACAACATCACCCTGGATATCCTCATCTGCAGAAGCATCAATTTCATCGTAAACAGCTTTTGCTGCTGCGTAGCTTGCCTTGGTGTATGCGGAAGCATTTACCGCTTCGAAAGCTCTCATGGCTTTACCCAGGTCGTTAGCTGTAACTGTGAAGGTACGGTCACCGGTCTGGGTGATGGTGTACTGGGAGGTACGGGTGGAACCTTCGAGAAGGGCTTTCGCATCTACTGAGTTTCCATTATAATCAGTCTCTGCAATTGTCCAGGAACTATCCTGTACATGGGTAAGACCACCACCCATAACTGCATTCAGAGCAAATGTTCCACTGACTTTTGTTCCATTAGTAACGTATGCAGCACCAGCTGACATTCCCTGTAAATAATTTCCCACGCAGGTAATATTATCCCGAATAATTGTTGCGTTTGCTGCATTTCCTGCAAAAATACCATCTTCACTGACTACTTTTCCAGTCTTCTCAGCAGAACTGTCAATCACACGGCAGGTTCCTGCATTTCCAGTAATTCCTGACTCTGTTGTTAATACATGACCATTTAAATCAAATGTACAGTTTTTATAATATGAAACTGTTGATGTATTCACATCTTTATTTAATTTTACAGTCTGTCCAGCGGTTGCATAAGATAATGTAAGTGCAGCATTTTCTTCTGAAATCTGCTTTGCTACATTTCCATCCTTATCATAAACGGTTGCTACCGGATCTACTACTTCCGGCTCTTTTCCATCCATAACTGTCTGATAGCCTGCATATTCTCCTTCGGTTACATTCGCAAGAATTTTTCCTTCCGGTGTTATATATGCACCATCGATACTGCTTTCTGAACCTTTAAAATATCCGCCTTCAAGTCGAACCGGGAATCCCTGGGATTTTACAGCATAACCAGCTTCATTCTCATAGACACCATTTTTTACAGTCACAAGACCGGATCCTGTAATCTCCAGTGCTCCATAGTAATTTGCAGATGTTTTAGAAACGATATTTTCCAGCGTCACATCGCCACTTCCACCAACTGCAAGACCCCCAAAGTTGTCATCATGAATTGTCAGTTCGTCTGCATCAATAGTAGCCTTATTTGTTACTGTTGTGTTGGTTACTGTTGCAGAAGTACCACTTAAATTCAATCCTCCCAGATTACAGTTATTTATTGTTGTTTTTTCTCCTGTTCCACTGGAAACATAAACTCCTTTATCTGCTGTACAGGAATCCATAATAACGTCAATACCATTTTCCAGAGATGCAAAAGTAACATTCATCTCACCACCAATGGATGTATCTGTCTGTACAGTATTAATCAGAGTACAATTTGTCAATTTGACAGTTACACGTGGATTATCTTTCAAACTTGCCTGTGCACCACTGTAAACTCTGTTTCCAATCTGTCCGTCAATAACAACTCCTTCTGCTGTAAATGAACCTTTCTGTACAGAGATAGAAGTTGAGGAACGACTGCTTTCAGAATATTTCTCACGTGTGATTTTTCCTGTTTTTTCTGCACTGCTGTCGATTACAGTCACATCACCTTTAATCATAATCAGATTGTCTGCCTGCGCCAGCACATGACCATTAAGATCCAGTGTACCACCTCTGATTGCAAGATCTTCTGTCAGAGTAACATCCTCGTCTAATTTCACAGTGCTTCCAGCTTTCATGTTTTTCAGCTGAGTCAGAGTATCTGCTTTTACCACATATTCCTTCTCAACTGTAGAGGTTGCACTTGTGTCATTACTTACTTTTTCTACATTAGACCAGTCCAGACCAATGCAGGCATCCTGATTTACAGACATGACTTCAATATACATACGGGTAGCAACTACGTTCTGTTTCAGATCCGGAATTGTAAAACTGATCTGTGATGGTTTTTTCTTACCAGCCTGTACTTTTGATGCATCTACACGGGCTTTAAAGCGGGCTCCTGTAGTAGCATTTGCAGTTCCGTCCAGATAATCCTGTGTATTCTCATAGATCGTCCAGTCAGATGCTGCTCCTGTCATTCCCATCGCTGAAATTGCCTGTACTCCTGTTGTCAGTGTTGCGGTTCCATCTTCATGGATTACCAGAGTGGCATTTCCTGTAAAGCATCCTGCGGCCATGGAAACCTGGCTCATATAATTTGCAGAGGTATACTGATTGGTAGTTTCTGATTTTCCGCCATTCAAAAGTTCAATTGGAAGACTGTAAGTTCCAGGTGCCAGTTTCTTTTGAAAATTGCCACGGCCAACCGTAACCTCATTTGAAACAGGTACTAATTTTTCGATTGCTGTTTCAAGTTTTTCGATTGCATCGTGAACATCATCTTTATTTCCACGATTTTCAATTACTTCCTTAGCCGCATTGATAGTATTTGCCAGATTTGCAGCTTTCCAGCTCTCTGCTGTATAGTCGTTTTTATCTAAAGCTTCTGCCTGTGCAATTTTCTGTTCCAGTACTGTAGTATCATATTTTCGTACAAGCTGACCCATCCATGTATTCAGAGAACTTTTTGCTCTTCTGACTTTTGTTTTTGTATCACGGTTTGCAATGACTTCTTCTGCGGTGTCAATTGCATCCTGTACATATTTCCAGGTTTTCACTGTGTAATCTGTCTCGTTCAGCGCTTTTGCCTGTGCCAACACTTCTTTCAGCTCTGTCTGATCTCCGGCTGCAACCAGCTTGCCCATCGCATTTGTCAGCGCAGTAGCTGCCGCATCCACAGCCTCCTGAGATTCTTTTTTCTCAAGAGCCTCTTTTGCTGCTGCATTTGCAGTGTCAATAGCTTCCTTGTTTCCGTCCCAGGAAGCTTTTGTATAAGCCATCTCATCCAGGGCATCTGCCTGTGCGATGGCTGCTTCCAGTGCTGTGGTGTCTACACCAACCTGCTCTTTTTCCGCATTTGCATAGTCCACATTCATAAATGCATCCTGTATTGCATTCATAAGTTCAATGTACATGCTTACATAGACACCATCCTGTGTTTTATCCGGAATATCAAATGTGATGCTGTTTACATTTCCATCTTCATCTACAGTATACTCTGCATCCGTGGACTCTGTTTTTTCGGAGTTCTTGTAAACCTTCCAGTCTTTTGCATAAGCAACCTGTCCTCTGACATTGGCCGCCTGAATCGGAACCGTAAGTTTTGCACTTCCATCCTCAGCAACTACCAGAGTACCCTTTCCCGCAATGCAGGAAGCTGCCATAGATTCTTTTGTCGGATCACTTGCATTCATCAAAGTAACCGTTACCGCATAGGCACCTTTTTCCAGGCTGGTATTTGCGCTTCCAAATCCGGTCTGAACCGTATCAGAAACCGCATCTGCCGCTGCTTCCTGTACCACTGCATCGCCATCTGAGAAACCATCCTCTGCAGTAAGTTCCGCCGCATCCTCTGCATCCTGCAGTTCCTCCGCTGCCTGATCTGTATTCTCCTCAGTAGTAAGCGTAATATCCTCCTGCTCCTGCACTTCCGCCTCCGGAGCCTCACTTACCTCTTCTGCCTCTGTGTCAGGTGTTTCCGCAGAAACCTCATCCTGAAACTCCACATCAGCCGCAGATACCGGTACAATGGATGTTGTCGCAATCAGCGCTGCCATCGTGCAGGATGACAGACGAAGCCACAAATTCTTTCTTCTCATTTCTTTCCTCCTTATGTCGTACAAGGTGTCATACACCGTTCTTTTAAGTTACCCGGATAAACAGCCGCTTGTTATCCAAAGCTAACTCTCTGGTGACATTTTAATCATAAGTGTTAGTTCCGGTCAACTATTTTTTCTCCTTCCGTTCCCGGCAAGAACCGTTTCTGAAATCAGAAAAGCCTTTAAATATCAGCTTTTCCAGATTTTGAGTACAAAAAAAAGCCGAAATTTCTTCATTTCGGCTTTTAATCTGTGTACGAAAAATAATACTTAATATTCCTTCGCGGGGCGGTAGTGCTACGGCGGTCACATTTTCAATGCGAGAATACGCAGGGGGAAGGCCATCTCAGAGTTCCGTAAGCCCGAAGGCCCTCCCCCTGCACCCCCCCCCACCCTCTTGGGCACGGAAGAAGTTCTTCGTTGTTGTATGCGTAACGTTATTAACTTTTATCTGTATGCTGCGATATTCAGAATGATACACTGTGCCGATCTGGGGCCTGGGTTCTTCGGTGTTCAGAATGATACAACGTGCCGATCTGGTTCTTAGATTCTTCGGTATTCAGAATGAAACGCCACGCCAATACAGCTACACTTTCATAATCACAGGACAGGACGCCAAGTCCACTTCCGTCCGCGGTTCTTTCTTATCGGTTGGATGCATCAGCCTGTGGGAGAGGATATCGATCTGGGCTGTTGCGTAGGAGGGGTGATTACTACTTGGACTGCGGGAGATGGCGTTATTGCGGCAGAGTCAGCTGTCTGAGCCAACGGCGAGTTCTGGCTCTGCCGCAATGATTTTAGCCAGCTCACGGAGTCCTAGTAGTATCCCCCGACGGAGTCCCTGCCCAGATCGATATCCTCTCCCGCAGGCGTCCGTTCGTCATCCATCCGTCCATACATCCTACATCCAAAACATCAAAAGCGCCGTACTCTCCGGCATATGTGCCTTCCCCACACTGCAAGTAACTGTAATCGGAACCATCCCCTTCACATTCCCCAGCCGCGTTTTCATAAACCGACATGCACTCAAAGGAATCCGAACCTTCCCCTCACGGATAGCCGCCTCATAAAGCTGCCCCTGATCCTCATACTTCAGAGAAGAAAGCCGTCCCCTCATATCAGCCCCGTCAATCCGCGAATGAGCATGCATCTCCCTGATAATCAGTTCAATCCAGTTCCCTCTGTTGTTATTACGGATACAGGCCAGATGCTCAAATCCATTATTCGCCATGGAAAGCCTGGTACCCTCCGAACCCAGCTGATAAATGGCAATCCCCACATCAAAGCGGCCCTTTTCCAGAACATTCTCCAGATAATAAGAAGTTTCCTCCTCCGCAATCTGCTGATTCCTGGACTCCTTTACCTGCCCGGAATTCCTGGTCATCGTCATAAGAAGACTGTAATCCACATTTTCAACCAGCTGCCTGGTCTTTTCCGTGATTTCCACCTCCGGTATCCCAATCCGCTCCAGATATAGTCCCACTTCCTTCAGAATCCTCTGATAAGTTCTAAGTGCTTGCGTTCCTTTTTCCGTAAATTCATAAGTATCTGTGAGATATCCCACGCCCATGCATTCCTTGAAGAAACGGCTGACAGGACCATGGCTGACACCGCAGGTATCCGCAATCAGCGCCACACTGCCTCTTTTTTTGCCGATTTTGGCAAGTTCTGTAAGATAACGGATCTGCAACATAGATGGATGCAGCAGATCTTCGGTATTTTCTTTTTCCATAATAACCTCCTACCAGATATGTACATCTAGCTCACGGCTGTTCCAGTCCATCGGTTTCTCTCCTTCTCTGGCAAAAGCAACCAGAGCGGTTCCCTCTATGACCGGATCGTGATGCCGGATAAAATATTCAAATATACCGGTAGGAATTACCGGATTTCCGTTTTCTCTGCGTGCTTTTGTCCAGCCGGTCTCCGGATCCATATACCAGAGCGCAAGTCTGTTCTCCTCCCCGGAAGTGCAGAACAGCTCAAAAAAGCTGTCTTCTTTTTTTACATGGAGACAGGTCTGTTCTTTATAATCTTTAAATTCACCGGCCAGCCTTCTGGGGCATGTTTTTTCCATGTAATAAATGCCCATCATAAAAGGATAGTCTCCCGGCTCATAGCGGTACCGGAGATCTGTATTTCGCATCACTCTCTCAAAAGTGCTTCCATAATTAACAAAATTGCAGATCTGCTGTACCGTCTCCTCGCTTGCCACATGTTCCATCCTGCAGGCGTCTTCTTCCGCAGTACTGCTGCCTACACCAACATACTGCAGAAACTGGGTAAAGGTTTCATGGCGGTGCCGACACTCCTCTCCCCGGATTCGGCCCAGTTCTGTAAGACAGACGTAGGCGTTTTTTTCTTCCATTTTTACGTAACCCTGAGCAGCAAGCTGTTTCAGATAAGCCAGCACCTCCCGCCTGGTCATCTCCATCCGTCCACAGATCTCTGGGATGGTGATCTGTGCACTTTTTTTCGCAAGAAAACAGAGCTCTTCCAGCATATCTTCCTCGGTTTCCCGCCGGGAAGAAGGCATACTGTGGCCCAGTTCTTCTGTAAACTCTTGATTCTTTTTCATTGTTTTTTCTTTTCTGAACTTCATTTATATTTGCGGCTGTGTTAGTTTAGTCTAATTCATTATAGGAGATGGCCCACACCGCTGTCAAGAGGGTAAAAAAATCCCACCAGACAGATTACAGTGGAGGCTGTAATTTGACTGGTGGGTTTTTAATTATACTCTCGGCTTCACACCTTTGGTGTCTCTCTTGGCAAGTTTGACTTTATTCAGCACATACTGCTTGTCATGATAGGTAATAGCGTATTCCTGGCGGCTTTCCAGGAGGTAGGCATGGTGGATGCGGTCTTCGCCGGTAAGCTTCATGCCGCGGACGCCCATGGCGTTTTTCTTGGTGACAGAAATCTCGGTTTTCATGATGCGGAGGAAGTAGCCTTTTTCTGACTGGAATACTACCTGATCCATCTCGTCTGCCGCACCTACGAATACCAGACGGTCATCTTCCATAAGCTTGGTGGAAACAATGGTACGTTTGGAAGCGCGGAACTCGTCACCCTTTACCAGCTTGCACATACCATTTTCTGTAACAAAAAGTACTGTGGAAGCTGCTACCTGGCTCAGCGGAGCCACATAGAGGATCTGCTCGGTAGTACTGTCATAATTACCCAGATTGTCCGCAGGAACTCCCTTGTCGCGGAAACGCACCAGCGGAATATCCTCTGCTTTCACTGTATGAAGCTTTCCGGTATCTGTAAAAATACAGATCTTGTCCGTGTTCATGCAGATAAACACGTAACGGCTCTCTGCATGGGCAGCTTCTTTGTTTCGCTCATAGGCGTTCTTGTCAATAAGGCGGATATATCCGAAACGGTCCATCAGGAAGCAGACTTCTGTCTCTTCCATCTTCTTCTCTTCGTAAACCGCTTCCTCTGCATTCTCTATGGAAGTCTTACGTTTGCTGCCGTATTCCTTCTTGATCTGATCCAGTTCTGTCATGATCACAGCTGCCATGGAATCATAATTGTTCAGAATATCCTCATACCTTGCAATATTCTTCATGGTCTCCTCATGCTCTTTCATCAGGGCATCGATTTCCAGTCCGATCAGTTTATAAAGGCGCATATCCAGAATGGCTGTGGCCTGCTTCTCTGTAAATTTCAGGGCTTTTGCCGTTTTTTCGGAAGTCTTGATTTTAAATCGGATTCCTTCCGTAATGCCATCTGTAAGGCATTTTTTTACCTGGTCACGGCTCTTACTGCCACGGAGAATCTCGATGATCAGGTCGATAACATCGCAGGCTTTGATAAGGCCTTCCTGGATTTCCCGTCTTTCCTGCTCCTTTGCAAGAAGCGTGGTATATTTCCTGGAATTGACTTCAAATACAAAGTCTACGTGATGGGCGATGATCTGCTTCAGTCCCAGTGTTTCCGGTCTTCCGTCTGCAACTGCCAGCATGTTGACACCGAAGGTATCCTCAAGCCTGGTCTTCTTGTAGAGCATGTTGGTAAGGTTCTCCACATCTGCGTCACGCTTCAGTTCCAGAACAATACGGATTCCCTCCTTGGATGACTGGTTGGAAATATCCACAATGTCCGTTGTCTTCTTGGCTTCTACAAGAGTTGCGATATCGTTGAGGAATTTTCCGATGTTGGCACCGATCATGGTGTAAGGGATCTCTGTGATCACCAGCTGCTGGCGGCCGCCTTTCAGCTTCTCCACTTCCACACGTCCGCGGATACGAAGCTTGCCGGTTCCGGATTCATAGATCTTTACAAGGTCGTCCTTGTTTACTACGATACCACCTGTCGGGAAATCCGGTCCTTTCAGATAGCGCATCAGGCCTCTGGTACTGATATCGTTATTTTTCATGTATGCCTTCACTGCATCCACCACCTCGCCCAGGTTGTGAGGCGGAATGCTGGTGGCCATACCTACGGCGATTCCGTCTGCTCCGTTTACAAGAAGGTTCGGGATACGCACCGGAAGTACCACAGGCTCTTTCTCTGTCTCGTCGAAGTTCGGCATAAAGTTCACAACGTTCTTATCCAGATCTTCCAGAAAAACTTCCTGTGTCAGCTTCTCCAGCCGGGCTTCTGTGTATCGCATGGCTGCAGCTCCGTCTCCCTCGATGGAACCGAAATTTCCATGTCCGTCAACCAGTGTGCGGCCTTTTTTGAATTCCTGTGCCATTACTACAAGGGCATCATAGATGGAGCTGTCTCCATGTGGATGATATTTACCCATGGTATCTCCTACGATACGGGCACATTTACGGTACGGGCGGTCGTACCGGATACCCAGCTCGTACATATCGTAAAGAGTACGGCGCTGTACCGGCTTCAGTCCGTCACGTACATCCGGCAGCGCTCTGGAAATGATAACGCTCATGGCGTAATCGATATATGATTTCTGCATGATCTCCGCATAGTCTGTGCGGATGATATTGTCCTGTTTCGTATTCATAGTTTATTCTCCCAATTTCTATCCGATCAGATATCCAGTTCTGCATCTGTAGCATGCTCGTAGATAAATGCCTTACGTGGCGGAACATCGCTTCCCATAAGGATCTCTGTCACATCAGAAGCCATGCGGGCATCTTCGATCTCCACACGCTTCATCATTCGGGTCTCCGGATTCAGAGTCGTCTCCCACAGCTGCTGGGCGTCCATCTCTCCCAGACCTTTATATCTCTGAAGGGTAAAACTTCCCGGTTTATGGCTCCGGCGGTATTTCTCCAGAGCCTTGTCATCGTAGAGATATTCCTCCTGTCCCTTCTTGGGCATCACTTTATAAAGAGGCGGCATGGCAATATATACATGTCCCTCATAGATCAGTTCCGGCATAAAACGGTAGAATAATGTCAAAAGCAGCGTGGAGATATGGGCTCCGTCCACATCGGCATCGGCCATAATTACAATCTTATCGTAACGGAGTTTGGTGATATCGAAATCGTTTCCGTATCCTTCGGAAAAGCCACATCCAAAAGCGTTGATCATGGTCTTGATCTCCGCATTGGCCAGTACCTTGTCGATGGTGGCTTTCTCTACATTGAGGATCTTACCGCGGATAGGCAGGATAGCCTGATAGTTACGGTCTCTGGCAGTCTTGGCAGAACCGCCGGCGGAATCTCCCTCTACAATAAAGATCTCGCAGAGAGACGGATCTTTCTTCTCACAGTTGGCCAGCTTGCCGTTGGAATCAAAAGAGTATTTCTGCTTGGTGAGAAGATTGGTCTTGGCACGTTCTTCCGTCTTACGGATCTTGGCCGCTTTTTCCGCACAGGAAAGTACCGTCTTCAGTGTTTCCAGGTTTCGGTCAAAGAAGAGTACCAGCTGTTCCCCTGTCACTTTACCGGTGGCTCTGGACGCATCCTGGTTGTCCAGCTTGGTCTTGGTCTGGCCCTCAAAACGGGGTGCCGGATGTTTGATGGAGACAACGGCTGTCATACCATTTCGGATATCTGCTCCTGTAAAGTTGGAATCTTTATCTTTCAGTACACCGATCTCACGTGCGTAAGTGTTCATTACGGTTGTAAAGGTTGTCTTAAAACCGGTCAGATGTGTTCCGCCTTCTGCATTGTAGATATTGTTACAGAATCCAAGGACGTTCTCACGGAATTCATTGGTAAACTGAAAAGCTATCTCCACCTGGATTCCGTCTGCCTCTCCTTTAAAGTAGACCGGATCATGAAGTGGTTGTGCGTTCTTATTGAGATCACGGATAAATCCCACGATTCCCTCCGGCTCATGATACTGGATATCTTCGATCGTATCCCCTCTTCGGTCCTCAAAATGGATCGTAAGTTCCGGGTTCAGGTAAGCAGTCTCGTGAAGACGGCTCTTTACATCGGCTGCCCCGAATCTTGTTTTCTCAAAGATCTCCGGGTCCGGAAGGAAGTTCACACAGGTTCCGGTTCCTCTGGTTTTCCCCAGCTTCGGGAGAAGTCCTGCTTCCAGTTCAATGGTAGGGATTCCTCTCTCATAGTGGTCATGATGTACATAGCCGTCACGGCTGATCTTAATATCCAGATAGGTGGACAATGCATTTACAACCGAAGAGCCCACGCCATGAAGTCCACCGCTTGTCTTATATGCGGAATTATCAAACTTACCGCCTGCATGAAGAGTTGTAAAAACAAGTCGTTCCGCTGACACGCCCTTGGCATGCATATCTACCGGGATTCCTCGTCCGTTATCTTCTACTGTACAGGAACCGTCCTTCTCAAGAACTACATGGATCAGGCTGCAATATCCTGCAAGGTGCTCGTCTACCGCATTGTCTACGATCTCATATATCAGATGGTTCAGTCCCTTTCTGGATACGCTTCCGATGTACATACCGGGGCGCTTTCGTACGGCCTCGAGGCCTTCCAGGACAGAGATACTGTCCGCATCATAAGTGTCTTTTTTTGCCATTCCACTGATTCCTTTCTTTTTCTTTTCGAACATTTGTTTGTATTATATCAGAAATTTGCTTTTTCGTAAAGCAGACATTTATATTCCTACTATATTATATAGTTACTATATTGATTTCTGTAAAATATTCCTTTTTTCTTTTCACAGTATAGCAGCTCAGGAAATCTGTCTGTCCGGCAGGCAGATATTCGCACCCCCGCTGGGGACTTCTTTAATTCGGGTCAAGCAGGGGACTTACTTAATTTGGTTAAAAGACTGATTTCTTCAGCCGCCACAGCCTATCTATTCTATCAAACCCCCTTTAAAACTGCAAGTAAAATCCGGTTCCTGAAACTCCCCGAAAAATTTTTTAAAAAAAATGAAAAAAGTACTTGCATTTTGAAAAAAAGTGTTATATACTAACGAAGTCGGTTGAGGGAAACAATTTAAACGACAGAAACAAATGAATATGGCCAGTTGGTCAAGGGGCTAAGACGCCGCCCTCTCACGGCGGAAACACGGGTTCGATTCCCGTACTGGCTATTGCGTAAAAGCAGTTAGAAACCTTATTCTAACTGCTTTTTTCGTTGCTCCGGAAGTGATGAAAAACAGGGGTGTAATCAAAAGTGTAATCAACTATATGTTTTGATACTTTTTTGCATTTTTTTATTTTCTGTTTTATAATTTCCCCTGAAAAAAAACTTAAGATAAGGGGTGACTTCTCATGCATCACAAACTTTCTTTTCGCAGAAAACTGCAGGCGTTTTTTCTTTCGCTGCTGCTTGTTCTGCTGACAACGGCAGGAGTTCCCTCTGCTGCTTATACAGCTGAGGCTGCTTCTGCTGACACGACGATGGCTGTCCATTTTCTGGATGTTGGACAGGGACTTTCCATCCTGGTCCAGTCGCGGGGTAAGAATCTTCTGTATGACGGCGGTGACCGGGGACATTCCAGTTTCGTGGTTTCGTATCTGCAGAAACAGAATATTTCCACCATCGATTATATGATCTCCTCCCATTATGACGAGGATCATGTGGCCGGTCTTGTTGGATGTCTGGACAGTTTTTCCGTAAAAAATGTGATCGGTGCGGATTATGTGCAGGATACGAAGATCTATCAGTCTTTCGAAAACAGCGTTGCCGCTCAGGGACTGACTGTGCAGCATCCGGAACCTGGAACGGATTTCTCTTTCGGAAGCGGGAAATTTACGGTTCTTTCTCCCCAGTCCATCAGCAGCAATGATAACGATAATTCTGTTGCGATCCGACTGGAAAACGGAAGCAATCATTTCCTGTTTACGGGAGATGCGGAGTCTGCCGGTGAGGAAGCGATCTGTAATCTGGGACTGGATCTTTCCTGCGATGTGATTGTTCCGGGGCATCATGGTTCTGCCACTGCTACTACCTGGGATCTGCTCCAGGAGACAGTTCCGGAATATGCAGTGATCAGCTGCGGCGCAGGTAATTCCTACGGGCATCCACATAAGGATACTATGGACAAACTTGCCGATATGGGAATCCAGGTGTTCCGTACGGATGAGCAAGGTACGGTGATCGCGGTCAGTGACGGAAATAACATTGAGTGGAACCAGAGTCCGTGTAATGATTATTCTGCGGGTGATGAATCAGATACTGGTACGCAGCCTTCTTCTGCTTATGATAATTCTGGTACATCCGGATATAGTTCTTCCAATGGGGCCGGGGATTCTCAGGCTGAAGTGCAGGCTGATCCGGAACCGGTCGGAGATATGGTATGGATCTCCGCTACCGGAAGCAAGTATCACCGGATCCCCAACTGCGGAAATATGAACCCGGATAACGCTACGGAGATGACCCGCGCACAGGCGGAAGCTGCGGGGTATGAGGCTTGTAAGAAGTGTTATTAGAAACGACAATGTATTTCAGGCCTGGTGAGTATTATGTCATGTTAACGTAATATGGATAATCTTTAAGAATATTATTTAAGGACAGCTGTATCATACATTGATATGATATGGCTGTCCTTTTCTTTATGTATCTTATTATTTTCTCTTCTGTAGGGTCCTGGCTTATGCCTGGATAGATTCTGGCTGATTATTGTCTCTTATTCGAAGTTCAATTTCCAGCATTTCCTGATTGTCTTCAATTCTCGTTCCTATATTATTTTTCAATATCCTCCGCCGGCTCGGCCGGTACGAAGACTCTCTTCTTTTCTTTCTTCTCTTTTTTTGCGGCTTTGGCCCGCTCGGTGGCTTCCAGGCAGAATTCCATCTGGGAATTTATCAGGGTTTTTCCCCGTTTGTCCTGCTTCTCATAGAGACCGGAGGGCTTAAGGATATGCGCTTTTACATTGTCACGGAATTCCAGATCCAGCACATGTTTGATCTCGTCCTTGATTCCCTCATCTTCCACAGGGAAAACAATCTCCACACGACGGTCAAGATTACGTGGCATCCAGTCTGCACTTCCCATGTAGATCTCATCGGAACCACCATTGTGGAAATAGAAAATCCGGCTGTGCTCCAGGAAATTGCCGACAATGGAACGCACATGGATATTTTCACTGATACCCGGAATGCCCACTTTCAGACAGCAGATACCACGAACCAGAAGATCGATCTTTACACCGCAGGAAGAAGCGTAATACAGTGCCGCCATGATCGCAGGGTCACACAGGGAATTCATCTTCGCCACAATGTGAGCCTCTTCTCCGTCTTTCGCATGCTGTGCTTCTCTCTCGATCATTTTTACAAAACGGTCTTTCATCCAGATGGGCGCAACGATCAGACGATTCCAGCGTTTCGGCTCGGAATATCCGGAAAGCATGTTAAAGACAGCCGTTGCATCCTCACCAAACCGCTCATCACAGGTAAAAATACCGCAGTCTGTATAAAGTTTGGCTGTGGAATCATTATAGTTTCCGGTTGCCAGATGGACATAACGGCGGATTCCGTTTTCTTCTCTCCGCACAACAAGGGTGATCTTGCTGTGTGTCTTCAGTCCTACCAGACCATAAATTACATGGCAGCCTGCTTTTTCCAGCATTTTGGCCCAGACGATATTGTTTTCCTCGTCAAAACGTGCTTTCAGCTCTACAAGAACAGAAACCTGCTTGCCGTTTTCCGCAGCCTGAGCCAGCGCCGCAATAATAGGGGAATTGCCACTGACACGATACAGTGTCTGCTTGATTGCCAGTACATCCGGATCTTTTGCCGCCTGGCGCACAAAATTCACCACCGGATCAAAACTCATATATGGATGATGCAGGAACACATCCCCTTCCCGGATCACCTGGAAAATGTCTTTATCATTCTGAAATGCCGGTACTGCTGCCGGTTTGTACTTCGGCTCCTTGAACTGATCATATCCATCGATACCATAAACCTTCATCAGCATGGTCAGATCCAGCGGTCCGTTGATAAAAAAGATATCATCTCCATGAACCTGGAACTCCATCTTCAGGATATCCAGAAGCCTCGGGTCCATCTTATCTTCCACTTCCAGACGGATCACTTCGCCCCACTGACGCTTTTTCAGCTGTTTCTGGATCTCCACCAGAAGATCCTCCGCCTCATCCTCATCGATGGAAAGATCTGCATTACGCATGATCCGGTACGGATGTGCACAGATCACATCGTAGCTTAAAAACAGTTTGTCGATGTTCCGCTCAATGATCTGCTCCAGAAGCGTTACCGTTGTATGACCTTTTTTTTCGGAAGGGATGATCACCACTCTCGGAAGCACGGAAGGCACCTGCACGGTGGCAAAATCTATCTCTTCTTTTCCTTTTTTGGTATCTTTTCTGGAAAGAAGTGCTCCGATGTTCAGTGTCTTGTTACGGATCAACGGAAATGGTCTGGAAGAATCCATTGCCATGGGTGTCAGAACCGGATATACATTATCCTCAAAATACCGGTCCACAAATTCTTTCTGTTTCTCGGAAAATGCCTCATGCTCAAAGATCACATGAAGTCCTGCTTTTTCAAGGGCAGGAACCAGAGACCGGTTTAATGTACTGTACTGTACGTGAACCAGATCATGGGCCTGCTGACTGATGGCTTTCAGCTGCTCTTTGGCTGTCATTCCCGCAATGTCCGTTTTTTTGTACCCTGCATGGACCTGATCTTTCAGGGATGCCACACGGACCATGTAGAATTCATCCAGATTGGATGAGGTAATGCTCAAAAATTTCAGTCTTTCAAACAGAGGCAGATTTTTGTCCCTGGCCTCACTGAGCACGCGGTCATCAAATTTGATCCAGCTCAGCTCTCTGTTTACAAAATATTCCGGTTTGTCAAATTCCTTAAATTTCATACAAAAACCTCCTCCGTTATCTTCTGCCTTTCCGTCTCATTACAAGCCGGATGCCAAACACCTCTTCAAAGAATTCCTTTTTATCCTTCAGAAGCCCCAGTTCCAGAGAAACATCCTTCGCGGAGTCTATCACCAGATAAAGGATTCTGTCCTTCAATGTTACATTGAGGGCTTTTACCTTCTGATAATGGCTTCTGTCCATGGCATTGGCCAGACGGAGAATTGCTGTCAGCTTCGCAGTCAGGAGATAATTTTCCCTGTTCATGGAAGTTTCACGGTTGATCTCTTCATAACAGCCGAATTCTCTGGTATTATACCGCACCGCACTTGCGATCACCTGCCGTTCCTCTGTGGAAAGGCCTATGATCTCCGTCGCCATGATGATCCGGTAGGAACATTCTGCAACATCACTCATACTGATATATTTTCCGCAGTCATGAAGAAGAACCGCAATCTGCAGAAGAAGGCGTTCACGTTTTCCCATGCCATGGATTTTTTTTGTACTGTCAAAAATATCCAGTGCCAGATCGGTGGTTCCTGCAATATGATTCTTTCCACTGGAATACCTTTTGGCAATATTTGCGGACGCCACCAGGATATCATTTTCAAAATTGTGGGCGCTTTTCAGATATTTGTTTTTTTCCGCATAATCATAGGCAATTCCATCCAGAAGAGAAACACCGGGGATCCACAGTGCTTCCGCCTGAAAAATTTCTATGAAATTGCGGATGATAACCATATTCGGCACAATCAGGGAAGCATATTCCGGTTCCAGCCCCATGGATTCTGCAAGATCATAGTCGGACATGTTTACGATAGTCTCGTATTTTTTCAGGAACTCTTCCTTTGTGATCATATTTTCCCCGGATCTGTCCTGAAAAATCGTATCTGTGAGAAAATCTCCCATCAGGATCAGATTGGAAATTTCTTTGTCCTTAAGATAAAGTCTCTGGAAACACATCAGGTCATTACGGATAAATTCCTCTACCAGCCGGTCATAATGTGGAGTCGTTTTCTCCAGTTCTTTCAGCCGTTCACGGATACGAAGACTTCCCATACGGATACTCTGAGTCAGTACGAGAGCATCTTTGTCAAAGAGAGAAATCTGCAGGTTTCCACCTCCGATGTCCAGAATTGCCGTGCCTTTCTGAATGGCTTTTTTGAAGCCGGATTCAATGGCCGCAATGGATTTATATCCCAGAAAATGCTGTTCCGCATTACTTAAGATCTCCACACGGATTCCGGTCCTCTGGAAGATCTGTTCCAGGATGATCACCGGATTTTCCAGTTCACGCAGGGAGCTTGTGGCACACGCACGCCAGCTTTCCACCCCAAAGTCAGCCATCATGCGTTTAAAATCATCAAGGATCCCACAGAGTTCATCCACAGTTTCCATCTCAAGCCGTCCAGCCGCATAAGTTCCCCGCCCCAGTTCCAGCTGGTAACGAACGTCATTAATCTCCCGGAAACCGGTCCGCTTTGACATTTCAAAAATCTTCATGCTGACTTCATAGGATCCTATATCAATTGCCGCAAAGGTTGTCACCGCCATAGTTCATCATCCTTTCCCCCAATACACAGGTGGACTATTTTCTCTTTTCTTCCTCTGTTCCCACAATATAATCAATAAACTGCTGTGCGGCACGTCCGGTCAGGCCACCATGAGAAAGTTCCCACTGGTTGGCTTTCAGAAGAAGCTCATCTTCCGGCATGGTAACGCCATAACGGGCTGCCAGTGTGCGGACGATCTCCTGGAACTGTTTTTTGTCCGGTTTGCCAAAATAGATACGGACTCCAAAACGATATACCAGGGAAAGTTTCTCCTGTACGGTATCGGAAGAATGCAGATCATCTTCATCTGCGATCTCCAGCTTGTCTGCCGCACGTTCACGCACAAGATTACGTCGGTTACTTGTTGCATAGATCAGGACATTGTCCGGTTTTTTCTCAAGACCGCCCTCGATCACTGCTTTCAGATATTTATATTCGATCTCAAATTCCTCAAAGGAAAGATCGTCCATATAAATAATAAAACGATAATTACGGTTTTTGATCTGGGCAATCACTTCATTGAGATCCTGAAACTGATGCTTGTAGGCCTCAATAATACGAAGCCCCTGATCATAATACTGGTTCAGGATACCCTTGATACTGGAAGATTTACCGGTTCCCGCATCACCGAAAAGAAGGCAATTGTTGGCCTTTCTTCCCTGGACAAACGCTTCTGTGTTGTCGATGAGTTTTTTCTTGGCGATCTCATATCCTACCAGGTCATCGATCTTCACATGTGCGATCCTTGTGATAGGCTGGATCTCTACCTTGCCGTCCTCGTCATGACCAATACGGAATGCCTTGTGAAGGCCCAGCTTGCCAACGCCGAAATCTTTGTAGAAGGATACCATGTCATCCATGAATTCTTCGGTTGTGGTGGCTGCTGCCAGAGTTTTGCTCATCTGGCAGATACGGTCACGGATCCTGGTATTAAAGAGCTTACTGTTCTCATCCGGTGTCTGATAGTCACAGATCACCTTGCAGCATGCTGTCCCGAACACTTTGTCAAAAACTGTAATGTCAAAATCGTACAGTTCCTTGAAGATCTGGAAATCGTTTTTTGCCAGCTCGTTGATACTGCCTTTGATGGCTCCCCGGATCTCGCTTGCCATGCTGAAAGCGTTCTCATGATTTACCAGAAGGAATGTAAGATATGTATGCCAGATATTTCCGGAAAATCCATACATTCCTGCCAGTTCCACCAGCCCGTTGACACTTTTGAAAAACTGGTCTTCTTTTGCCTTGAGAGCTTCTTCATCAGATTCATAAAGATTGATAAGCTCTGTCATATCGTTCAGTATCTCACCGTTTGAAAAATTACGGTAAAGGATACATTCCTGAATTCTTGCTAACATAATAATAAAACTCCTCTGTATCTTAATAATTTCCAAGAACGCGGAGAACATTCGCCTCCGCCTCGATTCCTCTTAATGCATTCTCCACAGCGCTTTCGCCAAGTTTTCCTGTGAAGTCCACGAAGAAACGGTATTCCCAGGATTTTCCCGGGATCGGACGTGATTCGATCTTGGTCATGTTCAGTCCGTTGTAGATGATGTGGGAAAGCATGTTGTAAAGGGTTCCGCTTTCATGAGGCAGCTCAAAACAGATGCTGATCTTTCCGGCTTTTTCCTCATACTCCGGTTTCCGGCTTACAATGATGAAACGTGTGGAGTTTGCTTTTTCCCGGCAGATGTTTTCCGCAAGGACCTTAAGGCCGAATACCTCGCCTGCCTCACGGCTTGCGATGGCTGCCACACCTTTATCTCCCACTTCGCTGACCTTTTTGGCTGCGCCTGCGGTGTTTTCCACTTCTTTCTTTTTCCAGGACGGGTGCTCTTCCAGAAAGGCTTTGCACTGAGCAAGTCCCTGTGGATGGGAGCAGACTTCCCTGATATCTTCCACCGTTGCATCCGGCATTCCAAGAAGCACATGATCCACACGGATGATCTGCTCACCTACGATATAAAGTTTGTATTCCATGAGAAGGTCGTAGATATCAGCCACGATACCTGCGGTGGAATTCTCGATGGGAAGTACCGCATAGTCTGCTTTTCCGTGGGTTACATCCTCCATGGCTGTACGCCAGGTTTTTACGTGATAGCTTTCGATATTTTTTCCAAAGTACTGGCGCATGGCAGCATAGCTGTAGGCTCCCTCTACTCCCTGGAATACAACGGTTGCGTTTTCAAGGGGAACATGCTTTACAGTTGTAAAGTTACGTTCTCCGTAAATTCCATGTTCTGTAAGCAGCTGGTATTGTCTCTTGCGGCTGATAGCCATGATCTGGCGAAAAAGCTCCTGCACGCCAAGGCTGTTAAAGTCTCCGTGGGCTTTTTCTTTCAGGGTATGGATTTTCTGGCTCTCACGTGCCGGATCCAGTACCTGTTTGCCTGTTTTTATTTTGTATTCAGCGACTTCTTCACTCACCTTCATTCGTTTTTCAAAGAGACGTACGATCTCGCTGTCGATCTCATCGATCTCGTCTCTGTATCTTTCCAAATCTGTCATTCATTTCCTCCGTTATGTTTCCTGATAATTTCTGTAAGATCCCCCAAAAATGCCAGGGAACCAAAAGCAATGATCACATCCTCTTTTCCTGCCAGATGATAGGCCTCTGCCACTGCAGATTCGATGTCATCAAAAGGCCTTACATCGGAATGAAACTCCCGCACTGCGTCTGCCAGCTCCTGGGGCGTCAATGCCCTGGGGTTGTCAGGTGCCGCAATGGTGAGGATGGTATCTGCATATTTTTCTGTTTTCTGGATGACTTTGCGGTAATCTTTGTCACGGAACATTCCCATGATATAAATAATCCTTTTTCCCTTAAAATACCGCTCAATGGATGCAGCCAGCATGTCTGCCGCAGCCGGGTTATGAGCTCCGTCAACCACAAAATCCGGCTTCGTTCCAAGAAGTGCAAATCTTCCCGGCCAGGTAGTACGTTTCAGTCCATCCTGTCTCTGCTTTAGTGTGGTTGGGTATCCCTGCTCATTTAAGATCTCCAGTGCCCGAAGGGCTGCCACTGCATTTTCTTTCTGGTAAGCTCCTGCCAGGGATATCGTATATTTCTCTCCTTTATAAAGAAACGTCTGCCTTGTTATGGATGCTTCCAGTACTTTTGCACAGTCCCGGTCTGCTACTTCGTATGGTACATTCTGTTCTTCGCATACTCTTCGTATGACCGCTTCTGCCTCCGGCTGCTGTTTTACCGTCACCATATGGCTGTCCGTTTTGATAATGCCGGCCTTTTTTTCTGCTATCTCGCCCAGGGTATTTCCAAGAAATGCCGTATGATCCATACTGATGGATACCAGAATGGAAAGAACTGTGGTACGGATAATGTTGGTGGCATCCAGATCGCCACCCATACCAACTTCCATTAATACAAGATCGCATTTCTCATCCTGAAAATAAAGAAATGCGGCTGCTGTTTCAATTTCAAATACTGACGGATGCGGCTTGCCTTCTTTTACGATCTCATCGATCACTTCCGCGATCCTTGTCACATATGCTGCAAATTTCTCTCTGCTGACAGGCTCTCCGTTTACTTCCATCCTTTCTCTGTAGGAATAGACTGCCGGGGAAATATATCTTCCCACACGATAGCCTGCACCTGATAAAGCGGAATACAGATATGCGATCACAGACCCTTTTCCGTTGGTTCCCGCTACGTGAACGTACTTCAGTTCATCCTGGGGATTTCCAAGCCGCCTCATCAGCTCCCTCATATTTTCCAGTCCCAGAACAATCCCTTTTTTCAGTTCTGCGGCTCTGATGTAGGCACGACTTTCTTCATAATTCATCGTCTGTTTTCTCCTTCCGCATGTGTTGAAAATATAAATAATTTCGTTCATTATAACCCACGTGTATATTTTTTTCAAGGCAGGGGAGACTATTAAAGACGCTTTTCCACGTTAAATATATATAAAGTTAAACTTCCCATTTTCTGCTTTCGAAAAGAGAAGTTTTTTTGCTGATGAGAAGGAGCTTTGAGATGCAAAAGAAGGATTTTTTTCTGTGCGGTTTTACGGGCTGGTGTCTGGAGATTTTCTGGACAGGGCTGCACTCTCTTGTCACCGGCCATTTTACCATGATGGGCAAAACCTCTCTTCTGATGTTCCCGGTTTATGGTCTTGCGGCCCTGATCCGGCCGGCTTACCGTAAGCTCAAAGGTTTTCCGGTTATGGTACGGGGGATTTTTTACAGCTGCGGGATTTTTTTCGTGGAATTTTTAATCGGATCTTTTTTTCAGAAGCTTCATATCTGTCCCTGGGACTATTCTCACGTTCCGCTCCAGTATAAAGGGGTGATCCGGCTGGACTATGCACCCTTATGGTTTCTCACCGGTCTCTTTTTTGAGTGGCTTCTTCGACAAAATCCTCGGAAAGTCTCTTGAAAATCTCACAGTTATATTATATGATAACTGGAAGGAATCTGATTTCCAGTAAATAATTGGAGGTACAACATGAGACATTTAATGAGTCCGTTGGATTTCTCGGTTGAAGAGCTCGAGAAGCTTCTGAATCTCGCCGATGACATCGGGAAAAATCCCAAAAAGTACGCGCATACCTGTGATGACAAAAGGCTTGCGACACTGTTTTACGAACCAAGTACACGTACACGTTTAAGTTTCGAGGCAGCCATGATGAATCTTGGAGGAAAGGCTCTTGGTTTTTCTTCCGCTGATTCCAGCTCCGCTTCCAAGGGCGAGAGTGTTGCCGATACTATTCGCGTTGTTTCCTGCTATGCAGATATCTGTGCTATGCGTCACCCGAAAGAAGGTGCTCCGCTTGTAGCTTCTATGGCATCCAATATCCCGGTGATCAATGCCGGCGACGGCGGCCACCAGCATCCTACTCAGACATTAACTGATCTTTTAACTATCCGTTCCCTGAAAGGCAGACTTGACAATATCACGATCGGTCTCTGCGGCGATCTGAAATTCGGACGTACTGTCCATTCTCTGATCGAGGCTCTGGTCCGTTATGAAAACGTAAAATTTGTCCTGATTTCTCCGGAGGAACTTCGTATTCCAAGTTATATCCGTGAGGATGTTCTGAAACGTAACAATGTGGAATTTGTTGAAGAGGAACGTCTGGAGGATGCTCTTCCGAGTCTTGATATCCTGTACATGACCCGTGTTCAGAAGGAGCGTTTCTTCAATGAAGAGGATTATGTCCGCATGAAAGATTTCTATGTTCTGGACAAACAGAAACTGGAGCTTGCGCCGAAGGATATGTATATTCTTCATCCGCTTCCGCGTGTCAATGAGATCTCTGTTGAAGTGGATTCTGATCCGCGTGCCGCTTATTTCAAACAGGTCCAGTACGGTGTTTATGTACGTATGGCCCTGATTCTTACTTTACTGGAGGTGGAACTGCCATGTTAAACGTAGGTGCTCTTCGTGAAGGTTATGTTCTGGATCATATCAAAGCCGGCAAGGCTATGACTATTTATCATGACCTGAAACTGGATAAACTGGACTGTACCGTTGCCATTATCAAGAATGCCCGCAGCCAGAAAATGGGCAAAAAAGATATCATCAAGGTTGAATGCCCGATCGAAGATCTGGATCTGGATATCCTTGGTTTTATCGATCATAATATTACGGTAAATATTATTAAAGACGAAAAGATCGTTGCCAAAAAAGAGCTGAAACTTCCAAAGCAGGTTGTGAATGTGATCAAATGCAAGAATCCTCGTTGCATCACTTCCATCGAGCAGGGACTGGATCAGATTTTTGTTCTTGCTGATGAGGAAAAGGAAGTTTACCGGTGTAAGTATTGCGAAGAGAAGTATAGCGGTAAACGGAATAAATAATAAATAGTAACTATATTAACGAACGGACGCGTCCGGTCCCCGGTTCGATATTCGGCTGTTTCGGAGCCTAGGAATACTAAGCCTGTGAAAGACTGCTAAAAACATTTTTCAAAATCATGAACTCGCTCCTGCGTCGCTCAAACAGCATGATTTTGAAAAATAACGCAGTCTCCCACAAGCTAAGTATTACTACGGCTCCTGCAAAGGCCTGAATATCGAACCGGGGACCGGGCGCTGTTTTTTGGCTATTATATACGGATGTTTTTATTTTGGTTCGTTCAACGTTTTGTTTTTTAGATAATAATTTTATTGTGAGATGTATTAGTTTTATATCTTTGTCTTATGTCAAAATATTTTATTGTTGACTTTTTGTGTTGGATATTTTATTCTGTTGGAAACAGGCTTGCATTTTGGGAAGGAATTGTCTGTATTACATTTTTAGTTTTCTATTTTTATTCTTATGTTCCACCGATTCTGGTATTTTTCATTTTATCAAGTTTATATATACATAGCTGTTACGTAAAGGAAAATGTATTGTCTGTTTTTATTTTTTCTGTTATATTGTAATCAGACAATTTCTTTCTTGTGTCTTTTTGCAGAAAGGATTTTTTATGACACGGAAAGAAATGATTACAAATGATAAAATCGGTTCTGCAACTGTAGTTCAGCATGAGGATGCGGTTTTAAAAATTGCCGCTCAGTTCTTTGCTAAGGAGTTGCTTCCTTATCTTGGTATTGATGGGAAGGTTATATCTTCTGCTCCTACAGAGTCCATTGTCCTCAATCTTAAGAAATTCTATGAAGATATCAATCTTATTATGGAAGATGGTACATGGAAGCATTTTGAGTTCCAGAGCAAGAATGAGGGAATTCCCGGTTTGAAACGTTTTCGTTCCTATGAAGCTGTCACCACATACGTTCTTTATTCGGGAAATATACAAAATCCGGTCACTTCATTTACCGAAGGAATAAATACTTATCATGTTATTCCGATCATAATGAAGGATCACAGTGCAGATAAACTGATCAAAACGCTGAAAGAGAAAGCTTCTTCTGGAGACATTCTTACAAAAGCTGATCTCGTTCCACTGACTCTGATTCCTCTGATGGACGGGCAGCTTTCCCAAAAAGAACGATTTCTTCAGGCATTTTCTCTGACTGAAAATACAAAAGATATTCCATCGGAAGATCTTCAGAAAATCGAGGCAATGATCTATACCATGGCAGATAAGTTTCTTGAAAATGATGATTTTGAACATGTTAAGGAGGGAATTCGTATGACACGTTTGGGTCAGATGCTGTTTAATGATGGTTTTAATGACGGTTTCAATAATGGTTCCCAGAAAAAGCAGCTTGAGATTGCCAGAAATCTGATAGGGAAACTCAGTGATGCTTCTATTGCTGAAACTACAGGTTTGCCTTTGGATGTGATTCTGAAACTGAAAAAAGAACAAACTATGAAAGTATAAAGTTTCTGACGTTCTTTACCAAAAAAGCAACTGCTATTTCGCGGATCTATAAACTGGCCGCAAAATACAGTTGCTTTTATTATATGCTTATTTATTATACACAGTCAGACCGATAAGCCGGGTTATGTCGTTGAGTGATCATCTATCTAGGCCTTCCGTTGCCAGAAGGCTCCAGCGACCTACCTGAAAGCACGACGGGCCGCCGTATGGCTTTCTTCTCGGTCTTGCTTCGAATGGAGTTTACATGTGCCCGCTCTGTTACCACAGCGGCGGTAGTCTCTTACACTGCCTTTCCACCCTTACCCCGCAAAGGAGGCGGTTTATTTCTGTTGCACTGGTCTGGGAGTTACCTCCACCGGACGTTATCCGGCATCCTGCCCTGTGAAGCCCGGACTTTCCTCGTCTGGACCCTTTCGTCTGTCCAGCCGCGATCACCTGGCCTGGCTGCGCATCTGATATTTTAGCACAGGTACGCAAACTTGTAAAGTTTGTTTTTTTACATTGCCATGTGGGCGGATGGCTACGCAGGTCGCATTTCAATGCGGTAAGTGCGAGGGAAGGCGATCTCAGAGTTCCGAAGCCCGAACGCAATGCCATTTAGTTAGAACATAGTATTCCAAAAGATTGCAATGTATGGTAAAAAAGAATTATACATTGCAATCTTTTCTTGTGTGACAGTAAAAATAAACCCCCTGCTATGCAGGGGGAGGGAAGATCTTTAG
>NZ_JAAITI010000042.1 GCF_013304735.1 Blautia luti
CTAAAGATCTTCCCTCCCCCTGCATAGCAGGGGGTTTATTTTTACTGTCACACAAATAAATGGAAATGGAGGGAGCTTTTGGGAGCTCCCTCCATTTCCATAACTGCCTCTTTTAATTTCAAAATAATTCCGGTTCATTTTCTATCAAATCTTCTGCAAGATATTTTGCATCCATATTTTCTATTCCATAGCTGTCATTTAAAATCTGCTCAGATAGTCTACTGGAATAATAAATATCAAGTGCTTTTCGTAAATCAATCCCTTTCATCTCCGAAATTGTATTAATAATATCATTTTCCAAATTCTGTTTATAAAATTCTTCCAGTTGCTTTTTATTTACCATTACTATTCACCTCATATGCCTTTTGGAAAGTAAGAAGGCAATCCAACGCCTCCTGCTTTACAATACATATTTGATTATTCATTTTGTAATATCTTAATTCATTCAAAACTTTTTCTTTATTCCACAATCCTCTAAAATACATATCTACGGTTTTGAACACATCATCATCCGCAACATTTCCGATGATAATATCATATTCTTTATTCAGCGACTGCCCATTTCTTTGCCTGATTTTCGAATGTCGTAATATAAAATCCTCTGCCAAAATCCAAATACTTTTTTGAATGAACTACATCTGGATTTTTTATAATTTCTGTTGATCCATGATATACAATCATACATTGACACCTTTTTCTTTCACAAAATCTGTAATGTCTTCCACCAAATATTCTTTTCCCTGTGTATGAAGCACATCATAACATTTAATAATGTAATCATCTAAAATCCCTGTTGAATTTAATATTTTATATACTTTGGCCGGAGACATCTTCCATTTATCTGCGAGACTGTATATCATAAATATTGAAAAGCTTAATTCTTTTTTATTACACATATGCATTCCTCCTTTTGCACGTTCTGATAAAACGGAAGAATTCTTCCTCACTTCTACATATTTTTTTCCTGAATATCAATAATAGAAAAGACTCTGTCATACCGGAGATCCAAATCTGCAGACCAACGGATGAATTTTTCTCTTCTTTCATTGCATTGGTCAACATCTTATCACCTCTCATTCTCTATTGTTTTACTGCCGTTTTCTTTATTATAACCTGAATATTTCTCCCCTACAATATAAAAGAGGGAAAATCCAATCTGCAAGAAATACAAGCATTCCTCAGAAAAGATTTTCCCAGTTATAGTTTGTTTGTCTTAATTTATTCCTTTTATTTTGCGGTTACAATGGAATAGAAGAAGCTCTGACGAGCTCCCTCCTGGCATATTATACTTCCGTTATATTTCTGCATCTCCCCCGGCAAAGCGTCTCAGTTCTCCGGACATTTTGCGGTAGATATCTTTGTAGTGTGACTTGGGCGATACCTGTTTAATATTTAGTTTGTATTCCTTCTCACTGAATATTGCACCCAGGCGGTATCGGTTCCTGTACATGAGCAATCCATTCGCCTCTTCCAGAATCTGTTTTGCAAGCAGTGAATCTGTTCTTCTGCAGAAAATTACAAATGTAAAGTATATTGGCTGTTTTTCCTCTTCTTTTCCAATATTATCCCTCCAGAATTCCCCGAAAAAATCATTCAGCTGTTTTGTATGCTCGTCCCACAAGATTTCTGTTTCTGCTACAGATAATATATGAACTTCTGCTACTTCGGTTTTCTTATAAAAAGTAACCTTTCCCTGATCTGAAAAATCGAATTCACACGCTTTTTCATAACCATCCAATACACAGGATTTCTTTATATTTTCTTTTACGTTGTCATCTTCTTCGTATGGATATGTACTTGCACAGATTCGTGATAAAATACTCAACTCTTCCGGCCAGTCACAATAATGATCCTGTCCTACAAAGCTGAATGGCTTCCAAACTCTACTCCTGCCTGTGTAATATTGGAAGCTCCGGCGATAGGTCACCATATAATAACTCCATGTAATTACATAGCCAATCAGGATTATAACAAAAGAGACATAGGAAATACGTAAAAAAGCACTCATATATACAGCTATTTCTTCGAAATCACTGAACACCAAACGTCGTACCAATATAAATGCAATGTTAGACATAATTGCAAGAACCAGTGCAAACGCCTGCCAGAAAAAAATTCCTCGCTGATATGCCGCCCATTTGGATTTCTGAGATTTTTCCCGCATAAATCCCATCGCATACAAAGGATTCTCTTCCCCAAAGCAGTTCGCAAATGGTTCATTTCTGAGAGATCCAAAATTCCGAACAACAATTATATACCCTAGCATAATTGCCATAAGCTGTTTTGTAGCATCATTGCCAAATTTCATAAAAAGAAATACATCATTCATAAGATATGCTATAACCATTATTGCTATAAATTTTGGAATGTTTATGTACTCAACAGAAAACATAGTAATTTTACCTCTTTATTATCTATATTCCCAGTTTATAAGATATACTTTATATATACACGTAATTAAGCAATCCATTTTTTTCATAAATAAGAAATCTTTTTGTCTCTTTTCCTGCCCCAGCTTCACATCCACCGCCTACCAGTCTACCTTTTGAAAGTACATATTCTCTTGTTTTTCCCTTAAAATAATCTTTAACATAGGATTTCGCATTTGACTTTATCAATGTATTAACATGTTTTTGTGAATATTTTTGTGCCTGTACATATAAGGGAATTGATTTGATTGGGCCCAAATTTAAATTCTTTATTCCTCTTATGGCCTTTTTATAATAATCACCTCTTTTAAATTGCAAGTACCCATCAGTGAATTTGCCTGCCGCATTCATAGCAAAATCAATTCCTCCATTAAGTATCGCACTTTCTAAATTTCTGCTCTCTTTATACTCGCTAATTCCTGTTACGGTTCCACTTATAGTCGCTACAACTAATTTTCCTGTTGCTCCTCCAATTCCCATAAATCCAACTGCAGTTCCCAAACCTGACACAGCTGCTGACAACCAGTCCACTTCATCAAAGCTTTTTCTTTCAATTACCATCTGGCAGGCAACGGAGGCAGCCATTCCAACAGCAAAGCTGGCTGCTGCAACCATCCATGCATCTCCATCTGAGTCTGAACGTGTAAGCGGATTATGGTCACAATATGCAAACAGGTTACGATTATGCAAAGTTTCCGGTGATCCCTGTACGGCAAAAAAATTGTCTGCATTGATAAATCTTTTTATTATCGGATCATAATACCGGTTTCTCAGATAATACATTTCTGTTTCATTGTCATAATAATAACTCTTATAGCGGAATGGATTTGTCTTACCGATGGTATCTTTCTTGCTTCCTGTGATGCTCAGAATTTTTCCCCAGCTGTCATATTTATACTCTGTCACAATTTCTCCGGAAGCATCGGCAAGTGCAATAACATCATTCTGAAGATTCTTTATATAAAAGAATTCTTTTCCGTATGCACGTATGGAAATCAGATTTGCTGCAGAATCATATTTATACCAGATAATTTTATCCCCGCTTGTTTCTGCTACAAGAAGATCTCCTGCCATACAATAGTCCGTAGTTACTCCGTCTACCGTTTTTCGTACTCGATTCCCTGTATGGTCATAACCATAACTGATCTTCTTTCCGTTGTCAACAGTTGCCAGCATTCGCCCCTGATTCCAGGTAAATACAGTTGTTCCTTTTTTCAGCATGTTTCCCACGGCATCATATTTCATTTCCGTAGTATTCCATTTCAGAAGCTTATCTCTCCATATACTGTCAAAAGTTCCTGTTCCTAAACTTACAGGAGCTCCCTGAACATCACCGGTTGTATATGTATACTACAAGCTGATTCCGCTCATCATACTGATAGGAATCGGTAATATTAATTTTTTTGCAGAAAATTCAAAAAGTTCTTTGCAAGAAGTGTAATTCATTTTGTTTCTGGCTTTTGAAAATGCCTGCGGAGAGACGGATGGAATCTTCCCACAAAATTTTCTAGTCAGCAATGGTATTTCGCTTTGTAAAGAAGCACCCGTATGTGCAAGCAAGTCCCCACCCACTGCTTATCGCTTTTCGCAACCCCGCAGGGGACTTACTTGATTTGGTTAAATCAGTCATTCAGATAAATACCAGAACCCGCTCCACAATAAACACCGCCGCACACGCCAACAGCGCTACTGTGATCAAACTTTTCTCTTTATATGCCGCAATAAGGGCTACGAAGAATCCCGCGGCGCCGGAAATGATGCTGTCTGTGGCTTTCAGGATGGCCGGAAAGGTCATGGCTGCCAGACAGGCATATGGCACATAGTACAGAAAGGACTTGATAAACGGGCTTCGGATCTCGTTTTTTGCAAGAGCAAGGGGCAGCATACGGATGAGATAGGTGACTGCTGCCATCACCAGGATATAGAGATATACGTTATGACTCATGTGCTGCTTCCTCCTTCTCTTCCACCGGGCAGAAATAAGCTGCCAGGCCTGCTACCAGAAGTGTTGTGATAATGATCATAAATCCGGATGATACCTGTTTTAATACCGGTGTCACCGCAAAAATGGTGCTGACTGCCATGGATGCCACAACCACTCCAAGAACCGGTCTGCTCTTTTTGGACGGCGGGATGATGATGGCCAGGAACATTCCGTAAATGGCAACGCTTAAGGCACTGAGCATAAAATCCGGAAGAAGACTACCGGAGATACCTCCTACCAGAGTTCCCAGAGTCCATCCGGGGATCGCCACGCACATGGCTCCATAATTGTAAAATACGCTGACTTTTCCCTCCTGGGCCGCACTGATTCCGAAGATCTCATCGGTGATACCAAAGGCGGCGATATACTTCAGGATGCCAGACTCCTCACGCCGGAATTTCTGGGACAGAGAAAAAGACATCAGGCAATATCTCAAATTGATGATCAGCTGAGTCATTGCCATCTCCCACATGGAACCTCCCGCAAAAATAATGTCCAGTCCCGCAAACTGACCGGCGGATGTCAGGTTGGTCAGTGAGATCAGAACTGCCTGCCAGATACTTAAGCCTCCGGCAACGGCCATCATGCCAAAGGTGAACGACACCGCGAAATATCCCAGTCCAATGGGCACGCCATCTTTCATACCTTTTCTGAAACTTTCTCTTTTCATCGATTTCCTCCATTGTATGTATGTTAGTCAGGCATAACATAAGATCATCCGCGTTTACGGCTTGATCCCATCCTGTCATGAACCCGGTTGCACACGTAAATAAGAGCGTGCCTGGAAACTTTTTTCGCTTCCTGACACGCTCTTTCATTGTAGCATCGACATATCAAAACTTCAATACTTCACAGCAAACACACCTGTGCTTTTTCCCTGATTTTATGCTTTTTCTACGATTTTATAGTAGGATCTTGCTGTCATGGAGTAGATCAGTCCATAGACCAGCGCAAAAGCCAGAACCGTTCCTGCCGTACAGCCCACGTACAGTTTTGTATTGGCCATTCCAAACAGCAGCAGGAGCCGGCGGATCAGCGGAAATGCCATGGAAATATGAACCATCGCCATCACAAGCGGGATAAAAAATACCAGAAGGATCTGTCTGCGGATGGCACCTTTTACTTCTCTGCGGCTCATGCCCACTTTCTGCATGATCTGGAACCTTCCCTGATCTTCGTAGCCCTCTGAGATCTGTTTATAGTAAATGATCATCGCCGTTCCCATAAGGAAGAGTGCTCCCAGAAAGATTCCAATAAACAGGATACTTCCGTTATCCACATAATAAGTTTCGTACTCACTCTGGCGGACACCACCGATCACGATGGTATTCTCAGAAAAGCCACCACTGCGGCAGTAATCTTTCAGCGCCTGATAAACAGCCTGACCATACCGGATCTTTTCCTCATTGCTGCCACGGATATCTGCACCCAGATGAACTGTGAGATCTTTTCCCGCCTCGTAAGCATCAACTCCTTCGTACATCTTTGTCCGAAGCCCGTCAATATACTCAAAGTCCGAATCCGTCACAACGATCGCCGCCATATTGGATACCAGATTGGTCATCGCACTTAAAGGCGCTTTTTCCAGCCATTTCTTTACTGCAAAATCCCGGTCATCAATTTTTAATATGTCGTTTTCCTTTTCAGACGGATACCAGGCAAAGATCTCGCCATCGTGGAGATCTGTTTTTTCCCCGGTAAGTTTCTCATACTCAGACTGGCGGATTGTATACAGGTCTACGGAATTCCCATCTTCCGAGTAACTGTAGGCCTGTCCGATCATAATGCCGTTTTTTCCATGCTTGCAGCCAATCTCAAGATACATTTCAGTCACTGTTTTTTCTGCAGGCACCTGATAATCTTCGATTGCCTGTGCAAAAACCTTCTGAAACTGTTCACTCTGTTCCTGGCTGATACCGGAGATTTTGGCATCCGTATCAAAAGGATACCGGTTCACCATAATGTCCCCCATTCCAAAATACAAAGACACCGTCATGGAAAGGAGCAGGAGTACACCGGTACTTAAGATACAGATACTTGCCAGGCCTGCCGCATTCTGTTTCATACGGTAGATCATGCCGGAAACACTGATAAAGTTGCTGGTTTTATAGTAGAACTTTTTGTTCTTCCGAAGCAGTTTCAGGATCACAATACTTCCTGCTGTAAAAAGAAGATACGTTCCTGCCATGACCAGAATTACCGCCAGAAGAAAAATGAAAATTGCCTGAATCGGGGATTCCGTGGTTACTGCCAGATAATATCCCACGCCAAGACAGATCATACCAAGAAGTGCCATGAGCCATTTTGCCCGGGGCTCCCTCTCTCCTGTATTTCCGCCTTTCAGAAGTTCTACCGGATTATTCATCTGCACTCTCGCAAGGTTCAGTGCAAGGATAATAAGAAAAACAGCTCCAAATCCTGCCACACAGAACAGAATTCCCGTGATGGATATATAAAATCCCAGAACTGCCGGAACATGGAGAAAACGAAAAAGCAGAAGCAGCGAAAGTTTACTGCCAAGGATTCCAAGCCCGATTCCTGCTATCATGGAGATCAGTGAAGTCATAATCGTTTCCAGAAACATCACTTTTCCGATATGGCCTTTTTCCAGTCCCAGGATATTGTAAAGTCCGATTTCTTTCTGTCTTCGTTTCATAAGAAAACTGTTGCTGTAGATCAGAAAGATGACACAGAAAATTCCGACAACCACTTCTCCGGTTCCCACGATCATCCGCACTTCTGATGCCTGGGGCACTGCTTTCTCCAATGTGGGACAGTCCCGCAGAAATTCCATCATATACATCATGGCAATACAGAAAATGCAGGTAAGCATATAGGGAATATAGGTGCTCCGGTTGTTGCGGATGTTCTGTACTGCCAGTTTTCCAAACAGTCCTCTACGCATGGCTCTCACCGCCTGTCGTAAGGATCGTCAGGGTATCTGCGATCATCTGGTACATTTCCTGTCTGGTTTTTGTGCCACGGTAGATCTGGTGGAACACCTGTCCGTCCTTGATAAAAAGAACTCTGGATGCGTGGCTGGCTGCCTGTGCACTGTGGGTTACCATGAGAATAGTCTGGCCTTCCTGATTCACCTCATTGAACATGGAAAGAAGGTCGGACGCCGCACGGGAGTCCAGTGCTCCAGTGGGTTCGTCCGCAAGAATCAGCCTGGGATCTGTGATCAGTGCTCTTGCAACTGCCGCCCTCTGTTTCTGTCCACCGGAAACTTCGTAGGGAAATTTTTCCAGAAGCTGATCAATGTGAAGGGCTTTTGCAATGGGACGGATCTTCTGTTCCATCTCCTGATAATCTTCGCCTGCCAGCACAAGGGGAAGATAGATGTTGTCACGAAGACTGAAAGTGTCCAGAAGGTTGAAATCCTGGAATACGAAGCCCAGGTTTTTCCGGCGAAATGCGGAAATCTCTTTTTCTGTCAGATGGGTGATGCTTTTTCCTTCCAGAAGAACTTCACCGGATGTGGGGCGATCCAGGGCTGCCAGAATGTTCAGAAGCGTTGTTTTTCCGGAACCGGACTCTCCCATGATCGCCACATATTCCCCCTCTTCCACCGAAAAGGTCACATTGGAAAGTGCCTGTACTTTGTTTCCGCCAAAGCGGGTGCTGTATATCTTTTTTACATTTGTTACTTCCAGTAATGCCATATGCCAATTCCTTTCTTATCTGTGTTTGCAGCGTTCCAGGGGATTCGTGCATTCGTAGTATCATTCATGTTCTAAAGAACTGCACTCAATGTAATAATTACTTGGAACGCTACTTTATGTTTTCAGTATAAGAAAATTCTCCGGCGGCTGCCATCGAAGTGGCTTACATTTTGCGGGGGAAGCTTACATTTGTGTAAGGTTTGGCTTCTGTAAAAAAATCTCAATACATATCCAGCTCTTTTTTCCACAGGCTCAACCGGACTTCCGTGCCTTTATCCACCTGGGAATCCACAGTGATCTCATGGCTCAGCTTTTTCAGGATCTTCCGGCTTAAATACAGGCCGATCCCGGTGGCCCGGTTGTCCTCCCGGCCATTAACTCCTGTGTAGCCTTTTTCAAAGATCCGTGGAAGGTCTTCTGCCTGGATTCCGATGCCGGTGTCTGCGATGACAAGGATTGCCGGTGCTGTATTCGATGTCCGTTTTCCACGCTCATCCTCCAGCCAGATTTCAATACTGCCCGTTCTTGTATATTTCAACGCATTGGAAAGAATCTGTCCAATGACAAAACCGAGCCATTTTTCATCAGTGAGAACGGTCGCATCCGTCCCCTCATAGGACAATGAGAGCTTTTTTGCCACAAAGATCCCTGCATATTTATGGATCTGTTCCCGGATGATCCGATCCAGAGAGCACCGGGCAAGCTTCAGGTCTGCGGACATGTCTTCTGTTCGAAGGTACCCTAGAACCATCTCCACATACTGTTCAATGCGAAAAAGCTGCGCCAAGGATTCCCGGTTCCGCTCCGGTTCCTCCTGAAGTAACAGCCGCAGGGCAAAGATCGGCGTCTTAATCTGATGCGCCCACATGGTATAGTAATCCGTCATCTCCTCCAGGGAACGCTGCCGGTCTGTTTCCGCGCCCATCCGCATACTGTCCAGTTTCCGGATGATCTCCCGGTAAACAAGTTCTACTTCATCAGTGGGCTCATTCAGCCGGTCCAGATTGATCTCCGGAGCTTTTTCCACCAGGCAGAGTGTCTGCACCTTCTGCCGGTAGCGGACATATCCATATAAAAAAGCGGCAGCTCCTGCTCCAAGCCACAGAACTGCCATATAGATCACTGCCTCAGCGGGAAGCTGGTACAGGCAGACCACTGCTGCCGATGCAGCCACCGCAAAAACAAAGGCAATGAGAAAAATTTTTGTCTGTTTCAAATATGCGCGTAATAATTTCATAAAAACCTCACACCATGTAACCAAGCCCTTTTCGCGTGATAATAAAATCCGCAAGGCCTGCTGCCTCCAGCTTTTTGCGAAGGCGTGTAATGTTTACGGTCAGGGTGTTGTCGTCCACAAAGCTGTCACTTTCCCACAGTTTGGTCATAATAGCATCTCTGGATACCGGTCTGCCTGCCTGGGAAAAAAGCAGCTCCAGGATACGCAGTTCATTTCTGGTCAGTTCCAGCTCCATCCCGTTCCAGGTCAGCGTAGCCCCGGAAAGGTTGAGCACTGCTCCTTTATGTTCCAGAATATTTCCCGGATTTCCAA
This sequence comes from Blautia luti, assembly GCF_013304735.1. GTDB lineage: Bacteria > Bacillota > Clostridia > Lachnospirales > Lachnospiraceae > Blautia_A. Next base: position 9,628 of record NZ_JAAITI010000042.1, read on the forward strand.
AGGAATAGGTCCTGCGGAGGATTGCCTGGATCTTGGCTACCAGTACGTCCATGTCAAAAGGCTTGGCAATAAAATCATCTGCTCCACGGCTCATGGCCATGACCATGTTCATATTGTCGGCTGCGGAGGAGATAAAGATCACCGGCACCTGGGAGACTTTTCGGATTTCCTCGCACCAGTGAAAGCCGTTATAAAAGGGAAGTTTCAGATCCAGAAGAACAAGCTGAGGATCTTTCCCCGCAAATTCCTGCAGTACATTGGAAAAATCCTCAGCCAGAAAAACTTCATATCCCCAGGAACTGAGATGTTTTTTCAGAAGATTCGCGATTGTTTCGTCATCTTCTACAATAAAAATGCGATACTTCATTCCTGTTCGTCCTTTTTGTGTTTACGCTTCTTCCACTCCATCCGGATCTACCAGGCGGTTCAGAACCTTGAAGCCATTATTACGGAGAACACTCTCTGCAACCAGAAGATCCTCACAGTGCATGATCGCTACCGGGACTTTCAGGCCTCTGTGGAAGAAGGTGTAGATGTAATGAAGGTTTACGTTGCTGTCGCCCATGACACTTAAAAGTTTGTCCAGGCCGCCGATCTCATCCTGAAGATCCACCAGGATAGCCTGAGTGATACGGGTCATATATCCGTTTTCTGCCATGATCTGATCTGCTTTTTCCGGATCATCGCATACCATACGGAAGTTTGCGAATTCCGGTGCGTCGAAGCAGCCGAAGCCGTAGATGTCGATCTGATTCTCTGCAAGAATCTTTGTAACTTTCTGAAGACTGCCTGGGGTGTTTTCTACGAAAACGATGTTCTGTTTTACCATAATAATGTTTTCCTCTTTTCTTGTTATTCTTTTCTTATTATTCTTTTGTTATTATTCTTTTGTTATTTTCTTGTTTATTTTAGCATGAAATTTGTGGGAAGTGAATCCCCTCCCGAGGTGGGGCATTTCGCATGTGGCGGGTTTCCTTTCCAGGGGAGCATTTTGCATGCGACAGATATATCGCCTTCCGGCGGGAGCATTTCGCATGCGGCAGGTATATCGCCTTCCAGCGGGAGCATTTCGCATGCGGCGCATTCCCTTCCGGGGGGAGCATTTTCGCATGCGGCAGTTGCGAGGAGGGGAAGCATTCATAGTTGCGAAGGCCATACTCCCCTCCTCGCGCTCCACCCCTCCCGGCCACGCCGCTGTTCTGCGTTGTGGAATGTGTTGCTTTGCTGGCGGGGCGATGGATTTTACGGTGTTGGATATTGTAGGCTATGCCGATATAGATGAATGCACTACGCTATAACCCGCGGTTTATTTTTATCGATTTGAGCAAAAAACAGGGAACAGGCCCGCTACGCGGGCCGCTTTCCCGTCCGCCCTCATCCATCGGCTCAGCCTGACGGCTTCGACACCCTGGAGTACATCGCCCAGCCAATAACGTAGCACATTCCACAACGTACGCCTCAAAATGCGTGCCCGGAAAGGGGGAGCGCGAGGGGGAAAAGCGGGCTTCGCAACTCTGAGTGCTTTCCCCCTCGCATATTTCCGCCGGGAAACAATTCCCGGATCTCCCCACGATGTAGCACAGCGATACATTCACATTAATACGTTAAAGCGTAACGCTTTTAATTACTAAATTTCAAATATAAGTATACCATCACAACCCAAAATGTCAACCACCTTTCCCAAAAACAAAAATAACATATAAAAAAGCCGAACGCACATCCAACAGACATGCGTCCAGCCATCCATTTCAATAATTGCAGTTGCCCTGAAGAGCTCAATCCAGCTCTTCGTCCACATACTTCTGTATATTAGAAGCATTCACATACTTCTTAACCTGTGCCCCGTCAGTGATCACAAGTGTAGGCGCCTGACGGATCCCGTACTGCTTGACAAGTTCGGGATTCTGCTCGGCATCGATGATCTCCAGTTCTTCGCCTTCCAGCATTTTCTTTGCCATACGACAATTCGGACAAGTACTGGTTGTGAAGAGATATTTGTGAGATGCCACCGGCTGGATCTCAACCTCATCACCTTTCATGGTCATCATGCTGGTGTGTACTTTTTTCAGCTGGGAATGGGTAATATCATAGAGGGTACGGTTCTTGTACTCCTGTGTTTTACCATCGTTCCAGTTCTGTACCGGACGGTAGTATCCGGTGATACGGCTGTAAACCTCGGCCTTCTTTCCACATTTCGGGCAGGTGAAATGCTCGCCGCTGATGTAGCCATGCTCCTGACATACGGAATAAGTCGGAGAAATGGTGTAATATGGCAGACGATAATTCTCCGCGATCTTACGTACCAGAGACGCTGCTGCCTTCCAGTCCGGAAGCTTCTCTCCCAGGAATGCGTGGAATACAGTTCCGGATGTATACAGTGTCTGCAGATCGTCCTGAATATCCAGTGCGTCAAAAATATCCGCAGTATAATCAACCGGCAGATGAGAGCTGTTTGTATAATACGGAGTATCGCCCTCTTTTCCTGCTGTCTTGATATCCGGATAACGGCTTCTGTCGTGTTTGGCAAGACGGTACGCCGTGGACTCTGCCGGTGTTGCCTCCAGGTTGAAAAGCTCTCCCGGATACTGCTCCTGGTAGTCGGAAAGACGGTTTCTCATATGCTCCAGAACCTCTTTTGTAAACTTCTGGGTTTCCGGATCTGTCATGTCTTTTTTCAGCCAACATGCATTTAAGCCCGCTTCGTTCATTCCCACAAGACCGATGGTGGAAAAATGATTCTCAAAGCTTCCGAGATATCTCTTGGTGTACGGATACAGTCCCTCATCCAGAAGTCTGCTGATCACATCTCTTTTGATGTGAAGAGATCTCGCGGAGATATCCATCATATGATCCAGACGCTGATAAAATTCCTTCGGTGTTCTGGAAAGATATGCGATACGTGGCATATTGATGGTTACAACACCTACAGAACCTGTGCTCTCACCGGAACCGAAGAAACCGCCGCTCTTTTTGCGGAGCTCACGGAGATCCAGGCGGAGGCGGCAGCACATGCTGCGGATGTCGCTTGGTTTCATATCACTGTTAATATAGTTGGAAAAATACGGTGTACCGTACTTGGAAGTCATCTCAAAGAGAAGTCTGTTATTCTCGGTATCAGACCAGTCAAATTCCTTTGTGATGGAATAGGTCGGGATCGGATACTGGAATCCACGTCCGTTGGCATCTCCCTCGATCATGGTCTCGATAAATGCCTTATTGACCATATCCATCTCTTTCTTACAGTCTTTGTACTTGAAGTCCATGTCCTTGCCGCCTACGATTGCCGGAAGTTCTGCAAGGTCGTCCGGAACAGTCCAGTCCAGTGTGATATTGGAAAATGGTGCCTGAGTTCCCCAGCGGCTCGGAGTATTTACGCCGTATACAAAAGACTCAATGCATTTCTTTACTTCTGTATAGGAAAGGTTGTCTACCTTTACAAAAGGAGCCAGGTAGGTATCAAAAGATGAAAATGCCTGTGCGCCTGCCCACTCGTTCTGCATGATTCCCAGGAAATTGACCATCTGGTTGCAGAGTACGCTTAAATGCTTGGCAGGTGCGGAAGTGATCTTACCCTCGATTCCGCCAAGACCCTCACGGATCAGCTGTTTCAGGGACCATCCTGCACAGTATCCAGTCAGCATGGACAGATCGTGGATATGGATATCCGCATTTCTGTGTGCCTCCGCAATCTCGTTGTCATAGATCTCCGACAGCCAGTAATTGGCAGTAACTGCTCCGGAGTTGCTTAAGATCAGTCCTCCTACGGAATAGGTTACTGTTGAGTTCTCTTTTACACGCCAGTCCTCAACCTTCACATAGCTGTTTACGATCTCTTTATAGTCAAGGATAGTGGATTTCATATTGCGGATCTTCTCACGCTGCTTGCGATAAAGGATATACGCCTTGGCAACATCGGAATATCCTGCCTGGATCAGTACGTTCTCCACACTGTCCTGGATATCTTCCACAGAGATCCGGTTGTTCTCGATCTTATTCTGAAAATCCGCTGTAACACGAAGTCCCAGAAGATCGATCATATCCGGGCTGTAATTCTTGCCCTTGGCATCAAACGCCTTATCAATTGCCGCGGTGATCTTCCCCATCTTAAATTCGTCTAATTCACCGTCTCTTTTTACTACCTGAAACATAAGAAAAATGCCTCCCTCATGCATGTATTTATAAAGCGGACACTCCCGTTCCGCCTCACTTACCTGCCCATGAACATACCCCGTTTCACGATCTATGTTCAAAGCGCTGTAGGCTTATTGTATCAGACACACCTCTTTGCGTCAACACAAAAAGCACCATATATAGTGTCCATTTTGTTCACGGTACTATATATGGTACTGAGTAGATTTTTTAACATTATGTGACTTTCGGATAGATTTCCCGCGGAACCCTTGCTTTTACAGCGATTCCGCCTTCTGTATATTCTTCCGAAAGAAGCTGTCCATACTCACGGATCAGCTGGATCTGACCTGCTTCTGAATATGGAAAAAGCCGCTCCATATAAATCTGGCCTTCTGCAAGAATCTCCGAAAGAAGCTGTTTAAATTCTCCAAGTCCCTCTCCTGTCCGTGCGGAAATTTTCAGCGTATGATCTGCACGGAGATCCCGGAGACTCTCCCCGGAAACACGATCCTGCTTGTTAAAAAGTGTGATTGTCTTTTTCCCAAGGGCACCCAGCTCTTTCAGGGTCTCATATACGATATGCATCTGCATCTCCGCCTGGGGATTGGACGCATCTACTACATGAATGATGTAGTCCGCATATTTGGCTTCTTCCAGGGTACTCTTGAAGGCTTCTACCAGATTATGTGGAAGTTTTCGGATAAATCCTACGGTATCCGTAAGAAGAAGCTGCTGCCCGTCATCCAGTGTCAAAAGACGTGTAGTGGGGTCCAGCGTGGCAAAAAGCTTATCCTCCGAAAGCACCGACGCACCGGTCAGTGTATTCAAAAGCGTGGATTTTCCAGCGTTGGTGTAACCCACAATAGCCGCAGTCTTCAGATTGCCTACCGCTCTTCTGGAACGGATCAGCTCCCTGTGTTTCTCCACCTGGGAAAGTTCCTGCTTCAGTGCGGAGATCCGGTTTCGGATCAGACGGCGGTCTGTCTCCAGTTTCTTCTCACCGGGGCCTCTGGTACCGATTCCTCCTCCAAGTCGTGAAAGGGAAGAACGAAGTCCCACAAGACGTGCGGAACGATAACGAAGCTGTGCAAGCTCTACCTGGATCTTACCTTCGCTTGTAACAGCACGCTTTGCAAAAATATCAAGGATCAACAATGTACGGTCCATGACTTTGCATTCCAGTTCCCGCTCCAGATTGTTCATCTGTGCAGGAGAAAGCTCATCGTCACAGATCACGCCATTGGCATTCAAAGCATAGAGAAGGCCTTTTACCTCCTCGATCTTGCCTTTTCCGATATAGGTACCGGGGTGTACTGCCTCACGGTTCTGAATGATCCTGCCAGCAACAGCCGCGCCGGCTGTAGCCGCAAGCTCCCCAAGTTCATCCAGGGATTCTTCCATGTCGTCCCCCAGATTCGCCTGGACACCGATCAGAATAACCCGATCCTGTATTTCCTCAAAATATTCCATATCAGCCCTCCGAAGACGTTCTGGTTTTCAGAAAAGCCAGCTCTTTTTTTGCGGCGGAATCTTCCGGGAACATGTCAATATATTCCTGTGCCTTGGTCAGTGCGGTAGCAAAATCCAGTTTCTTCTCATAGGCTACGATCTCATTGAACAGAAGGCTCTGCATCTCGTCTGTGGTAGCAGTAGGAAGGCCTTTTGTAATGTTATCAAGAGCGGAATCATAATCCCCGTTCCGGATATCACACAGTGCCAGGCCGTTATATCCCTTGGCAGAATCTCCCACTGCGGAAATATACTGTTTGTACATTGCCTGAGCATTTTCCACATCGTCCTGAGCCAGATATACCATTCCCATGAGAAGAAGGGCCTCTGTATTATCCTTCTTGGATGCTTCCAGGAGCTCTTTTTTTGCATTGGTGTAGTCTTCCATATAGTAGTAGACACGGCCTCTGTCACAGTGATCCTGAGCGTCCTTGGCCTCAGAAGAAAGAGCAGCCTCCAGATATCTGGTTCCGTCTGCTTCCATATCTTTATCCAGGTATGCCTCATAAATCTGGATCGCCATATCATAGGTGGCATCCTCTCCGTAAGCCTGTTTGAAGTTAGACGCAGCTTCCTCGTAGGAATCCATAGCAAGAGCAACTTTTCCGGTGAGGAAATAACTGCTTGCATCCATGGAAAAATCTTCTCCAAGTGTCTGGCAGTCTGCCATGGCGTCCTCATACTTGCCCCATTTCAGTTCTGCGGTAGCACGGTAGGACAGGATATCTTTGCGGAGGTTTTTGCTCACATTATCGCAGTTCAGTGCCTCTGTAAAATTATTCACGGCATCCTCATATTTACCGAGACGCAGGCTTGCAATGCCTGCCCCACGGTAGGACTGTGCCAGTTTTACCCCGTTCTGGATGGAACTCTGGTACTCCTCCAGGGCATACTTGTAGCTTCCCTGGGAAAGATCTTTTCCGGCCTGCTCGTATGTTTTTGTTTTTTCACTGCCGCAGCCGCCCAGAAGCAAAGCTCCTGTAACGGCTGCAAGAATCAATACGGTCTTTGTATTTTTCATGGAATTCCTTATTCTACAACAAGCCCTTCGGCTTCCATCACATCAACAACACTGTCTACATATTTATGGCAGAGTTCATCGGTTCCTGCTTCTACCATAACACGGATCAGCGGCTCTGTACCGCTCTCACGTACCAGGATACGGCCATCATCGCCAAGTGCCTCTGCTGCAGCTTCGATGGATGCTTTTACCTTCTCATTTTCCAGTGCTGTTTTCTTGTCGGAAACACGCACATTGCGGAGAAGCTGCGGGTAAACCTTCATCTCCTTGGCAAGGTCGCAGAGTGTGGCTTTCTGGTCCACACATGCTTCCATAATCATCAGGGATGTGAGAATTCCGTCACCGGTAGCAGAATAACGGCTGAAAATAATATGTCCGGACTGCTCGCCACCAATGCTGTAATTGTTTTCCATCATGTTCTCGGCAACGTATTTGTCACCAACTGCAGTCTGCTCATAGTCGATGCCTTCCCGCTCCAGAGATTTGTAAAGACCAAGGTTGGACATAACGGTTGTTACAACGGTATTTCCGTTCAGCTGGCCTTTTTCTCTTAAGTATTTACCGCAGACATACATAATCTTGTCACCGTCAATGATGTTTCCACGGTGGTCTACGGCGATACAGCGGTCCGCGTCACCATCGTACGCAAAACCGATATCCAGGCCTTTATCTACCACAAACTGTCTCAGGACTTCAATGTGTGTGGAACCGCATCCACGGTTGATGTTGGTTCCGTTCGGCTCGTTATTAATTACGTAAGTTTTTGCACGAAGCGCGTCAAAAACACTCTTGGCAATAGCGGATGAACTTCCGTTGGAGCAGTCCAGTCCTACCTTGATATTCTTGAAATCGTGGCATGGGATAGAGATCAGATGTCCGATATAACGGTTTCTTCCGGATGCAAAATCCACAGTACAGCCGATATCTTCTCCGGTTGCCAGCGGAAGTTCCTCGATCTCACCATCCAGATAAGCCTCGATACGTGCTTCAATATCTGCGGAAATCTTCTGTCCGTTCTCATTGAGGACTTTGATTCCATTATCATTAAACGGATTATGGCTTGCGGAAATCATGATACCGCAGTCAAAATCTTCTGTACGTACCACATAGGACACACTTGGAGTTGTGGTTACATGAAGCAGATAAGCATCTGCTCCGGATGCGGTAAGTCCTGCCGCAAGGGCATACTCAAACATGTAACTGCTTCTTCTTGTATCCTTGCCGATCACGATCTTCGCCTTGTGATCTCTGCCGTAATACCAGCCAAGATAACGTCCCACGCGAAATGCATGATCTGCTGTAAGTTTTACATTTGCTTCACCACGAAAACCATCTGTTCCGAAATATTTACCCATAATGCTCTCCTTTATTACTGATACAGTCCTTCCGGATAAACGCCGTCATCTGTAAGTTTTTTGAATGCAGCCTGTACAGATGCCTTATCTTCCTGATAAGTAACACCAAACCACTCGTCCTTTGTCTCAAGAACGTCTACTGCTGCTTTTCCGGAATGGATCAGCTGGTCGATAAGCTCTGGAAGAAGATATTCTTTTTTGATGTCTCCCTCTTTGATTCCACCAAGGAACTCAATGAAGCCTTTCTCAAGGATTTCCATAAATTCCGGTGTCAGTCCCCACATGTTCATGGAAACAAGGCTCTTGGTATCCAGTGCTTCTGCTGTACCGTCGTCATTTCTTGTTTCTGCGCCGTCTGCTGTCTTGAAGATGTTATGTGTCTCTGTAACGCCGACAAGCTTGCCGTCCTCAATGTGGCACACACCTCTTGTAACACTTCCGTTGTCGCTTAATGTATTTCCAAGGCGGAAACCTGCCATGCAGATGTGCATCGGGCCATCCTGTGGATGATCCTGTACAAGATAGTCGTGAACTTTTACGTAGGCTTCTTTTCCATAGTAGTCATCTGCATTGATAACAGCGAATGGCTCGGAAAGGACTTTCTTTGCTGCCAGTACGGCATGTCCGGTTCCCCATGGCTTGGTACGGTCTGCCGGTTTCTGGAAATCTCCCGGAAGATCATCGATCTCCTGGAATGCATAAGCAACCTCTGTAATCTTGGAGATACGGTCTCCGATCACTTTTTTGAACTCATCCTCAAGGTCTTTACGGATAATAAATACAACCTTGTTGAATCCTGCCTCCAGTGCATCATGGATAGAATAGTCCATAATGATCTCACCCTTCGGTCCTACCGGTGCAAGCTGCTTGATTCCTTTTCCAAAACGGCTTCCAATTCCTGCCGCCATGATTACCAGTGCTGTCTTTTTCATGTTTCGTTTCCTCCTGATTTATTATAGTTTTTTGAACTCTATCTCTGTAATTAACGATTACTCCTGTTCATTGAGCTTGGTCAGCTTCACTGCCTGGTCTGCCGCGATCAGGCTGTCGATGATCTCATCCAGGTCTCCGTTGAGGATATTCTCAAGGCGATGAAGGGTAAGTTTGATCCTGTGGTCTGTCACACGTCCCTGCGGGAAGTTGTAAGTACGGATCTTCTCGGAACGATCACCGGTACCGATCTGGCTTCTTCTTGCCTCTGCCTCAGCGTCGTGCTGCTTGGCAAGTTCCATCTCATACAGACGGGAACGGAGCACGCGAAGTGCCTTATCCTTGTTCTTAAGCTGAGATTTCTCATCCTGGCAGGAAATTACGATTCCTGTAGGAATATGGGTAAGACGTACGGCAGAGTCTGTGGTGTTGACACACTGACCACCGTTTCCGGATGCACGGAATACATCGAATTTACATTCATTGAGATCCAGATGGAAATCAATCTCTTCTGCCTCCGGCATGATGGCTACAGTACAGGTAGAAGTATGGATTCTTCCGCCGGACTCTGTCTCCGGTACTCGCTGTACACGATGCACACCGCTTTCATATTTCAGTCTGGAATATGCACCTTCACCTTTGATCATGAAAGTAACTTCCTTGAAACCGCCGATACCGTTCTCATTAAGGCTGAGCATCTCAGTCTTCCAGCGGCGGGATTCCGCATATTTCACATACATACGGTAGATCTCTGCCGCAAAGAGAGCTGCCTCATCACCGCCTGCGCCTCCACGGATCTCAACGATAACATTCTTGCTGTCGTTAGGATCTTTCGGAAGAAGAAGGATCTTCAGCTCATGCTCCAGCTCCTCCACTCTCTTTCTTGCATCAGAAAGCTCCTCTTTCAGCATCTCACGCATCTCTTCGTCCTTCTCGCTCTCCAGCATGGAAAGACTGTCCTCGATGGTTTCTTTGTTTTTCTTATATTCTTTATATGCGTCAACGATTGGCTGCAGGTCGCTCTGCTCTTTCATCAGCTTCTGAAAATGCGCCGGATCATCGGTTACCCCCGGTTCTCCCAGCTCATTGAGAAGCTCCTCAAAACGTACCAACAGATCATCCAGTTTATCAAACATGTATTTCCTCCTGTTTCTGATACCTGTAAATCACAATTTTTACAAAGGCTTCTGCCCCATCACTACACGGTCAAGGCCCGGAAGATCTTTTACCACCTGAACCTTTTCAAAACCGGCATTTCTCAGCATTTCACTGACTGCCTCCCCCTGGGTGCAGCCGATCTCATACAGAAGCCATCCGCCCGGTTTCAGATACTTTCCGGCCTCTGCGGTGATCTTTCTGTAAAAATAAAGCCCGTCTTCCATTCCGTCAAGAGCCTTCCTTGGGTCATGAAGGCGGACTTCTTCCATCAATGTTTCAATTTCTTCTGTCGCGATATAAGGCGGGTTTGAAATAAGGATATCATATTTTCCCCCCTCTTTTCCACCTTTTTCGCAAAAATACGGTGCCGAGAACAGATCACTTTCCACAAAATCCGCCCGGTTCTCCACATTCAGAAGACTGGCGTTCTCTTTGGCCACCTCCAGTGCTTCCGGCGAAACATCCACACCGACACCATGGGCATCCTGCCGTTCCAGAAGAAGGCTTATGAGAATGCAGCCTGAACCCGTACACATATCCAGAATCTCCGGTTTTTCCACATCATCAAGGCATTTCAGCCCTTCTTCCACAAGTGTCTCCGTGTCCTGTCTCGGGATCAGCACATTTTCGTTTACATAAAATTCATAGCCCATAAAAAAAGCCTGATGAGTCAGCTGCTGTACAGGAATATGTCCTGCCCGCCTGCCGATCAGCTCAAGATACTCTGCTGCGGTCTCATCAGACACCGGTTCATCACCATGTGCAAAATAGTATGCCCGGTTCTTTCCGGTCTTATATTCCAGAAGGAGCCAGGCATCCAGCCCGGCTTCTTCCAATCCGTTATCTTTCAGTATCGTTGTTCCTTTTTTGAGAAGTGACTCAAGAGTCTGCATGGCTTGTCTCCTCTGTCTCATAAGGGATGTCCAGGTCAAATTCCTCTTTCAGATAGGCTCTCCAGTCAAAAACCGCCTCAACAGCCTTGATGGCTACTTCTGCCATATCTGCGGTTGGTTCCTTGGTGGTAAATTTCTGCATGGCAAGACCTGGTTTACTCATAATGTCCGCAAATTTACTGTCTGTTCTTCCTGCCCACTGGATGATCTCAAAAGAGATTCCCGCAACTACCGGCACCATGAGAAGTCTTCCAAACAGTCTTACCCAGTAAACCGGAACCAGCACAAACACAAAGTGCAGCACAATACTTACCAGCATGACCAGGAACAGAAAACTGGTTCCACAGCGCTTATGGAGCCTGGAACTCTTCAGCACGTTCTCCACAGTCAATGGCAGTCCGTGTTCCACACAGTTGATACATTTATGTTCCGCACCGTGATACATAAATGTTCTCTGGATATCCTTCATTCTGGAGATCAGGAACATATATCCCATAAACAGTGCCAGCTTTACAAAAGCTTCTACTACAGTAACCAGGAATTCCGAAGCCCCTACCTTGCGGATCAGACTGGCCAGTATATACGGAAGAAACATAAAAGCAGCCACAGATACTACCATAGAAACAGCTACCGTAATGTAAAGAAGCCACTTGAACTGCTTATCTTCTTTGGCTTTCTTTGCGGAACGCTCCTCTTCTGTAAGCTGCTCATTCTTCTTCGCGGTTTCTTCATCTTCCTCATCACCTGCGATCTCCGCAGAGTACATCAGGCATTTCGTACCTACCACAAGAGAATCCACAAAACTTACCACACCACGGATGATGGGCTTCTTCAGAAACGCATGGTTTCCGAAGGTACATTTATAGTCTTCTACTTTCAGCTCGATCTCCTGGTCCGGACGGCGCACTGCGATAGAATATTTGTCCTTGTGGCGCATCATGATGCCTTCCATCACGGCCTGTCCGCCAATATTCGATGATTTCATTCATTCTCTCCTGTGCAAACTGAAAAAATTTTTCAGTTAAAGAAAGGTTGAGATTTCCCAACCTCAACCTTCTCATTTCCTGTATTCGCAATAATTACTTATTCAGGCCGTATTTCTTGTTGAACTTATCGATACGTCCACGAGCCTGTGTAGCCTTCTGCTGTCCTGTGTAGAACGGATGGCATTTGGAGCAGATCTCAACGTGGATGTCCTCTTTAGTAGAACCTGTTACGAAAGTGTTTCCGCAGTTGCAGGTTACAGTTGCCTGATAGTAGTTCGGATGGATTCCTTCTCTCATGATTTTCACCTCTCTATATAATTTAATATTATTCGTATACAATTGACGAATTCCATTTTAAACAGCTTGCTAAGTATAACACAGCTTTCCTGAAAATGCAAGGACTTTATAAAAATTTCTGTTTCTTTACAGTCTGTACCAGCTCCGCATTGGTCCTGGTTCTGGCAAAGGTATTCAGAATCTGTTCTACCGCCTCATCGGACTTCATTCCGTTGAGTGCTTTTCGCATAATATAAACAGCTTCCTGCTCATCCTTGCTGAGAAGAAGATCCTCTCTTCTGGTTCCGGATTTCTGGATGTCGATAGCCGGGAATACACGTTTTTCCTGTAATTTACGGTCAAGGACAAGCTCCATATTACCGGTTCCCTTGAACTCCTCGTAGATGACATCGTCCATCTTGCTTCCGGTATCCACAAGTGCCGTTGCCAAAATCGTCAGGCTTCCGCCCTCACGCATATTACGGGCTGCGCCAAAAAATCTCTTAGGCATATGAAGAGCTGCCGGATCAAGACCACCAGATAAAGTCCTTCCACTTGGCGGGATAATCAGGTTATAGGCTCTGGCAAGTCGTGTAATGGAATCCAGAAGGATGATCACATCCTGTTTATGTTCTACCAGACGACGGGCACGCTCCACAACCATCTCGGAAACTCTCTTATGATGCTCCGGAAGTTCATCAAACGTGGAATAGATCACTTCCACATTAGGTCCCTGGATTGCTTCCTTGATATCGGTAACCTCCTCCGGACGCTCATCGATCAGAAGGATAATGAGATGCATATCCTTATTATTCTTAAGGATGGACTTGGCAACATCTTTCAGAAGGGTTGTCTTACCGGCTTTCGGCGGGGATACGATCATTCCTCGCTGTCCCTTTCCGATGGGGCTGATCAGGTCTACGATACGCATGGCAGTTGTGCCGCCTGCACGTTCCATAACCAGTCTCTCATTAGGGAAAATCGGCGTCATATCTTCGAAATTATACCTTCTCTGCCCCTCACTTGGGTGGAATCCGTTGATGGAGGATACGTAAAGAAGTGCGCTGAATTTCTCGCCCTGGGTCTTGATACGGATATTTCCCTGGATGATATCACCGGTCTTTAAGTTAAAGCGGCGGATCTGGGAAGGAGAAACATAAATATCGTTCTCACCTGGAAGATAATTGGCGCAGCGGATAAATCCGTAGCCATCCGGAAGTACTTCAAGAATTCCATTTGCCTTCTCACCACTGTCCAGCTGTGTGGACTCTGAAGGAACATTTCCATTCTCTCTGGCAGATTCCCGGTTATAATCCCGGTTGGCCTCTCTGTTATAATCTCTGTTATAGTCTCTCCGGACATTTACACTTCTGTGTTCCTGTTCCGTTCTTTCTGTCCGGTATTCTTTACGCTCCTGCAGGGTCTCTCCTGCGGGACGTGTATGATATTCTGTTTTTTCTGTTTCCTGTTTCTTTTCTTTCAGATTATTTTCTCCGGATGTGCTCCTGCGTACTTCTTCAGGATTTCCTTTTGCGGATTCTTTCGCATCTTCTTCCAGCATTCTCTCAATCAGTGCCGGTTTTCTCAAAGTGGAAATCCCCTTCATCCCTCTCGCTTTTGCCAGGTCTTTCAGCACTGCCAGAGATAATGATTCATACTTTTCTCTCATAAATACCTCTACCCTTAACTCTTATAAAATGTAATTTAATTATTTATTCTGGAAATCCGATACAGCCTGACATGGCTGCACTGGTGTCTGAACCGTTATTGAATGTAATGTGATTATTATTATGATATTAATATACACTATTTTTGAAGCAATGCAAGAAATTTTTATCGACAATTTCACCGGAGAAATTTTATTATAACACAAAAACACCCGGGAATTTCCCGGGTGTTCCATATAACAGCTTGTTATTTCCAGACTACTTTATAAACATTCATGATTTTTGTTATCTGTGCGTCTGTAACCTTTGAGAGTGCATTGACAATTGCCTCATAGGTCTGCGGACGCTGAGACTTCAGAGCTGACGGATTCTCTACATAATTCAGAACAGACTCTGCAAAATACTCGGAAGCATTCTGTGTTGCATACGCTTTTCTGACGCCTGTAAATTTGGATTTCTCGCTGTTGTATACAGCTTCAAAGGCGCTTGTAGTATCCACATTTCCGGCTACAAAAGCAAGGAAATGTCCAAGTTCATGATAAATGGTGGAATCCTCACACTGAAGTGTGATCATTCTTGTCTTGGCATCAAAGTGTCCCGCATAGGATACGCTTGGATCAACAGTTACAGTAAATCCCATCTTTGTGTAGGCATTCAGTACTCTGCTGTCCATCTGTGGCGCGATGGATGCTACATTGCTGATTGTGTATTTCTCTTTTTTTACATTTGTATTTGCAGTTGTGGATTTTGTTGTGGTCTGCGCTGCCGCAACAACGGTTGTGGTTGTTTTTACAGTTGTTGTAACCTTCTGTGTCTGTACGACCTTTTTGGATTTCTTGGTGAATTTCTGATTTGTATCTGTCTGTACTGTTGTCTGGGTTTTTACTGTTGTTGTCTGGTTCTTTTTGGTTGTTTTTGTTGTTGTTTTTTTCTTGGTTGGAAGTTTTTTGCTGTAAGTTTTTGTTGCTGCTTTCTTTAAATTGATTGTTTTTTTGGTTGTTTTGCTCTTCTTGGTTGTTTTGGTTGTTACCTTCGGTTTGGATGCAAGAGGAGTATCATCATCGGTAAGCGTCTGCTCCACTACCGGATCTGTGTAACTTGGCAGTTCCGGCACCTGTGAGTCCTGCCATACCATTGCAAAGCTTCCTGCTGTGATCAATGCAGCCGCCGCGATACATCCGGCTGCAACCTTCTTCTTCATAAAGAAGTTTTTAAGGTTCATTTTTTTCATACTTTTCACACCTTTCTGAAAACCGACGTCCAGAACGTCATCCCAGTATGGTGGCCGCAGAATTTACTGCATCAAAAAAACCGCTTATTCTGAAAAATAAACGGCCGCGTCAACACATAAATCCTTTTCACCTGGATGTAATTTCTGAGTACGTCACTAAATCGGAATTTAATGCGGCAACCGGCTGTCATAGTCCTTCTTTTGTGACCTTAGACCCTTGGCTTTGCGTCCCTGCTTTTCAACAGGTTTGCCTTTATATATACAGTATATGTTTTTTTCCCTTAAATGTCAACATTTCCCGCTTATTTTGGCCCTGCTTCTGTCCTTTTTTTCCAGAATCTGCTATACTGTTATCTGTAAAAAAGAAAGAAAAAAGTATATAACAGGAGAACGGCAAATATGTCAAAAACTTTATCTGTCCGTCTCTTTTTTGTGTTGCTGCTTTCCGGGATCATAATTTTTCTCCCCGGATGTGCGAAATCCGAAAATTCCGGTGAAGAACCTCCCGTTTACTCCCCTGCCCGTGTCCTCACGCCTGAGGCTCCCGGCACACAGACGCTCGGAAGTTCCCCTCTGGTTCTGGATATTTCCAATCAGGATCAGGGATATCTGACCGCACAGTCTGACTCCGAAGACTCCCGGATGAGTATACAGCTTACCACACCGTCCGGTGTTCTCTATTCCTATTTTCTGGCACCAAAGGAACAGGCCGTCATCCCCTTTTCCGAAGGCTCGGGAGATTATGTAATCACCTGCTATCAGCAGATCAACGGAAGCCAGTATGCCGCACTGTATTCAGAAACTCTCACTGTAAATCTTGAAAATGAATTTCTTCCGTTTCTGTACCCGAACCAGTATGTAAATTTTTCCGCCGAGAGCGAAGCCTGCACACTGGCTCAGTCCCTTGTCACGGAAGAAATGAAAGATGTGGATATCCTGAAAACCTTCTACAACTATGTCACCAGCCATATCACCTATGACTATGATAAAGCAAATTCTGTAGAAGCCGGTTACCTTCCGGACATTGATGAAACCCTCCGCACAGGTACCGGAATCTGTTTTGATTACGCCGCACTGCTTACTGCCATGCTTCGAAGCCAGGATATTCCTTGTAAGCTCGAAATCGGCTATTCAGGAGAAATCAAGCACGCATGGATTGATGTCTATATCCGTGGAAAAGGCTGGGCAACAAAGGCCGTTTCTTTTGACGGAGACACCTGGCAGCTGATGGACCCTACCTTTGACGCCAACAGTGATGATGACGAAACCATCCAGGAATACATCGGAGATGAAAGTAATTATACGGTACAGTTTTCACGCTGACCGATTCCCAGCAAAAAGGAGACTTTATTATGAACTATAAACTGACCGCCCGGGAATTATCCAGTTTCTGCGGGCAGATGGGAATGCTTCTGCATTCCGGCATATCCACCACAGAAGGCCTTCATATTCTCTGTGATGAAAGTAAAACCGATACAGACCGTGAAATACTTACCCCTCTGATCCGTTCTGTGGAAGAAAACGGTTCTCTTTCCCAGGCACTGGAAGAGGTCGGCTGTTTCCCTGCATCTATGAATGCCTATGTAAAAACAGGCGAGGAAACCGGCTGCCTGGATGAAATTATGAACAGTCTTTCCGAACATTATAAACAGGAACAGGAAATCTCCCAGCAGATCCGAAGCGCTGTCACCTATCCTCTGATCATGCTTGGCATGATGGCAGTGGTAATTCTTGTTCTTCTGGTAAAAGTCCTTCCTGTTTTTCAGCAGGTGTTTCAGCAGATGGGACTGGAAATGAACGGGGTTTCCCGGGGACTCCTCAATGCCGGCAATGTAATCAGTCACTACTCTGCCGTTTTTCTGATTCTTGCCGCTGTTCTGATTGGCTTCACCCTTTTTTTCAGCCTTACCGAAAAAGGCCGCTCAAGCCTCCGGAAACTGGTTACCCATCTGCCCATATTTCGTGAGATCCCCGTTGCCATGGATTACAGCCGTCTGGCCCAGGGACTGTCTCTTGGCCTTCGAAGCGGTCTCTCCCCGGAAACAAGCCTTGAACTTACAAAAGCGTTGCTTTCACAGCCGGAGCTTCTCACAAAACTCCAGAAAACCTCTGACCTTCTTAAGGAAGGGGAAGCTTTTTCAGAAGCGCTTACAAAATCCGGACTTTTTGGAGGCATGGAGGGCCGTCTTATCCGTGTATCGTTTTATTCCGGATCCAGCGATGAAACTTTACACAGCCTTTCCGAACAGTACTCTGAGAAATCTTTAAACCTGATTTCTCAGGCAGTTTCCATTGTAGAACCTACCATTGTGATTCTGCTTTCGCTTCTGGTTGGGCTTGTACTGCTTTCCGTAATGATGCCTCTTCTTGGAATTCTTTCTGATTTTGCAATGTAAGGTGGTGACAGAATGGAACTTTTTGAAAGCCGCAGAAAAAAATTTTTACGGGGATTTCTTCTTCTTTTTCCCGTACTGCTTCTGATTCTTGCCTGTATTCTCTTTGTGGCAGGAATCAGCCATACTTCCGGGCAGGCTCTTCAGAAAGAACAGGATGCTCTGGAAAAAACATTAAAAGCCAGTGCTGTCCGTACTTATGCGCTGACCGGAGAATATCCGGAAGATCTTTCGCAGATTCTTCGTGATTACCATATTACCTATGACAAAAGCAAATTCGTTGTGGAGTACGTTCCCAACGGTTCCAATCTGCTGCCATCTATCAGCGTTATCGCCCTTTCCGGCAGCACGAAGGGAGGAAGTGCTTCATGAAGCTAAAGAAAAATACGGATCATTCCATTTCGTCCCTTTTTTCTCTCCTTCTGTTTGGTATTTTTGTCCTGTTTCTTATGCTGATGCTTCTTTTTTCCGCAAGAATCTATCAGCAGACAGTAAAACAGAACGACTCCGATTCCGAACTTGGAACCGCTATCACCTATCTGACTACCAAATTCCGGCAGCATGACCAGGCGGACGAAATTTTTTCCGGGACTCTGGACGGTACCCCTGCACTATGTTTCCGGGATAAAATTAACGAAAAAGACTACATCACCTACATCTACCTGAAAGATGAAAACCTTATGGAACTTTTTACCGCTTCAGACTCTCAGGCCAGTTCCTCTGCAGGCACCGTAATTTCCTCTCTTTCTGATTTTCAGGTAAAAGAAATGGAACATGGTTTCTACCGTCTTTCCCTTGAAAATACTTCCGGGGTTTCCACTCAGTTTCTGCTGCACAGTACAGCTGTTTCTTCCGGCTCAGGCAAAAAGGAGGATCTACAAGTAACTGAATATATTACAAAAAGATATTAAACATGTTTAAATATACTTATTAATTTCTACCAAGGCCAAAACACTTGTTCTGCATGTTTAATCATGGTATAATGAAATAGAACAAATAGTTCATAAACATATTAGCCAATAATAACAGGAATCAGCCAGAAAAGGATGATAAGATTGCTAAAAAGTTTCAAAACAGAGATCAATCCTACAGAAGAGCAGAAGATTAAAATACATA
>NZ_JAAITI010000043.1 GCF_013304735.1 Blautia luti
ATCTTGATCAGCAGGAAATCAGGAAACTCGCAGTGGACTTGGATAATTTTAGTTATGAATATGATACTTATGAATATAAAGATACCGTTGAAAATAGGGAAGAACAGGTTGAGAAACTCACAGAGGATATTTTGAACAAGGAGACAGCAGGTTTAAAAGACTGGCTGACTGAGGTGGCAGAAGAATCGGATATAGACAGTGATGTGATAACTGCCCGGTCATTACTTTCCCGTTTGGAAAATGCAGAAACCTTTTCTATCTTTACCAGACAACCAGAACAGGAGCAACCAGAAGCTACGATTACTTTTTATGTGGCAGAGTGCATGGAGTTTCCGGTCATGGGAGAGTACCATAATAATCTTACTCTGGAAGAAGCGATTAAAATTTATGAAAGTATTCCGGCAGATCGCTTGCATGGAGGTAAAGGGATTGGATTTGATCTGCAGGATGGAGATAAGGATTATTCCGGGGAATATGAACTGATGTGTTGGGATAGAGTAGACAGGGAACTGATAGATATGATTCCTCATTATAAGGAAAGCCCATTAGTACAGAAAGCAATTAACGATATGGAAAAGTATCTGAATGAGAAACATGGAAAAGTGCAGGAAGCAGAACAGACTGTGGAAGTGAAACAGGAAGTTTCAGAAGCACCAGTCAAGAAAGAATCCGTATCAGTGGAAGAGAACCAGACACAAAAGAAAGAGCCGGCAAAGGGCGAAAGAGGGGAATTGAAAAAATCTGTACTGCAGTCGTTGAAAGAGTTTCAGGCAAGGGCAAAAGCACAGGAACAGAAAAATAAAGAAGCAGAAAAATCCAAAGCACATAAGAAGGGGGATGTAGAATTATGATGGATCTGGCAATGAACTTTGATACAGACGAATGTTTAGTAACCGCAATGTTTGATAAAGGGAACAGAAATGACACGATGGAAGCAATCGACCATATCATTCCATTCCTGAAAGGGGATGCGGACATGATCGGGCTTGTCTGCAATACCATAAGAAAGCTGTTCTGCATGAGTGATGAAGGCTATGAGACTTTTCTTATGGACTTGGAAGATTATAAATCGAAACTGGAAGAGGAGGAATGAATTCAAGCCAGTGTGTAGTAAAGCGAAGGAAAAAGTGTCAGCATTGAGAAGTGTTAACAGGTATATATTGGAAGAATTCAGCCAGGGGAACTCTGGCTGATATAAAAACACATCTGCAGAAACAGTGACTGAAGAAATTTTGAGTAGTGGAATTGGGAAGAAGTATTTAGATACTATAATAAAGAGATTAGCTGGCTTGTATACTAACAGAGAGGACATAGTAAACAGATTTGCGTTATTATCAGGGATTGTAGGGAGATTCCGAAGAGCTTTTGTTCAGATGATGAAACAATAGGATTGGTACAGGAAATATATGGAACAAAAGTTAATAAAGGGATTTGTTGCGTTTTCTGCTATAATAATCTGCCAGCAAAGAATGTGTTGTCTGAATATGTTTGTGATTATAAGAAACGAGCAGGGTTATTTCAAAGATCAGCAGATTTAGAGTAGTTCTTTTTTTTCTGAGAGAAAATTAAAAATCGTTTTTGGTTCTTCTGGAGAGTGATTATAGCGTTTGGGAAACATCCGGAGAAACCATTACCTCAGAGTGTCGTAAAGTTCTTTATCAAAGAAGGCTTTGAGATGCCCTTTCTTTTTTATGCAAATCTTTTCTCTTGTCTACATATATAAACCTAAGAAAAAGCTTGACGTTTAAATATTACAAGTGTAATATTTAAGAAAATATGAAAAAAGGAGAAATAAAACTATATGAGAAAAAAGAAAAGAAAAAAACACACGAAGATTATTACAAAAATAGTTTTATTTAGCGGTATATTGATTGGTGGTGGAATCGGTATTGTAACAATAATGAATTGTAATGTTCCTGAAAAAAGACTAATGGAATATATGAAATATATTGAAAAAGGGGAATATGAGCAAATGTATGCCATGCTGGATCAGAAAAAAAGCAGCATGAACAGTAAGGAAGAATTTATAGAACGAAATTCTAAAATATATGAAGGCATTGAGATGTCTGATCTGTCCATAACCGATATTACAGTAAAAAGACAAGAAAACGGAAATGCGGCAGTTTCCTATACAACAAATATGCAGACTGCTGCAGGAAATGTAGAATTTACCAACGATGCGGTATTTTCACATGATTGGACAGGATATCATTTAATCTGGCAGGATCAGTTGATTTTTCCAGAGTTATCTGCAACGGATAAAGTTCAGGTAACGTCAGAAGAGGCAAAGAGAGGAGATATTTTAGACAGAAATGGTCGTCAGTTGGCTGGAGAGGGAACTGCATCTTCGGTAGGAATTGTTCCGGGCAGGATGGAGAACAGAGAAGATACAATAAAAAAACTGGCAGAGTATCTTGGAATTGGAGCAGACGAAATTGAGGATAAGTTAGAAGCCGGTTGGGTAAAAGCAGATTCTTTTGTACCAGTAGCAACAATTCCTAAAATACAAGAGGTCGATCTTCTGACAGTGAATCCGGATAAAACTGTTCTGGAAGAAAAAGAAAAGCAGGACACATTATTGAAGATTCCAGGTATTATGTTATCTGATGTAAAAGTACGAACTTATTATCTAAAAGAAGCTACCTCTCATCTGGTAGGGTATGTACAGGCGGTTACAGCCGAAGATTTGCAGGAACATAAAGGGGAAGGGTATCGTACAAACAGTGTGATTGGAAAGACTGGACTGGAAACGCTTTATGAAAAAGAACTAAAAGGAACAGATGGGTGTGAAATCTGTATTGTAGATGCAAATGGAAATAAAAAAAGTGTTATTGCATATGAGCCTAGAAAAGATGGAGAAGATATCCATACTACGATTGATGGTGATCTTCAAAGTACTCTTTATGAACAATTTAAAGAAGACAGAGGATGTTCTGTAGCTTTGAATCCTTATACAGGGGAAGTATTGGCGTTGGTAAGTACGCCATCTTATGATAATAATGATTTTGTACGTGGAATGGACAACAGCCAGTGGAGTGCATTAAATGAAAATGAAGACAGGCCTTTATACAACCGCTTTCGCCAGACATGGTGTCCTGGCTCAACTTTTAAACCTGTAATTGCTGCAATTGGATTAAAAGTGGGGGCATTTACTGCAAATGACGATTTTGGAAATGAGGGTCTGGCGTGGCAGAAAGATTCCTCGTGGGGAGATTATACAGTGACTACACTTCATGATTATGAACCTGTGATCTTGAAAAATGCGCTTATTTATTCAGATAATATTTATTTTGCAAAAGCAGCATTAAAAATTGGTGCGGATCAACTGATGCAGTCTCTAAATCAAATAGGATTTAATCAGGAACTTCCATTTGATATTAAAATGTCAGAGTCCCAATATTCTAATATGGACAAGATAGAAACAGAAATCCAGCTTGCTGACAGTGGGTATGGACAGGGACAGATTCTGGTAAATCCTTTGCATCTTGCAAGCATTTATACGGCTTTTCTAAATGATGGAAATATGATAAAGCCATATCTTCACGCGGATGGTGGAAGCACTTCCAGTGAAATCTGGATAAAAGATGCTTTTTCACCACAAATTGTTTCGGAGGTTATGGAGGGGTTAGAGGGTGTAGTGAATAACCCGGAAGGAACTGGTTATGGAGCATGCCGGGAAGACATTAGATTAGCAGGAAAAACCGGAACAGCGGAACTGAAAGCTACAAAAGAAGATACATCTGGAACAGAAATTGGCTGGTTTACAGTTTTTACTACAGATAGAGATACAAAGAATCCTATTTTGCTCATCAGTATGGTAGAGAATGTGAAAGATATTGGAGGAAGCGGTTATGTGGTGGAAAAGGATAAGGCGATACTGGATGAATATCTTGGTAATGAATAATTTTTACCTTTAAATATTACAAATGTAAGAGGAAAATGATATGAAAAAAATTTGGAAAATATTTGTGGGAGTTATTTTTCTTGCTGTCTGAAGTGGATGTGGCATAAAGAAAGAGCAGAAAAAGACAATTGAAGATACGAAAGAAAAAATTTACAGAGAGTGTGAAATGCTAGCAGAAGGCTATCAGAGCATATATGAGAATGCTGTGAAAGAAAATGCACTATATGAGCTGAGTACAATACAAAAAAGTATGGATTATTTTGGAAAATATGGATATGCAGTAATTGATTCCTACAATCAGCTGGATATGGTTCAAAGTATTAAAGTAGATGATTTTTTGAAAAAAGCAGAAAAAGAGAAGAATGGAAAAACTACTATATTTCAAGTTATAGCAGGGGATCATTTTATCCGGTATGATCTGAAAACCAAACAGGGGAAAATAGACGTTGAAGTAAGCTCTTTTAAATGGAAAGAGGACACTTGGCAGGAAACATATTATCATGAGTTTAGAGTTAATTCATGGAAATATACAGAAAACGGGTATTTCTTTATGGAAGAATATCATCCGGCTGGATATGATGGACCGTCTGGATATCGGGCCTTTCGGGTAGTGCCGTTAAATAAAAAATGCAGGGAGCTGAATCGAAAATATATACTTCCTTTTGGATATACACTTAATAAATTGTTTACTTCTAATTGGAGTGAAAAAAATTATGATGGAATAAATTTTTATGATGTTTTTGACCGTTTACTTTCAATGGAAGAAAAAACTGATGAATTTAAGGAAGGAAAGACTTATGAAATCCCAAAAGAATCATTTGAAGCGATATTTCAAAAATATTTTAATATAAGCGCAGAGATACTGCAGACAGGAACGGTATTTCACACGGAAACACAGACATATCGGTATCGAACCAGAGGAATCGTATATGATTTTGCTCCCACACCATATATTCCATATCCGGAAGTTGTTTCCTACATAGAAAATCAAGATGGAACAATAACACTGGAAGTAAATGCGGTATGGCCACAAAAAGAATTAGATCAGGCGTTTTGTCATAGCGTAACCATTCGGCTGTTAGATAAAGATAGATTTCAATATGTATCCAATTATGTATCAAGGTCAGAAATAGAGGTTACCTGGTATACGGAAAGATTATCAGACGAAAAGTGGGAGGAATGTTATGGAGATAATTGATATGAGTACAAAAAGAAAACTGAAAAAGATGGTGAGTGTTTTATTTATTTTGGGATGCTTTTTCATAGGAAATACAAAATGTAAAGGGGCTGATTTAGAATATATTTCACAGGAAACTGCGAATTATGCTGTACAAGAAAGAGGATATGATTTGCCAGTAGATGAAGTCGTGAAAGAAGAAGCTATTGAAGATTGTAAGAATGTTATGAATCAGATGAAAGCCATTTATCAAAAGGCGGATAAAGGAACTTCATCGAATGTAGTAGTTTCTGAGACAGTAATGGAAAAAATGCAGGAAGTATTAAAGGAAAAAAATGTCCCTGTTATTACATCAGCGCCGTATTCAAATATGGCTAATTATTCTAAAATGGAAGAATTTCTTTTCAGGGCAGAACAGGATCTGCCAGGAGATATCGTCTTATATAGGATTAACAGGGATGGTGGGATAGAAAGACTCAAATTCAATTATGATGGGACAGATATGTATTTGCTGGCTGTGAAAGCTGTTTGGGGTATGAACGACAATCCATCTATTGTATATGTTTCGTATACAAGGATAGAAGAATGGAAATATACAGAAAAAGGCTGGTTTGGTTATACGCTATGCGTTCCAAAGTATCCGGAAGTATCAGAAGCGGTTGATGGCAGTTCTATGATAAGAATTAAACCTTTAAGTGATGAATGCAGGGAAGTTTCAAAGAGGTGTGTGTATTTGCTTGGATATCAGGGGAATAATCTTTTATGTTCTGATTGGGATAGATCTGATATGGAAGGGTTAGATTATAATGGTTTATATGAATATTTATATCGAATGAAATACGGGGAGAGATATGAGTTTTCAGGTAACTCAAGTGGAATTCCGGCAGAAGAGTTTGAAAATCTGATAATGGAGTTTTTGCCGATAACAGCAGATCAAATTAAAAAATGGGCAGTATTTGATTCGGAACATCAAACTTATGACTGGGAACGATTAGGCTGTTTAAATTATAGCCCTACTCATTTTGGAACATCTTTACCGGAGGTCGTTGAAATAAGAGATAGCGGAGAGGGAAACAGTGTGTTGGTTGTTGATGCTGTATGTGATACATTTATATGTAATGATGCCGTTATTACAAGTGAGCTGACTGTTAAGTTCAACGATGATAAGAGTTTTAAATATATGGGGAATAAAATTCTGAATAATGGTACGAAAGAAGTTCCCAAATATCAATATAGAATAAAAAGAAAGAACTGATAACAACTATCAGCCCTTTCATATTTGTTAATTCCATATATGTAATTTTTTTAAGATATCAGAAGTGATTTCAAATGCTTTTTTGCCAGTTGCATTAGAATCACTTTGGATATTGGTTGCAAAATAATAGCTGTTATCGGAAGTTTCTACATATCCGATAAACCAGCCGTTGATATCCTGTCCGTTGACACGACCGGTTCCAGTTTTTCCGTAGAAATTACCATTAGGTGTACTGGCAATTTTTATAGCATTTTTAACAGAAAATACATTTTGGAAATTTAGATGGAATTCATTTGTGTTAAATTTTTTTAATAATGTTACTTGCTCTAAAGGCGAGATTTTTAATGAAAAATCGGACCAGTATAAATCCAGATTTGAACTGGTTGTTTGGTTTCCATATTCTATTTTATTCAAAAATTCCTGGACTCTGTTAATTCCGAGCTGCGAATCAATTGCCTGGAAATACCAGTTAACGGAATTTTGCATAGCAGAGTTTAAATCCTGATCAGCTTCCCAGGATGGAAAAGGAAAGGCATCACCATTCCATGTCATGGAAGAGTGTTCTGGTGTGATGATTCCGGATTCCAACCCTAATAATGCATCGTATATTTTGTAGGTAGACTCTGGCGGAATACGTTTGGTGGCTTCTTCAAGATCGTATATTTTCCAGGAATCCAAATTATTGTCATACAAAACAAATGATCCATCATATGTTCCAAATGTTTCGGATATATCTAACAGGGAGATATTTTTGTCTGTATCACTAAAATGATATACGTTTTGAGTAGAGGCATCAATGGATAAAATGGGTGTACATCCAATAAAAACAGCACTAATGACCAGATAAATTATCAATGCTCTCATTTTTTGATAAAGAGTTTCTTTCCTAAAAACGGCGATGTTGAGAATACGTCGTTTCATCTGCCTGAAATTTCCGGACATTCCAACTGCCAGTGGAGAGGAAAAAGAGGATATTTTTTCTGCAAAATTAATCAGTGTAGTTCCATAAGCTTGGTATTCATCAGCAGAAATCATCTGCAATACAGCAGAATCACAGGCTATTTCACGGTCACAGAGAATTTCTTTTAAAGTGTACCAAACAAAAGGGTTAAACCAGTAGAGTATATTACTTATGACCATGAGGAAGCCAATAAATGTATCTTTGTGACGGTAATGCTGTAATTCGTGTAGCAGCATAAAACGCATATCATCAGGATTCAGTTCGGAAATTAAATGGATGGGAATGTAAATTCTGGGATGTATTATTCCGATTAAAACTGGTGATTTTAAAAATGCAGTACTGTAGACTGATACTGGGTGAGAGATTTTAAGTTCCTTTAAACAATTGTAATAAATAGTTTTTACCTGCTGATTTTGAAGCGGGAGAGCAGATCTTTTTATGGAACGTACATAGTTTAATGAATGAAGGGTGAGGACTGACATAATCATAACACCCGTTATCCATATTAGAAAGAGTATGGTATTCAAGCCTCCAGAAAATTGACTACTGATGGAAACTGAAAAATCATTCACCTGGTTTAACAAAATATTTTGTGTATTACTGGTAAGTTCGGATAGCGTGTCGGTACCAGAGTTAAGTCCTGAGTCAGTTTGAAAAAAATGTAACCATGAAAAAAGTTGTGAGCCATGAATCTGTACAGGAAAAAATGGCACGGCAAGTAATAAAAATAAAAGAAAACAGAGATGGTACTGTGTAGTCGCAGATAAATATTTTTTCAGAAGTTTTTTTGTTCCGATTATTACAAGTGTAAAAATACATATGAAGATATTACTGATTAAAAAGTGGATGATCCAGTTGCTCATTCAAAACCTCCTATTTCTGATGTTTTGATAATAAATGGCGTAAGTTATCAATTTCTGTTGAAGAGAGCTTATCGTCTTCAAGGTAAGAAGCCAGCATAGAAGAAAGATTTCCATTATAATATCGCTTTAAAAAAGAATTGCTTTCCTGGCGTATATATTCATCTTCTTGGACTAATGGAGTATAGACAAATACCCGGCTTTGTTTTTCGCAGGAAAGAGCTTTTTTGGAAACAAGTCTCTTGATAAGAGTTTGAATTGTTTTTGGACTCCAGCTGGTAGTTAGAGTAAGTTTTTCTGTAATTTCATTTGTATTGATGGGAGCATATTTCCATACAATTTTCATAACTTCAAATTCGGCTTCTGAAATCTGGGGTAGTGACATAATAAAATCCTCCTGCTAAATCCTACATATGTAATAAATATATTATATTACTTGTAGAAGAAAAAAGTCAAATGGCAGATGATATATAGAATATAAAATTAATAATGTAGAGGCAATAAAGGTGAAAAAGATAGAAATTATTGAGAGAATCACAGATGCTAATGGAAGCATAAGTGAAAACATATTGACTAGCTGGGAACATAAAAACCAATTCATACCGGAAATTATAAGGTTTGGAGAATTAAAAATATATCTACAGGAACGAATTGTTAAAAAGAATGATAGTGATGTTCATCTTTCAAAATATGAATATGATATTTTACTTTTTTTAGCGAAAAATCCAGGTAGAATATTTGGAAAAGAAATGGTTTATGATCTGGTATGGAATGAACCTTATTCCGGTGATTATAATGTGGTTATGCGACATATCTGCAATATCAGAGAAAAAATAGAAGATGATCCTGGACAACCATTATATATACAAACAGTACGAGGTGTAGGATATCGGTTTAATGGGAATTTAGGCAGCGAGTGAAATCGCTGCCTATTATTATGGTTTTACAAAGAAGGGAGTTGGTTATGAGAAGATCTTTGTATTTCAGGAGCATCCTGTTTGAGATATTTGGACAGGTTTTGATGTATCAATTCCAACTCTTTTATTTCTTGCTTAAAAGAAACGTATTGAGTATTTAGAGATTCTTTTCTGGAAATAAGATCTGCAATTTGCTCTTGCAACTTATTGGAATTAAGATGTTTCAGGTTTATACCATTTTCCTGTAAAATATGTTCAGCACCCGCGAAAAGAATAATTTGAGATTCATATTTACGGAAATAACGATCTGGATCTTTGGAGCTTTTATAATGGTCGTCGTAAATTTTATTTTTCTGATATTGTTCGGCATATTTTAGCATTTCTCGAAGATGGCGTATCTGAGACTCGAGAGAAACAACAGAGGTATTTACCTCTTTTTGCTGCATATGTAACAAGGCTATGCGGTCTTCAAGTTCTGAAAAATTATGTAGATTATGTGTGAACATCTTGTTATATTCAGCAGAGACAATTTTTAAATTTTCCTTATTTGCCCATTTCTGAAGTCCAATGTTTCCTGCTATATTGGGAGCATTGGTATCTATTAATTTGTTATGAACAGAAGGAAAAATAGCTTTCTGACGTTTATTTTCAATGCGTTCTTTGATACGTTCTTTAGTAAAATTTTTTCCTAAAGATTTAGCACTTCCACGCACTGGACGGGACATATCGGGAGAACGAAAGGTAATGTATTTTCTGCTGCTTTCGCCAAATTCTGCGTTTTTTATTTCATATCCTTTAGCTTCCATAAATGCAAGAAATTCTGAGTAAGTGGAAACAATTCGGATTGTCTGGTTGATATCTTTTCGCAGCTGCGCTTTTTTACTGGATTCAGATTTATTTGCAGCCCATTCATTGTATTTCATTCCTTTTTTACCATCTGGCATAATTGTGGACAGGTTATGTTCCTGGCATAAAGTGTCGCTGAGATTTCGTATTTTCCAGTAATTCTTTTTACAGTCATGGTAATGAGAAAAAGTGATGTTATCTGCAGAACAGAAAATTAAATGGTTATGTACATGACCTTTATCAGTGTGTGTTGTCAGAACATAGGAGTATTTTCCCTCCAGTAAGCGATCCGCAAGTTCTTTGCCAATTTGATGGGCTTCTTCATAGGAAACTTCACCAGGGGAAAATGCCTGAATCAGATGAAATGCCTTATTTGTATTGTGCGGATCTCTGCAGTCATGTGTATGATCCAAAGTGTATTTAAAGTCAAGAACGGCTGTTTCGGGAGAGCAGGCAAAGGAAGAAATATATAGATTCTGGTCAGTTTTATCTGGATTGCAGATGTATTCTATTGCTTTATTAACGGTTGTTTTGATACCATGGATTTTTGTAACTGCCATATTTTTTCCATTAACTCCTTTATATCGTCCAGGTCCTTTGGGTAAACTGTATTGGTACTGTTTATACGATGGGTGATCTGATTCAAATTGCTGCTGATATTGCCCAACAGGGTATTCATTTTTCGGATATGAGAGTAGTCTACTTCATATACAAATCCATATAAGATCATTTTCCGTAGAAAGGCAGATTTGCTTTTCATCCTGGAAAGACGATATTTTTCTTCTAAAATGTATTGTTCGTCATCATTCAAATAAAATTGTACGGGATGAATTCTGGTACGTTTGCTCATTGAAATCCTCCAATTCGTTTTTTTCTATAAAAAAGAGTACAAAAAAACTGTCTAACCAGTTCGGTTATGACAGTTATATTACTTGACTGTATGATGTTTTGGATAGATGTGTCTACAGTTTATTTTAACAGGAGTAGGCGGAAGCGTCAAATTAAGAAATTATAAAATATGAGAGGGCCAGGGATACTCCCTGATACATTTTGGTAGAATGAACCGGAAAGGGAATTTGACAAAATGAGCCAGGTGTCATGACACTGGCAGTGCTTGCTTCTTTTGGGGTGTAGCCTGCAAAGCAGGCTATGCAAAAGCTATAAAACATAAATAGAACTGTGAGAAGTGGTTGAGAATACAATCCTGATAGCGTATAATCAGAGAAAGAAATCGTAAGTGAGGGATAAATTTGAAACGTGAAGAAATTTTTCAATATGTAAAAGAGCAATATGGAACTGAACCGGAATATTTATGGAAAAAAGATCCTGATTCTGCGGTGCTTCGACATAAAAATGGAAAATGGTATGCTATAATTATGGTAGTGGAAAAGAAAATACTGGGATTAGAAGAAGATGGAAACATTGACATCCTGGATGTAAAATGTGATCCTGATCTGGTTGGGATGATTATTCAAACGTATGGATTTTTACCGGGGTATCATATGAATAAGCAACACTGGATTACGATTCTTTTGGATGATTCTGTCAGTGAAGCTAAGACGCTGGATTTTCTGGATATGAGTTATGATTTAATTGACAGTGGGAAGTAATAAAAAAGGAAGCCTTTCAGAAAAATCTCTGATCGGCTCCCAGGTATTCATTCTGGATATGTATAAGTTGATCTTTGCAACAGGATATTTTCCCAATCTCGTTCATGGCGCAGCACTCGGAGAATATGAATCTCTTTTGTTTCTTCCATTATAATATAAAAAATAATAGATGGCGGAAAAGATCTTTTATGTATGGAATATCCTCTGTACAGAATTTGAGTTCGGGGAAAGGCAGTACTGAACTGACTTAAATTCTGCATTTGTTCTTTCAAATCAGATTGAAAACGGTCAGCATGTTGCTGGCCGAATTCTTCTTCAATATAATCTGCAATGTCTGTGACATCGTAAATTGCTTCCCAGGTTAAAATAATTCTATATTCTTGCATTTCTTCGTGCATCCCTTAATTCTGTGATTTTGCGAAAAGCATCTTCCAGTGGCAATTCACGACCAGCTTCCATATCATCAATTCCCCGGTCTAACATGCGGAGAAGATGATTGTTTTCCTGGCTTTTATCGGTTGTAGGGACTTTTTTTGTTAATTCCATGAAATCACTCCAATCATACGGTTTATAAATAGTGTATGTTGTTCAGAAGTATCTATCCATAGTTTAGCATATAATTGGAGGCAATACAATTAAATTATTTTGCAGGAGCGTCCGTCAGACCGAGAAGATATTCGCAGGAAACATTAAATACTTCGGCCAGTGCGACAACTTCGTAGTCGGGAACGAAACGTGTGCCTTGTTCAATTCGCAGGATTGCCAGATCATTAAAATCATATCCTGCAAGTTGTAATTTGGCAGCGAGTGTTTTCTGAGTAAGATTATGAGCCTTTCGTAATTCTTTTACCCGTTGTCCTATTCTGTTTTTACTGTTCGTTTTTTTATCCCAATAAATAATCATTCTGATCCTCAAAAGTTTCTAAAGATGAAGTATTATTATTGATTTTAAGGAAAAATATTGTTACTATACTTCTAAAGATGAAGTTTTTGGAAAGTTTATTTGATTTTTGAAATAAGAAAATGATAATGCTGCCTGTAATGAGAAATAATTCTAATGAGAGGTGGAAAGAAGATGAATGAATTTTATGAAGCAGTATCGAATTTATTTGAGGAATTGCGCTGTGACTTCGGAGAAAGAGAATATACAGTACAGCCGGAAGAATGGAAAGAAGCAGAGAAGAATTTGAAACAAATACAAAAGAAGCTGCCACTACATCTGGAAAAAATCCCAGAGCGTGAGCAGAATTTCTGGAATAAATATCTGGATCAGTTAGAACATTTCCATTATGAAGAGGAGCAGCGGGCTTATTACCAGGGAATGATGGATGTAGTTGAGTTTCTTATTAATATAGGGGCAATAAAGAAATCCACGAATGTTAAGAGAATGATAGAAAAATATGCACGTTAAGAGTGGCGGTATGGGAAACCATACCGCTTCTTCAGAATAATTCAGATAGAATTCAAATGAATTTCAGGGATCTTGTTTATCGTGGTCTGTAGGAATTTTGTATGTGCGCAGGTATGCTTCTACGATGGCAAGGATAGCGGTAATTTGCTCATCGTTGCATTTTGACAGGTACATGAGCAGGCGTTGATAATCAAGATTATCTGTATGATTGTTTGGATAAAACAATGGTTCAGGAGGAACATTTAAAGCGCGTACCAGTTTTCTGATTTTATGAAAACTGGGAACTCGGCCCCCATTTTCAATTTCCTTTAAATATCGGCTGGACATTTCTGCTTTTTCAGCTAATTCTTCATAAGTCAATTTTTGCTCGTGTCGGGCGTTCTTAAAAAACAATCCCAGTTCTTTATCTGTTTGTTTTGGCATATGATACACCTCCATGTTTAGTGTATAGTTCCCTTTCTTGAAAGAAAATGAACTAATATTTCACTAAAAAAGAGGGTGATATTTCACTTTTTAAAAGACATATAAAATTCTGAATTTCCGTAAAACAGATCCGGAGGTATAGGAAAGATTAAGAATTTTATTGTCTGGTATCATATCCGTCATTACGTGACGGATGAAATAGATAAATAGTTCAAAAAAGCAAATAAATTTCTTTACCTCAAAAAGTGAATTATATGCCACAAAAAATGATGGCAAAATATTATCTTTTGATATAAATAGCGTCCGATGGGCTAAAAACTACCCATTAGGACGTTTTTTATATACCTCAAAATACAGGAAAAACAATTTTCTCGTATTTATTAAGAAATTTTTTAAAAATTTCTTCCCACACCCCGACAAATGCACTCATCCGTTTGGGATATGTGTGAAGGGGAAGCAAGAACTTTGCTTATTGCCTACCGGCGGGGAAGGAGGTGAACTCTTATGGAGCAATCCTCTTTTCAAGATGAGCAGACAGTCAGACATCAGTTTGATTCTCTGTGCAAGCTGGCATTGAAAAGTGAAGTTATTAATTATGAAAAGCATATGGCATATCGCCAGAAGTATGAAGTGATGTTGTCAGAATTATCAGAAAAGGAGTTGAGCAGACTTTTTATAATGGAAGAGCATGAAATGGAAACACATCGTTTTCAGGTCCTGGGTTACGACATAGAAGTCAAAGATGCATTGATTGCTGAAGCACTGCAGACACTTACTGAAAAGAAAAGGAATGTTGTGTTATTATCATATTTTATGGATATGAGTGATGCAGACATTGCCAGAGAAATGAATCTTGTACGCAGCACAATTAATGAGCATCGTAGACGATCACTGGAACTGATGAGAAAAAATATGGAGGAATCTGCAAATGAAAAAAAGTAAAAAACAGAAATGCGCATTTGATTTGCTGCCATTCCATGTTATTGAGGCAGCATCAACTGGTGATACTGAGGCAATCCAGGCAGTGTTGAAGCATTATGAAGGGTACATAACAGTTTTGGCTACCAGAAAAATGTTTGACGAATTTGGACAGGTGCATTACTGTGTAGATGAAACTCTGCGTCAACGCCTGGAAACAAAACTGATTACTAAGACCTTGGGATTTGATACGAAATCATATGTAAGGAAAAGTAATCAGTAAAGGGAGTATTTAATATAGATTCCTTTTCCCCTTCAGGAATTTTTGTACCTTGAAAATTGTATATTGTTTTACATACAGGACGTGAAGATATGTAGAGCCACTAGGTAAATCCGCCAAGATATATCTGCTCTGTTAATGGAGTAAATACGAGGAAATGCTGAAATATAACATTGAAGTAAAGGTATGGAGCGAGAAGAATTTGACAAAATGTGCAGCAGCTGCACAGGGCGACGAAGCATATCTGTGATAATGATACTTCCAGAAAAGATCTGGTCATATTTAATGACGGTGCAAAACCGATGTGGGCAGAGTACTGAACTGCCACCTGTATTGTAATTTTATCTGCCGATGACAGTGTATAAAATTGTAAATTGTCATGGGCAGATAAAAATGTTTTGTCCAAAGAGAAAAGGAGGAGAAAAGAGTGGCGATTAAAATTGAAAAAGGTAAGATTCCAATTTGGGAAAAATATATGCTTACGGTGGATGAAGCAGTGCAATATTTTGGAATAGGTGAAAAGAAAATAAGGATGCTTATTTCGGAGCATCTAAATTCAGAATGTTGCTTTACAGTCCAGGTGGGGTGTAAGTCGTTGATTAACCGTAAGAAATTTGAGGCCTTTCTGGATCAGACTACGTCTTTGTAAAAAATATACGAACAATTTAGCACTTTAAAGTGGAAATGTTGGCCCTGGTATGATATAATACCTATATCGTGCTAGGGCTTCTTCGTAGAAAGGGGCGAAGACGTTTGGGTAAAACAAAACGTGACCAAAAACGACGAGATAAAAAAGGTCGAATTTTACGAAACGGAGAAAGTCAGAGAAAAGATGGAAGATATGCGTTTGTATATACAGATTGTTATGGAAAGCAGAAGTTTTTGTATAGTTGGAAATTAGAGCCAACAGATTCTCTGCCAACTGGATGCAGACCATGCTTAGCTCTAAGGGAAAAAGAAAAAAATATCCAAAGAGATTTACATGATGGTATAGTACCTTACGGAGGAAATTTAACAGTTTTGGATTTGGTTCAAAAATATATTGGACAAAAAAAGGGGGTTCGTCATAATACTCAGGCGAACTATGATTTTGTGATCAATATAATAAAAAAAGAAGAATTCGGAACCAGAAGAATAGATAAAATAAAATTGTCGGATGCAAAAGCATGGTTTATTAAGCTGCAATCAGATGGAAGAGGATACAGTTCAATTCACAGTGTGCGTGGAATTGTAAGACCTGCATTTCAGATGGCAGTTGAAGATGATTTACTGCGCAAGAATCCTTTTGAATTTCAATTATGTACAGTTGTCGTAAATGACAGTGTTACAAGACAGGCAATTACAAAAGAACAGGAAGAGTTATTTCTGGAGTTTATCAGAAATGATGCCCATTACTCAAAATACTATAATGGAATGTTTATTTTGTTTAAGACTGGACTTCGTATTTCTGAGTTTTGTGGATTGACAGTGAAAGATATTGATCTTCAGGAGAGAAAAATCAATGTGAATCATCAGCTTCAGAGAACCAGAGGAATGCAGTACGTCATTGAAGATACCAAAACTTCAAGTGGAACACGAATGTTACCGATGACAGATGAAGTTTATGAATGTTTTGAACAGATTGTGAAAAACCGTAAAAAAGTAAGGGTTGAGCCGATTATAGATGGATATAGTCGATTTCTATTCCTGGATAAAAAAGATATGCCTGAGGTAGCACTCCATTGGGAAAAACATTTTCAATGGGCGTTAGGAAAGTATAATCGTACTCATGAGGAACAAATGCCAAAGATCACGCCTCATGGTCGAGTTATAATAAGGACAAGTTAGAAAACTCCAGTAAATACAAGGGGTTGCACTAATTTAGTCCTTATTTTTAATTTCCTGAAAAGGGAAAAATAAAGCAGCGCTGTCATTCCAGAATATGAATTATTACAGATCCAGACTGGAAATGGATTTGTGTAAGACAAGAGTAAAAACAACAGAATTATTGTAATTATAGGACTGAATTAGCTCGCACGGAATATAGATTCCGGTTGTCTAATTCAGTCCTCTTTTTGATTGACGACGATGAAAGGTGATGAAAAATGGCTAGAATTATTTCTATTGTAAACCAAAAAGGGGGAACTGGAAAGTCCGCATGTACAGCTAATTTAGCAGTAGGATTAGCACAAAAGAATATGAAAGTGTTAATCGTTGATGCCGATCCACAGTCTGATGTATCTGCAGGATTTGGATATCGTGATTGTGATGAAAGTAATGAAACACTTACAGCTCTTATGGATACAGTAATGAAAGATGAAGATATTCCTTCAGACTGTTATATCAGGCATCAGGCAGAAGGAATAGACATTATCTGTTCTAACATTGGACTGGCAGGTACGGAAGTACAGTTGGTAAATGCAATGAGCAGGGAATATGTATTGAAACAGATTTTATATGGTATCAAGGATCAATATGATGCAGTCATTATTGACTGTATGCCATCATTGGGAATGATTACGATCAATGCGCTGGCTGCATCAGATGAAGTCCTCATTCCAGTTGAAGCGTCCTACCTGCCAATCAAAGGCTTGCAGCAGTTGTTAAAAACGATCGGTAAGGTTCGTAAGCAGATTAATCCGAAGTTGCAAGTCGGTGGGATTCTGTTCACGATGGTCGATGCGCATACAAATGATGCCAGAAATAATATGGAACTTCTCAGAAATGTATATGGAAGTCAAATTCATATCTTTGATAATTATATTCCATTTTCTGTAAGAATGAAGGAAGCAGTCAGAGAAGGACAGAGTATTTTCTCTTATGATCCGAAAGGCAAAGCTACAGAAGCTTATCGGAGAGTGACGGAGGAGGTGCTGAAAGATGCCATCTAAAAAAAGAGAAACTCCCATTTCCTTACAGCCACTTGATGCGTTGTTTGGAACAAACGAAGAAACAAACAATGGAATTTGTGAGATAGCAATAGGAAGCCTTCATCCATTTCCAAATCACCCGTTTCAAGTAAAAGATGATAAGAAAATGGAAGAATTATCAGAAAGCATTACACAATATGGCGTGTTGGTTCCTGGTATTGTGCGGTTGAGAGGGTCCGGTGGTTATGAGCTGGTAGCTGGTCATAGGCGAAAACGAGCATGTGAACTTGCGGGATTAGAGAAAATGCCTGTTATCATCAAAGATCTTACAGATGATGAAGCGACGGTGATCATGGTAGATTCCAACATTCAACGAGAAGAGCTGCTGATCAGCGAAAAGGCATTTGCTTATAAAATGAAATATGAGGCGTTAAAGCGTCAGGGGAAACGGTCTGATTTAACTTCTTGCCAAGTTGGCAAGAAGTTGGCGGCGGAAGAAGTCAGTCAGAATACAGGAGATAGTTCCAGACAGATTCTTCGATATATTCATCTGACAGAGTTAATCACAGAGCTTTTAGAACTGGCAGACGAGAAGAAGCTTCCCTTTAATACAGCTGTTGAAGTTTCATATTTGAGAAGTGAAGAACAACAGATATTGCTTCAGTATATGAGTAATCACAATATGGTACCATCCATGAAGCAGGCAAAGGAATTGAAGCAGATTTCAAAAGAGCGGATGTTGACGTATTCAGAGATTGACCAGATCTGTATGAATGAGAGTACTGAGAAAGTACAGGTGCAGATTCCTGCGAAAAAGCTGAAACAGTATTTTCCTGAGTCATATTCTAAAGCTCAGATAGAAGAAGTGATATTTATGCTCCTAGCATCATGGGCAGAAAAACAATAATATGATATGCGAAGTTGGACAGAAGGAATGAAAAGATGATGATAGAAGATGTAATTAAAAAATCAATATTGCCACTGGCATTTATACTATTCTGGTTCTGGATCGTATCCACTATCATGAAAGTCAGTGGAAAGACAGACTTGTTCTGGTGGATATTTCTTTCCGGACTTCCATTTGGAATACATAAAATGCGGTTGATCCTAATTTCAAAAGGAATGGATATAACAGCAACACTTGGGATGGCTGCATTAAGTGTCATCATTGGAGCTTTGATCGGAAGTATCATGATTCCAGTGTATGTAATCCGTGCGGTATACGTTTTCTTACGATATATCATCGGAAAATAATTGAATATTTGATAAGAGGCAGGCTTGCGAAAATAAAATCGTAAGCCTGCCTCTTTTTTTGTACCCAAAATCAGGCAATTTAGGGGAAATCCCTTTTGCAAATATATATACTTGGAGGATTTATAAGATGAGAGAGCGAATTGAAAGTAAGCATGTAACAAAGGAAATCAAAAGTCAGATGCCAGTGATTCCGGTGGAAATTGTTAAAGAAAGAGGCTGTACGTTCTGCCCGTATTATTTGGGCAATTATGAGAAACAGCCACGTTGTATGATGAAAATCTGTGCCTGGGATGATGAAAATGAGCGTTTCCATCCAGTTCTTCGTGAACTGATTCCGTTTTACAAAGAGAAAATGGAAAAAGCAGAAGAAAAGTTCCTGGCAATGAAAAAGATTTATACGACCCTGTTAGGAATGTTTGCCGATGAAATGAGGCAGGAAGAGTTGGAAAAAGATGAATGTTACGGATGTGCCTATGGAAAATGTGGACCATGTATCGGTATCTGTTACAAATCAATGAAAGCATAGGAGGGGTATGCCAATGAATACAACAATTATTTCCGGGCGATTGGTAAGAAATCCCGGATACAATGAAGTGGAGAATGAAAAAGGACTTCATAAGATTGCCAAGTTTGTTCTGGCAGTCAGAAGAAATTATTCTGATGAAGTCAGTTTCATTCCGGTAAAGGCTTTTGCAAAGAAAGCAGAATTTGCCAGAGATTATCTGATGCAGGGAACGAAGGTCATGGTGGAAGGCGAGATTGTCACAGGTAATTATGAAGATAAGGATACCGGGAAAAAGATCTATACAACTGAAGTGTATGCAAATCGGATCGAATTTGCAGGTGCAAAAATAGTTGACAGACCACCGTTTCCAGAAGATGCGGAAGGGTTCTTAGAGATCCCAGAGGGCATGGAAGAGGAAATGCCGTTTAGATAGAGGAGGATAAAAGATGGTTTCAGTAGATCAGGCGTATATGGTAGGGCATATGAAAAATGCCGATGGAAGTATCAATAACAAAAATGTAGTGCTGTCAGCAGCATGTGAAGCAGCGGAACTGTTCCAGTGCATGATGTCAGTAAATCAGAAACTGGAGGACTGGCAGAGATTTAACCACACCTTGGAGATGCATCTTAGAAGTGTGGAATGTGAGAAAATCCATGATATCTGTCAGGCGGTATATGGAATGAAACATCCGTCCGATGAACTGGAAGGATTGTATCTGGCAAGAGAGGATGAACAGATATGCCTGCTGTACTATCAGGTATTTGTAGGGATGCTGGAAATCAATATTAATTCAGCCGAAGTGCTGTACAAACAGAAGGAGGAAATAATCAATGAGTAAGGTGGAGTATATGCCGGTAGATTGTCTGCAGGTGCCAAAGATGCTGTTCCAGGTGGAAAAATTCAAAAATCTGTCAAATACAGCAAAAATTTTATACAGCTTATTTCTGGATCGTTTGAAATTTGCGGTGCAGAATGGCTGGGTAGATCATAACGGAGATCTGTTTGTTATCTATCCAAAAAGCGAAATGAAGAAAGACCTGAATACGACTCGATATGGCGTAGATCAGGCAGTACAGGAACTTGTTAAGATTGGAAAGCTGGTGCGTATTGTTCAAAACAATGGAAAGGCGAACCACTTTTATATCAATGATATTTATGAAAATGAGATGGAGGAAGAATCAATGATGACATTAGACAGAATTATGGCAAATATGCCGATGGAAGAAAGAGAAATTATCATGGACAAGATGGTGGCAGCATCCAGAGATATTCTGGGAACAATTGCAGATATGGGAT
Organism: Blautia luti; assembly: GCF_013304735.1. Classification (GTDB taxonomy): domain Bacteria; phylum Bacillota; class Clostridia; order Lachnospirales; family Lachnospiraceae; genus Blautia_A. Next base: position 20,468 of record NZ_JAAITI010000043.1, read on the forward strand.
ATCTGGATGAATATGAGACACCACTGACTCCTATGGAAGAGCGAGGCTATTACGATGAAGAAGGTAATCTTGATATTGATGCCGTAGAAGCCGATGGCTATGAGTTTGGTATGGATCTGGCATTTGGCGTGTTATCTGTTTGTGAAGGAAAGCCTGAACATGTGCTGGAAATTCAGAAATATGTAAATGAACAGTATGAGTGCTGTTCTAATAAGAAGTTTATGAAAGTTCTGGAAACAATCGCACGAATGAATGGAAACGAGGAGGTTTATATCGAGGATATGTATGCCTGCAATAAAGAAGCAAGGAATTATTATCTGAGCGAGTTAATGATGTGCTTCAACTTTGTGTTTAATGAGATGTGTCATGGAACAGGCAGTGCAGCAGGGTGTGATTTTAATAGTGAGGAAGAATAGGAAATAAGCTATGGCAGATTTTGAATATTTCAGAGCAGAAGAATCTGACCAGTTTTCTTTTTTTCGGATCCCCAAAGCTCTGTTCACAGAAAAAGAGTTTGCAAGCCTGTCCACAGACGCAAAGCTCCTTTATGGAATTCTGCTTGATCGAATCAGCCTATCCAAGAAAAATGGATGGATTGACAATGATGGTTATGTCTATATCATTTATACGATCGCAGAATTGCAGGAACTGTTGCGAATGTCGCATACGACAGTGACAAAGCTTCTTTATGAGCTTGACAGTGTGCATGGGATTGGATTGATCGAACGGTATCGGCAGGGGAATAATCGTCCTTCTGTCATATACGTGAAAAATTTTGTGAAACGGAGCAGAGGAAAGCCAGTAAGATACTTTGCTTCTGGAACGCCAGAAACTGGAAATCCAGACTGCAAGGAATTGGAAATCCGGATTGCAAGAAACTGGAAGTCCGGAACGCAAAAAAATAGAAGTCCGGACTGCAAGAATCTGGATGGAAGTAATACTAAGATAAATAAGACTGAAAAGAATCATACTGATAAGAGTAAGGGCAATACTCCCGCTTTGGAAGAAAAATTCAGTCAGTATGGTAGATTTAAAAATGTTGTTCTGTCGGAAGCTGAACTGCAGGAGCTGATGACGCTATTTCCATGGGATTACCAGAAACGGATTGATCATCTTTCTGTTTATATGAAATCCAGTGGAAAAGAATATCAGAACCATTTTGCAACAATCTGTCTTTGGGCAGAAAGGGATGGAACCAGGATAGGAATGGATAAATATGAATTTCAGGAAGGAGAAAGCCTGTGATGGAAAATAAAGTAACAGCAGATTATGTGGACGAAGAGGGATGTCTTCATTGTGGCATCTGTGGAAAAAGAAAACAGATGAAAGTCAGTCTGATGGGATTTGAGCATGTAGTGTCTTGTTTGTGCGAATGCGAGGTGAAAGCCAGACAGGAACTGGATGAAAAGATGCAGCGGGAAGAAGCACAGCGACTGCTTTATCAGAGAAAATCCGTCGGACTTCGGGAAAGAAGATTCTGGGAATGGAAATTTGAAAATGACAACGGAAGCAACCAGAAGATACTAATTGCCAGGCAGTATGTAGAAAACTGGACAGATATGAAGAGAAAAAATGTAGGATTGCTTTTGATGGGACCAGTTGGAACCGGGAAAAGTTTCTTTGCAGGCTGTATTGCAAATGCACTTTTGGAACAGGGAGAACGTGTCATGATGACAAATTTTTCCAGGATCCTAAATGAAATGACCAGCTATCAGGCAGATAAGAACCAGATTATACAAAATCTTGTGGATTATCCGTTGCTGATTATTGATGACTTGGGAATAGAACGAAATTCCGAGTTTGCTTTGGAGCAGGTCTATAATGTGATAGACAGCCGCTATTGTAAAATGCTTCCGCTGATCGTAACAACGAATCTGGGACTGAATGAAATGAAATCCACAGATTTAGATACTGCCCATCAGCGTATTTATAGCAGAATACTTGAAATGTGTGTTCCCATCTATTGTGGTGGAGAAGATAAGAGAAAAGAAGAAGGGACAGAAAAACTCGTACAGGTACAGAGCCTGATTACCGGTTAATCTGTCCTTTTTTATTGAAAGGGGGTGATTGCCATGATTACAGATCTGGACAGCAGTTAAATCGCTGAAAGGAGGGAAAAGTCATGCAGGAAGAGGTAACTCAGAAAACGGTCACGTTCTGTATTCGGACTACCAAAATCACAGCAGACCTGTTGAGAAAGGTTCTTGCTGCGTATCTGCGGCATCATAAGCAGAAATCGGTAGAGAAGAAAGCACAGAAAAATCAGCCGAAACAGGGAAAGGTCACGGTAAAAGAGCTGGCAAAGCAGAATGCCGGGATGGTCAATATCGAGATCACGAACAAAAATATCAAGTCCTTTGAACGCTATGCCAGAAAATATGGAATTAACTATGCTCTGAAAAAGGACAAGAGCAAAGAGCCGCCAGTTTATCTGGTATTTTTCAAAGGACGTGATCAGGATGCCCTCAATGCTGCTTTCCGTGAGTTTTCCCAGAAACAGATTCAAAAAGCGAATAAACCTTCGATTCACAAGCGTCTGGCAGCTTACCGGGCAATGATGCCAAAGAAGACGAAGGACAAAGTAAAGAACCGGCATCAGGAGCAGAGTCGATGAAGAAACAGATCGGCAAACCTCTGATGCAGAAGTGGAAGAATAAGATCGGGGTCAGGCTGTCCGCCCTGGATAAAAAGAAACTGGTTCTTACCAATCTCCCATATGCTCTGGCTGCGTTCTATGCAGACCGGGCATTTTTTCTTTACCGGAATAGTCCGGGAGAAGATATGGGGAACAAACTCTTATATGCTATGGAACACGCAGATCGGATTTTTGCTGGTTTTGTGTTAAGCAATAACTGGAAAGATCTGCTGGCAGGGATTACGGTTGCAGTCGTTTTGAAAGTGCTGGTTTGGCAGAAACAGTCAGATGCAAAGAAACTCCGAAAAGGAATCGAGTATGGTTCAGCCAGATGGGGAAACGCTGAGGATATCAAACCTTATATGTCGGAAAATCCGTGGATGAACATTCCATTGACAGCAACAGAAGCACTGACGATGGAGAGCAGACCGAAGCAACCGAAATATGCAAGAAATAAAAATATTGTAGTTATCGGCGGCAGTGGTTCCGGTAAGACACGTTTTTTCGTAAAACCATCGGTCATGCAGATGAACTGTTCCATGGTCATTACAGATCCCAAAGGCACTCTGATCGAGGAGTGCGGGAAGATGTTAGCAAAGGGACCGCCGAAGAGGGATAAAGATGGAAATGTCATCAAAGATAAATCCGGGAAAGTGGTATATGAGCCTTATGTGATTAAGGTTTTGAATACGATCAACTTTTCTAAGTCTCTTCATTACAATCCATTTGCTTATATACGGTCTGAAAAAGATATCCTGAAACTGGTGACGACAATTATTGCAAACACCAAAGGGGAGGGAGAAAAATCTTCCGAGGATTTCTGGGTGAGTGCGACACGTTCGCAGGCGGTAAAAAGTCTGCGCACAGTGTTGGTTTATTAAATAATAACCAGTCTGTGAACTGGTAATCCGATAGGTGGAATGATGGGGTAACGCCCTGAAACGTCTATCCTTGACGGACTTGCGTCAGCTGTAATGGCTGGGGTGAGAAGCTCCGTGACAACGACCGAGAGTAGTCGTAGGAATCTGCCAAAAGATTCTCGAAAACGCCCCAGAGGTGGGGTGCGCTACCTATAGGTCTAGGATCTATAAAATATCTATGGTTAGAATGTTTACTTTGGCGAGTAAACTGACGAAAACTGCGAATGTACGGTTCTAAAAGAAGACCATATAGAAATGTATGGGTGCGTTAAAGCGCAGTCAGTGTGGTTCAGTAGAAATTGACCCTACGAACGACCATGTTGTGTTACAGGCACATCCAAGCTGACAGGACTATAGCAGAGACCTAAGGATATATGTACAGATAGGATTATCGGAACGTGGAAAGGCATCAGATTCCATTATGGGATAGCCTGACGAAGAAAATAAGCAGGTGAACTGGTGCTGAAAAGCCGTGATCGAACTTATGATGAGTTCTGCGAAAAAGAGGAACTCGGAGGAATGGTCACAAGTCGGTTGAAATAAACAGGCATTATTCAGTCTTATGATAAGGATTACGAGTAAGACCAAAAGGGTCACTTTCGAGAGGAGGTGATGCCTTATGCCAAAGAAAAGTAAAACATTATGTGTAGATGACCTGCGTCATGCGGAGTACTATGGAATGCAAGATACTTTTGATGAACTATATCAAAAAAGTCAGAACGGTGAAGTATTTGAGAATCTTATGGATTTGATAGTGAGCAGGGATAACATTTTACTTGCGTACCGAAACATCAAAGCGAACAAAGGCAGCTACACGGCAGGAACAGATAAAAAGAACATCACAGATATTGGGAGTCGAACTCCTGATGATGTGGTAAAAAGAGTGAGATTTATTGTTACGGGAAGCGAACACGGCTACAGACCAAAGCCTGTAAGACGGAAAGATATCCCGAAACCAAACGGAAAAACACGTCCGCTGGGAATCCCATGCATATGGGATAGGCTGATACAGCAATGTATCAAGCAGATCATGGAACCAATCTGCGAAGCAAAGTTCAGCAATAATAGTTATGGATTTCGTCCGAACAGATCCGTTGAACATGCCATTAACAGAACCTACACCATGCTTCAAATGATGAACCTTCATTATGTTATTGAGTTTGATATTAAAGGATTTTTCGATAACGTAAATCATAGCAAGTTAATCAGACAGATATGGTCGCTGGGTATCCATGATAAAACGCTGATTTTTATTATCAAGCGAATACTAACAGCTCCAATTAAAATGCCCGATAATACAACGGTATTGCCCGACAAGGGTACACCACAGGGAGGAATTATCTCACCACTACTGGCAAACATCGTTCTAAATGAATTGGATTGGTGGATAGCCAGTCAATGGGAGGAAAATCCAATTGCTATAAGCAGAGGGCGAGAAAGAATAATCGGAAAAACTAAGGTTTTTGATAAAAGCCATGGTTATAGGATTATGAAAAACACAGAAATGAAAGAAATGCATATCATTCGGTATGCGGACGATTTTAGGATTTTCTGTAGAACGAAAGAGGACGCAGTCAGGACAAAAGAAGCGGTTACGGAGTGGATTGAAGAGAGGTTGAAATTAGAGGTGTCTCCTGAGAAAACAAGGATTGTGAACACCAGAAAACGGTGGTCAGAGTTTCTTGGATTCAAAATAAGGGTAAGGTTGAAGCATCATAAATATGTGGTGCAGTCGGCAATCTGTGACAAAAAGGTTGAAATTGAAAGAGCAAAGCTAGTGGAACAAGCGAAAAACATCGCAAAACCCAGAGAGAAAAAAAGTTGTTTATCAGAAATTCAGCTATATAACTCCATGGTGTTAGGCATACAGAATTACTATCAGCTTGCCACCTGTATCAGTATTGATTGCAGAGAATTCCATAGGCGAGTAATGACAGTTTTGACGAACAGGTTAAATACAGAAACAGGAAGTATGCTAAAACGTGAGGGTGGAACTATCACCCAAGCAGAAAAGGAAAGATTCGGACAGTCAAAAATGATTCGATATGTTTCAGGAATTGACCAGATGATCTATCCGATTGCATTCATCAAAAATAAAATACCGATGGCGAAGCGATCAATCGTTTGTAGTTATACAAAAGAAGGTCGTGCTCTGATTCATACAGAACTTAACCTTAATCAGTATGTTCTGAAAGGACTGAGAGAAAAAATATCCGTTGGTCATAGCACAGAATACCATGACAGTAAAATATCTTTATTTTCTGCTCAAAAGGGAAAATGTGCAATCAGTGGAGAAGAATTCGCAGATGCGGAACATGTAGCTGTATGGCTCAAAGTACCAGGATCACTTGGTGGATTTGAAAGATATAAAAACATGGTTCTGATTCACAAAAAATATCTGATTCTGTTACAAGAACTGCCCCAAGCAGCAATAAAAGACCTGATAAAAACACTCAATATCACAAAAAAGATGCTCGTGAAAATCAATAGTCTGCGAGAGCAGGCGAACCTGTCAGCAATAATATAAAACTTAAATTTGGTGACTGATTAAATGTCTTGTGAAGACAATCGATGGAGCGCCGGATGCGGTGAAAGTCGCATGTCCGGTGTGAAGTGGGGGAAAAGGTGGAGATAATATCAAAACCTTACCTATCACTATAAGCGGAGAAACTGCTGTACACAGCACTGATTGCCTTCATCTGGTATGAGGGTGATGAAGAGGAGAAGAATCTGAATACTCTTCTGGATCTTCTGAATGAAAGTGAAACCCGTGAAGAGGATGAAACTTACCAGAACCCGGTAGATATGATGTTCCAGGAACTGGAAGAAAGAGATCCGCAGCACTTTGCGGTCAGACAGTATAAAAAATACAAAATGGCGGCTGGCAAAACGGCGAAGTCGATTTTGATTTCCTGTGGTGCCAGACTTGCCCCATTTGATATCGCAGAGCTTCGTGAGATCATGTCTTACGATGAAATGGAACTGGATAAGATCGGAGACAGGAAAACAGCCTTGTTTCTGATTATGTCCGATACGGATACCACATTCAACTTTGTGATTGCGATGCTGCAGTCACAGCTTTTCAATCTGCTTTGCGACAAGGCAGATGATGAATATGGCGGCAGACTTCCGGTGCATGTGCGTGTCATCGCTGATGAGTTTGCCAACATCGGACAAATTCCTCAGTTTGACAAGCTGATCGCAACCATCCGAAGCAGGGAAATCTCTGCTTCTATTATTTTGCAGTCACAGAGCCAGTTAAAGGCAATGTATAAGGATAGTGCAGATACCATTCTGGGCAACTGTGATACGACTTTATTCCTTGGTGGGAAAGAGAAGACCACATTAAAGGAAATGAGTGAGCTTCTGGGTAAGGAAACCATTGACCTGTATAACACTTCGGAGACAAGAAGCAATCAGAAATCTTTTGGACTGAATTATCAGAAACTGGGGAAACAGTTGATGACAGAGGACGAGATTGCAGTCATGGATGGAGGAAAATGTATCCTGCAGATCCGTGGTGCCAGACCATTTTTCTCAGACAAATATGATATTACGAAACACAAAAACTATCGGCTTCTTGCAGATGAAAACGAGAAGAACCGATACAAGGTTGAGAAAGAGTTAAATCCGCAGTACACACCGAAATCTGAAGAAGAGGTGGAAGTAATTCAAGTAGATCTGTCGGAGTAACCTTGGGAATGAACGAAAAATAATAAGGAAAGGAATAACTGACATTAGGTGCGCCGGCTTTTTAGTCGGTGTTTTTTCATTCCCGTAAACACCTGAAAAAAGTCAGTTTTGGTGAATGTATATGGCATTTTTTAGCAGTGCAATTACAACTTTAAAAACTCTTGTAGTCGCAATCGGTGCAGGTCTTGGCGTGTGGGGTGTCGTAAACCTTCTGGAAGGATATGGGAATGACAATCCCGGCGCTAAGAGCCAGGGCATCAAACAGCTGATGGCTGGTGCCGGAATCATGCTGCTGG
>NZ_JAAITI010000044.1 GCF_013304735.1 Blautia luti
GAATAGTCCCTTATAGGGACAGAGCAAGCCACCCGCTAAGCGGGTGGTCTTGACTATGCGGAGGCAAATGTTATTGATGAACCGGGATAAGATCAATCGGATTTATGAATCTGTACAGAAAGTGAATCAGGTATATGAGGTATGGGCCGGGAAACATAAGCTTACTTTATATGAAATGCTGATGTTTTATGAAATTTTTCAGAAGGAAAATATGGAGATCACCCAGAAAGAACTGAGCATAAAACTGGAGGCACCGAAGACATCTGTCAACAGTATTATCAAGAAACAGCTGAATGCAGGATATATCGAAATGCGTGTCAACCCACAGAATAAGAGGGAAAAAATCATCTCGCTGACAGAAAACGGGGAGCGTTATGCAGAAAAGCTGATTCGGCCGCTGCTTCAGTATGAGGAAGAAGCGGTAGGAATGTTAGAGGACAGAGAAGTGGAAACAATTATTGCGGCACAGAATAAATTTGCAGATATCTTACTGAGTAAGATGGAAGACAGATAAAGAGAGGAGATATTTTTTGGACACACAGGTAAAATTGGAACATGAAGTCAGTTTTCGATGGCTGATCGTATTTGCACTGACAACCATCTTATCCAGCATTTTTTCCAGTCTGTATACGACTGTGGACGGGATTTTTGTGGCAAGATGGGTGGCTCCGATGGCGTTGCATCTCTGATGATCATCTGGTATGCCTAGGGATTATTCGGCGGACTGTTCCGTGGATATATCAATGGTGTTTCCTCTGTGATCAGCTATAATCTGGGACGAGGCGACAGGGAACGGTTATCTTTATGATCGTGCCGGTACTGGTTCTGCCGGGGATTTTGGGCATGGATGGAGTATGGATGTCCATTACAGCAGGTGAGGTTATGAGTATTCTTATGAGTGTTTATTATTTCAGAAAATACAGAAACAGGTGGAGCGCAAAGGCATAAAAACAGGACAGAGCGACTTTTGAAATTGAGGAGTCTGCTCTGTCTTTTTTTGTGGTATAATGAAATATCAATTTGATATGAGACAATGTAGGAGATAAACATGGAAAAATATTTCGCTCTTTTAACCAAATCAAGTAAGTCCCCTGCTTCAATTGCGAAAAGCAATAAGCAGTGGGTGGGGACTTGCTTGTATCAGGAAGAGTGCAAGCTCCTCCTGATAAACTGCGGAGCAGTTATTTGGTGTAGAGCTGCGTAGCGAAGCGGATTGCGAATATCCGCTTGACAAGAAGGCGGAGCAGACCTGGCCATGAAGATCCCGGCAAAGAGTATTCAGACTGCAGCGTGGACCGTGTACCGCTGTCAGTTCGGATATTATAAGGTAATCGGTTTCGGCAGCGGACCCTGCAAGAAATGTAAGAAGTGCAATCCGCAGTACTGTAATTTTCCGGATAAAACAGTTCCGGCTATGGAAGCGTGCGGCATAGATGTTTTTGCTACAGTCCGAAATAATGGACTGGAGATCCATATATTACGGGAAAAAGGTGAGATTCAGAATCATTTTGGATTGCTGATGGTAGAATGAGAGGATAAACAGATGGAAAAAAAGATCGTTCAGGTTCAGGAGAGAACTCCACAGCTGCTCCGGCAGTTATTAAAGGTCTGGGAAAGCGGCTGCTTCAGTACGGTATTGAAACTTATAACATTCAGGAACTCACTGTAAATGAACAGAATCCCCAGGCAGTGGGTTTTTATGAACATATGGGATTTCAGACTTATAAAAGAACGGATCATGATGAGGAAGGGAATCCGTATCCGCTTTTGTATATGAGATTATCCAGATAAGCAAAGCGATTATTTGCCTATGGGTAAGTACAGGATGCGGGATTTATCAGTGCTATATTTAGACTGTGCTAATAAAGCAGAAAGGGAAGGATAAGAATGAACTGTCAGGAATTGACTGATCAGATAGAAGAATACAAGCCTTATAATGAGCAGGAAGAAAAAGACAAACGTCTGATCCTGGGCTGGATCAGAAACAATGAGAATGCTTTTTCCAGAGAAAATACAGTAGCCCATATGACGGCTTCCGCCTGGGTTGTGAACAGGGAGCGAACCAGAGTTCTTATGGTATATCACAATATTTACAACTCCTGGTCCTGGCTTGGAGGACATGCGGATGGGGAGACGGATCTTCTGTCTGTTGCAATCCGGGAGGTAAAGGAAGAAGCGGGGATTTCCAACGTTCATCCGGTGTCTGAGGAGATTTTTTCCATGGAATCCCTGACTGTAGACGGCCATGTGAAAAAAGGAAAATATGTATCCAGCCATCTGCACTTTAATATCACATATCTCCTTGAGGCAGATCCGGAAGAAGCGGTTTCCATAAAAGCAGACGAAAACAGCGGTGTAGCCTGGTTTTCACCGGAAGAAGCATTGGAGAGATCTACAGAACCGTGGTTTGTGGAGCATGTTTACAGCAAACTTCTGGAAAAAATGAATGATGTGAAGGAGAACGGTAAATGAAAATTGCACTTGTACAGATGAGTATGGGAAAGGAAATATGCGAGAACCTTGATAAAAGCCTGAAATACTGTGATATGGCAGAAAACTGTGATCTGGTCTTTTTTCCGGAAATACAGCTGACACCGTTTTTTCCCCAGTATCATGATATGTGCGTGGATCATTACTGTATAGATATGGATCATGATGCGCTGGCAGGATTGTGCCAGAAAGCAAAAAAGCATCATTATTATTTATCACCAAATGTCTATCTGGAATCAGAAGGATCCAGATACGATACTTCCTTATGGATCTCACCGGAGGGAAAAATCCAGGACACTGCAAAAATGGTCCACATTGCACAGAACGAAAATTTTTATGAACAGGATTACTATACACCGGCAGAGGATGGCTTTAAAGTTTTTGACACACCGTTTGGAAAGGTTGGTATAGTAATATGTTTCGACAGACATATGCCGGAAAGCATCCGCTCCTGTGCATTAAAAGGCGCAGACCTGATCATAGTCCCGACTGCAAATACAAAAGTAGAGCCAATGGAAATGTTTGAATGGGAAATGCGGGTTCAGGCCATGCAGAACCAGGTTTTCATTGCCATGTGCAACCGTGTCGGAACAGAAGATAAAATGCAGTTTGCCGGGGAATCGATCGTGATCGATCCCAGAGGGAAAGTCCTTGCAAAAGCAGATGACAGAGAGCAGTTACTGGTGTGTGATATCGATCTGCAGGAGGTAAAAAAAGTCAGAAGCAGTCTGGATTATTTATCACTTCGAAGACCTGAGCAGTATGATCAATAAAGGAGAAAACAAAAAATGGCAAAACTATATTTCCGATACGGGGCGATGGGAAGCTCGAAATCTGCCAATATTCTGATGGTTCGTTATAATTATGAAGAACGTGGTCAGTATGCGATACTGTTAAAACCAAGAACAGACGACCGGGATGGAGAGCATAAGATCCAGTCCCGGATAGGCTTGTCGGCTCCGGCTGAATATGTGGATGATTTTCTGAAAGAAATTTCAAAATTATGGAATGGAAAGGAAACAGAATATCTGTATCATGGCAAAAAAGTAAATGCCATTCTGGTGGATGAAGCACAGTTTCTTTCCCCGGAAGAAGTCGATACATTATCAGATATTGTGGATTTTTATGAGATTCCGGTTCTCTGCTATGGCCTTCGTACAGACTTTTTGAACCACCTGTTTCCAGGTTCCAGACGTCTGATGGAAATAGCAGATGTTATCGAAGAAGTTCCCACTGTCTGCTGGTGCGGGAAGCGTGCACAGTGCAATACCCGATATTCCAACGGAAAGATTGTGCGGGAAGGTGCCCAGATCATGTTGGGATCAAATGAGAGCTATGTGGCGCTTTGCAGAAAACATTATAAAGAAGGGAAATTGTGGAAATGAGATAACATCCTGAACACAGGTCGCGAAGCGGATTGCGAATGTCCTCTTTACGCACGGAAGAATATGATACTTCAAAGCCAGATAAGTCAAAACGTCTTATCTGGCTTTTTTGCAATGAATCCGATTGTAATAAGGATTATCGTTAACACCCATGAGATCGGGAACGCATAATACAGAATATTTAACTGATGATAATGTCTGAAAACCGTACAGATCCATACAATGCGAAAACAGCAGGTTCCAATAATAGTAGCAACAGCCGGGTACAGGGAATGTCCGGTACCTCTTAATACGCCTGCCGGGATCTCGTACAGGTTGCACAGCGGTTCGAAAAAAAGAATGCACAGGATACGAAGGCAGGCATTTTGTATCACTGTTTGATCTGCAGAAAAAAATCCTGCAAAAAAATTCCGGAATATGACAAGTGGTTCAATAAGGATCAGACTGCTCACAATAGAGAAGACCAGACATATCCGCAGAATTTTTCTGCATCGGTAAAGCTGCCCGATCTGCTGAGCAACCAATACATTGACTCCTACAGATAATCCGGATGACAGAGCCACGATCAGGGCAATAATTTCTCCGTTGGTCCCTACGGCAGCAAGAGAAGACGATGTGTCGAATAATCCTACGATCGCAGTGTCGGCTGCATTAAATAATTGCTGCAGCATACTGCTGAGGGCAATCGGAATGGTAAAAAAAAGAATACTTCTGTATAAAGAACCTGTGAGCATATCGATGTTTTTTTCTGAATAGCGCATATCTTTAAATCCTTTCCCAATAATCTTGAATCATTGTAACTCAATTATTATAATAGAAAAAACGAATATATTTGATAAATAACATCGAAAAAAGGAATGATAATAAATGGATAAGAATTTGCTGAAATATCTTGCTTTTGTAAAAACAGTAGATACAGGGAGCTTTACGAAAGCCGCAGACAGTCTGAATTATGCACAGTCATCGATCAGCAAGATGATCGCGGATCTGGAAAAAGGGTGGGGGATTTCGTTATTGCAGCGGAATAAAAAGGGTGTCTGTCTGACTTCTTCCGGCAAACAGATCCTGCCATATGTAAGAAAAATAGTAAGCGATTTCGAGGAAATACAGCAAAAGGTGAATGAGATCAACGGGATCCAAAGCGGTACTGTCAGGATCGGAACTTTTTCCAGCGTGGCGATCAACTGGCTGCCGGATGTGTTTGCAAGGTTTCAGAAAGATTATCCGGGGATTGATTATGAAATGCTTCTGGGCGATTATGAGGAAGTGGAAAAATGGATCGATGAGGGACGTGTAGATTGTGGTTTTCTGCGCCTGCCGGCGGGTGGTGCCTTTGATGTGATAAGTCTTAAAAAAGATGAATACAAGGTTGTACTTCCGGTAGATCATCCCCTTGCAGAGAAAAAATTACTGGATTATGAAGATCTGAACGATCAACCGTTTTTGCTTCTGGAGCACGGAGGAAAAACGGAGGTATCCGAATTGCTGGAGAAAAACCACGCACATCCCAATATCCGTTTTACCACATGGGAAGATTACGCCATCATGTCAATGGTGGAGCGGGGACTGGGGATCGGAGTGCTTCCAGATATGATCCTGAAACGGATTCCATACCAGATCGCGATCCGATCATTCAGGAATCCATATTTCAGAGAGATCGGACTGGCGATGAAAGACAGAACAAAGCTGACTCCGGCAACCAGGAAGTTTATAGAATATCTTACGATCAATGAACGGTTGGAACGGCTGTGATCTTCAACTGTGTTATTTGGTTCAATTCATTTTTACAGGAGTTGGTCAATATATTCAGCCGATTATTGCAACAAATTACGGTGGTGGAAATTGTGGTGTTATTCATCAGTGTCATGTTTTTGAAATTTTCTCAGACATCCGAGTACTCCGAAAGAATTCAGAAGATGAAGTGACTGACAGTAAATATGTTAGTTGTATAGAACATTATAGTATGGTAAACTTCAATTAATAAGAGTTGGAGGAGTGTCTATGAAATTAAAAAACGTTTTGATAGTAGTAAAAGACATCGAAAAATCGAAACAGTTTTATCATGATCTGTTTGGCTTGGATATGATATTGGATAATGATGGAAATCTGATCGAGGTAGGAACGCCGATATAATAAAAGAATCTCTGGGCAGATAAAGGGGGAAGAAATTATGTTTTATGGACTTGACCAGGTATTTAATATTTTATTTGCAATTATATTTTTCTGTGTCTTAGGAACGATGGTTTATATTTTTGTGAAAAATATCAGCACATGGAATAAAAATAACAATTCTCCCAGGTTAACGGTCACTGCTAAGATTGTTGCAAAGCGAACGAAGGTTTTCCATAATCAGCAGTCTGATGGTTTCAGCACCACTACATCAACCAGTTACTATGTGACTTTTGAAGTAAAAAGCGGTGACCGGATGGAGCTGTCTGTCGCAGGAAAGGAATATGGTCAGATGGCAGAGGGAGATGTTGGTGAATTAAGTTTTCAGGGAACCAGATTTCTTGGATTTGAGAGGAACTGAAAAAATGACGGAATATGTGGGAATTGGAGGTAAGAAGCATGAAAGAAAAAACAAATTATGGAAACTGGGTACCAGAGAAAATGCTGTATCTGATGTTTGGGCTGGCAGCAGTCTTTTTTGTAATTACTGTAGCAGCGAAGGCTGTGTTGCATAAGCCGGTGATTGCTATAGTGCTGGGGGCGCTCTGCATACTGTCACTGCTCTATGCAGTCTACATGCTGATCTGCCATGAAATTTTCGCATTTGGAAAAGGCAATATGATGGCAGGAGTCCATGAGCATCTTGTGGATTATCTTAAATGGAACGGAGAAGGGAAGCTTCTGGATATCGGATGCGGAGCTGCTGCACTTACAGTTCGCTGTGCAAAAGCGTTTCCTGAGGCCAGGATCACCGCAGTGGATTACTGGGGAGTAGAATGGAGTTATGCAAAAGAGCAGTGTGAGAGAAATGCGCGGATCGAGGGAGTTGCAGATCAGATCACTTTCTGGAAAGGTGATGCTGCAAAACTGGATTTTCCGGACGGAACGTTTGATGCTGCAGTGAGCAACTTTGTATTTCATGAAGTGCGCTCTGCAAAAGACAAGAGAGATGTGGTAAAAGAAGCGCTCAGAGTAGTAAAAAAAGGTGGAGCTTTTTCCTTCCAGGATATGTTTTCTCAGAAAGCACTGTACGGAGATATGGATGAATTTGTCCGTATATTAAAAGCAGAGGGAATCTCAGAAGTACATTACATAGGGAACCTGGAGAAGAAGCTGGAGTTCATTCCAGGTTTTGTGACAACACCGTGGATGATAAGTGGAATGGGCATTCTGTATGGAAAAAAATAAGTCAGAGACAGAATAGATAAGAGCTGTAAAAAATAGAGTTTGCACGGTTTTTTTGAAAAGCTTGGGATTTATGAGAAACTGAAACCGAAACTGATCAAAGTCGGAATGGGACACAGCCGGAACGAGAGCAAAGAAGAACTTGCATATGCCAAAGATATGTTTGAAACCATTTTCAAAGATTATACCAAAGAAAAAGATGTGCATATTTCTGGTCTGCTGGCTGATCTGATGAAGCAGACGCCGGTTACGGAAACGGATTTTAGGATGCTTAAGGGAAAAATACTTCTGATACTTCCAGACCAGGATTTCTTTTCCGGAAAGATGCAGAAAGACCTTATACAACTGATGCATGATCCTGTCATCCAGTATGTTTCAGGCGGACATCTCTCTACGATTTTGAAAGCGGATGATTATGTAAAAGTGATCCGGGATTTTCTGGGAAATATATAGATCATTTCCTCGCAACAAGATGTGCGCGGAAGCCTTTCTGCTTTTCCATAGTCAGTACGGTGAATCCGGCTTTTTCTGCCATGGCGATGAATTCTGCAGGTTTGTGTATCTTTACATCGCCGTGTCCGAACAGATTAGCCAGGGGCATCTCCAGATGATTCATAAGCCAGACAATAAAGTTGGAGGAAGTATAGTCGCGCAGGATCAGGCGGCCGCCTTTACGCAGGACACGGTAGGTACTGTTAAAAAAGTCCTGGGGATTTGGATAATGATGAAAGCTGTTTGCACAGATAACGGCATCAAAAGAATCATCCTCAAAGGGCAGATTTTCACTGTCACCTACAAGAAATTCCGTGTTGGAGAGATTCTTGGCCTGGGCCACATGGATCATTTCAGGAGTAAGATCCAGGCCGGTGTAGTGTTTATCCGGATATTTCTCATGAAGAAGTTCGATCATCGGGCCGGTTCCACAGCCGCAGTCCAGGACATCATGAAAAGATTCTTTTTCCAGTTCTGCCAGAATCGGAGGATAATCGTCTTTGCACATTTCGTAAATACCGGCATGGCCGCTGTCATAGATTTTGGCTGCCTGCGTAAATTCTTTGACAGAAAGTTTTTTATATTCTTCAGGGGTCATAGCAACGCCTCCTTGATATTGATTTGCTGTTAGATTCTACTAACTAACGGTATCATAAATTTCAGGAAAAGTCAAAAGGAATATGGTTGATAAAACATGACAGAGCTAATATTTGCGTAAGAAAGAAGTGTCAAGAAATAAAAACTTGACACTTCTTTCTTTTGCATGTTATAGTCAAACTGAGGTGGTTATATGAAAGTAAAAGAACCAGACTTAACGGAACAGATCAGAGAGATTTTTGGTACAACAGATGCTAAAGAATTAAGGCGAATCGCAGAAGATGCAGCATGCTACAGAAAAAAAGGAAATTCTGCAAACAGGAGTCCTGTCGGCAGAAAGAATTCTTTTACAGATCCACAGCTTGCGAATATCCTTGCGTTGCAGAAGCAGGGTGTGAAGATTACAGAAATTGCAAAAAAATACCATGTATCCAGACAGA
This sequence comes from Blautia luti, assembly GCF_013304735.1. Classification (GTDB taxonomy): domain Bacteria; phylum Bacillota; class Clostridia; order Lachnospirales; family Lachnospiraceae; genus Blautia_A. The sequence continues at coordinate 8,759 of NZ_JAAITI010000044.1, forward strand.
CGATCTACAGTCAGATAAAACGTGTGCATAATTTCAGTGAAGATCCAGATGTAAAAATGAGGATGTATTTTATGAACAGGGATTATCTGTGCACGATGATAGATATAGATTTTTTACACGAAAAAATTTATATTAAAAATTATACGGATCAGATACCATTAAGAGCATTTGGAGTTGTGGATAATCCAAGCTGGAATGATTTTGAGTATTTTCTGGAGGACAGATGTTTTCCCAGGACACGCGATCATGCAAAAGAAATCCTGAGAGATATGAGAATTCCTTTTTACGATCCACTTCTGATTATTGAAAAAACAGATGGATATATGGAAGGGGATCACCAATGGATCATGATGGTAAAAAAGGAAAGGTGATTTTGGGTGGATAAAATTGAACTTAATAAGTATTCTCCTTTACACAAGACAGGCCATACATCAAAAGGTGATCAACGTAAATGGAAGATTGATAATCTGTGGTATAAGGCGGATTATATGGGATATGAGAGCCTGGCAGAGGTACTTGTTTCGAAGCTTCTGGACAGAAGTGAATTGAGCTATCCGTTTGTAAGATATGAGCCCGTTCAGATCGAATATAAAGAGCAGGTTATATCTGGTTGTGTTAGTGAGGATTTTTTAAAAAAGAATGAAATTCTGATTCCAGTTGAGAAATTGTATCGCCAATATATGGGGGAAAGCCTGGCTATAAGGCTGACTGATTTTGAAGAAGTTACGGAAAGAATTCAGTATATGGTAGAACAGGTTGAACGTATAACTGAGATTGAAGGTTTTGGCAAGTATATTACGGCAATGTTGGAGATTGATGCTTTTTTTGTAAATGAGGACAGACATACCAATAATATTGCTGTGATCTATAATGAAAAAACACAGCGATATTCGCTCAGCCCTTTATTTGACCAGGGACTTTGCATATTTGCAGATACCAGTGTGGACTATCCACTAGAATTATCCTACGAGGCTTGCCTGGAAAAAATAGAATCAAAACCTTTTAGCATGGATTTTGACATTCAGCTTGAGGCAGCAGAAGAATTATATGGAACCCAGATAGATTTTAATTTCAACATTGAGGATGTAAATGCCATTCTGGATTCCGTTGCGGGGATATATTCTGAAGAAATCTGTAATCGAATTAGGGAATTGTTGCGTTATCAGATTCGAAAATATTCTTATCTGATAAAAAAATAATCAACATCATCAGGGAGGTGATGCCATGCCGTCATATAAAGAACAATTTAACCTGAATATTTTTGACCATAGTTCTGTAGGATATTGCGTGCTGGAACTTGTGCTGGACGATAAAGGACAGCCGGTGGACTGGATCTACCGTTACTGTAATCAGGCCTTTGCAGATATAAAAGACTACAGGCTGGAAGCGATGATCGATCGGTCCTTTCTGGATCTGTTCCCGAAAATTGATGAGAAGTGGTTATACGCCTGTTATGGGGCGGCATATGAGAACAGGTCCAGTGAAATGGTGATTCGAAAAGGAAAAAAATATCATGTGACAATCACACCTATCGGGAAGAGCGGATTCTGTTCCGGACTGATCCAGGCATGGGATAAGGACAGAAATCCAGATGACGAGATACAGGACCCGCTAAGCGATGAAGAATTTATCATAAGAAAACTATTTCCGGAGTACGTTTCCCTGTATCGGATAGAACTTAATTCCGGAAAATTTGAGATTCTCCGTCTTGCTGAAAATACAAATGCCAGAAAACTGGCGGACAGGAAAGACAAAACATTTGCCAATTTTGATGATTATGCGAAAGAATATGCGGATTCCTTTATTTTAGAACAGGACAGAGAAGAATTCCTGAACTGGCATACCTGCAGAAATATGAAGAGAAGGCTTTGTAATACGGAAAAGATTACCTATCATTACCAGAGCGTTTCAGAAACAGAAAAAAATAAATATTATGAAGCCTATGCGGTACAGGGAAAAAGCGATGAGAAAACATTTACCATATTTTTAGGATATCGCAGTATAGACAGTATTCTTTATAAGGAAAAAGCGACACAGAAACGACTGGAGAAAGCACTGGAGGAAGCGGAACTGAGAAACGAGATCATATCTTCCATTGCAAAAACATATCAGTATATATCAAGAATTGATATCCAGGCGGACTGGTTTGAAGAAATTTCAAACAAAGATAAAGAACAGTTGAATTTTATAAACTCCGGTGTTCTGTCAGTCAATAATAAAAAAGTATACAGACAATATATTGCGGAGGAATATCAGGAGGCATTTTTTAAATTTACAGATATTTCTACGCTGCCGGAACGAATGAAGAATGAAGAAACCATTGCCATGGAATACCGGATGAAGGATGGAAACTGGCATAAACTTCGTTTTATTGAAAAAAAGAGGGACACAAATGGAAATCTGACACATGTGCTCTGTGCGATCCGAAGTATCAGTGCGGCAAAGAAACGGGAAGCATCGCTTCTGTATCAGGTGGCGGAAGCGAAAAAAGATGCAGCTCTTAAATCCAGGTTTTTGTCAAACATGAGTCATGATATCCGTACACCAATGAACGGGATCATCGGTATGATCGATCTTGCAAACCATTATCCAAATGATCTTGAAATGCAGCAAAAATGCAGAGATCAGGTTCTGGAATCCTCCAAACATCTGGTTTCTCTTGTAAGCAATATACTGGATATGAGTAAACTGGAATCCGGAGATATTATTGAACAGGAACTGGATTTTGATCTCACAGAGGTGTTAAGCAGAGCAAATACCGATAAGCAGATTCTGGCGGAAGAAAAAAATATTGATTATGTGGTGGACTGGAAAAAAGGAAATTTAAAGCATGTATATCTGGTAGGAAACCCGGCTTATTTGGAGCGACTTCTGACGATAGTTGCGGATAATGCAGTGAAATTTACAGAACCAGGAGGTACGATACATGTATGGTGTTCAGAAAAATCTGTGGATGACAGTCATGTGATGTATGAATTTGTATGCGAGGATAACGGAATCGGCATGAGCGAAGAGTTTATAAGCCATGCGTTTGAGATGTTTTCTCAGGAAAATGAAACCAGCAGAACAAAATACGAAGGTGCGGGGCTTGGCCTTGCGATCGCTAAGAAGATCGTAGAAAGAATGGAAGGTACCATTGAGATAAAAAGCAAAAAAGGCAGTGGGACAACTGTAACAATGACACTTCCGTTTAAGATCGGACAGCCGGAAAAAAACGAAATTTCAAAAACAGATAACGGAACCAGGCAGGAAATATCTTTCGAGGGAATGTGCGCCCTGATAGCGGAAGATAATGAACTGAATATGGAAATTGCAAAATTTATGCTGGAAAATAATGGAATCCGCGTAGAGTGTGCGGCTGATGGGGAAGAAGCAGTGAAAAAATTTGAAAAAGCGCAGCCGGGGTATTATGATGTGATCTTCATGGATATTATGATGCCAAATATGAATGGCTGGGATGCGGCACGCAAGATCCGTTCCATGAAGAGAAGGGATGCCGGAACAATACCGATCATTGCCATGAGTGCCAATGCATTTTCTGAGGATATCATTAACAGCCGTATTTCCGGGATGAACCAGCATCTTACCAAACCTCTTGAGGAGGCAAAAATTTTGGCTGAGCTTAAAGAGTGTCTGAGCAGATAGGAAAGCGGCCCTGGCTCTGCTGGATCAGATCAGAAGAAAGGATAAAGACAGGATAGTGGAAATATTAAAAGCAAAAGAAACAGATATTGATGATATCGAGAGAATCTATGAACATATTCATGATGAGGAAGAAAATGGAAGAGCTGTGATCGGATGGATCCGGAATGTATATCCGGTGAGAAAGACAGCAGAAGATGCTTTGAGACGGAATGATCTGTTCGTTATGAAAGAGGAAAATGAAGTTGTGGCAGCAGCGGTCATCAATCAGATCCAGGTTGAGGAATATAAATATGCCCGGTGGAGAGTGGAAGCAGAGGACAGTGAAGTTATGGTGCTGCATTGTCTGGCTGTAGAACCTTCAAAGAAGAATAAAGGCTATGGAAAAAAATTTGTGGCATTCTATGAAGATTATGCCAGACGTTGCGGATGCAGTTCACTGCGAATGGATACCAATGCACGGAATACCCAGGCAAGAAAGCTGTACCAGAAGCTTGGATATGAGGAAACAGGGATTGTAAAATGTACGTTTAACGGGATTCCGGATATCCAGCTTGTGTGCCTTGAAAAAGATCTGGATGCAGAGGAAGTTAAGCTGAAATGCCCCTATTGCGGAAGAGAAATGTGTGAGGGTCAGATCCATTCTTTTAACCAAATCAAGTAAGTCCCCTGCTTCAATTGCGAAAAGCAATAAGCAGTAGGTGGGGACTTGCTTGTATCAGGAGGAGTGCAAGCTCCTCCTGATAAACTGCGGAGCAGTTATTTGGTGTAGAGCTACGTAGCGAAGCGGATTGCGAATATCCGCTTGACTTCCGGAATGGAATGGAGAACCAGGGGAGAGTCCATGCGGTTAAACACAGAAAAAGGTCTGTCGAAAATGATCTATGGTGACCGGATTGATGCTTATCGTTGTGAGCATTGTAAGAAAATCATTATATCTTATGAATAAACTGGACTATAATGTAAGGAAGAATGAACGATGTTATTTAAGAAAGCAAACCTGGAAGATTTTCACATGATAAAACAGTTTTACTGGGATCTTATCGATGAGATGAGTGACCAGAATGATAAGATCGGATGGAAGAAAGGAATTTATCCCACAGATTCTTTTTTACAGGAAAGCCTTGACAGAGGAGAACTTTTTGTACTGGAAGAAGGGGGTGGGCTTTGTGCAAGCGTGCTCCTGAACAGTGCCTGTAATGAAGGATATGCAGGCGTGACCTGGAGCATTGAATGTGGAGAAAATGAAATTCTTGTGCCCCATGCACTGGCTGTTTCTCCTTCCAGGCAGGGTAAAGGCATCGGCAGGTATTTCATGGAGGAAATCCTGAAACTGGCAAAAACGGAAAAGAAAAAAAGGTAAGGCTGGATATCCTGGGTACCAATACAGCTGCGGAGAGACTCTATACAGGATGTGGATTTCGTTTTGTCCAGGCAAAAGATATGTTTTATGAGGATACCGGCTGGACGGAATACAAGATGTATGAACGGGTCTTGTAAGGGATTTTTGACATAAAATAGATATTTTGGAGGTACAGGAAATGTCACTGGAAAAAGCAGAAGAATATCTGAAAAACAAAGGAATGCTGGATCATGTGATCCGACTGGAAGATTCTACGGCGACCGTTGTGGAGGCGGCCCAGGCTCTGGGCGTGGAACCGGGGATGATCGCAAAGACCATGTCGTTTCTTCAGGATGACCAGCCGGTGCTGATCCTGACGGAAGGAACTGCCAGGATCGATAACCGGAAATATAAGGATACCTTTCATGTAAAAGCGAAAATGATACCATTTGATGAGGTAGAAAGCCAGATTGGACATGCACCTGGAGGCGTTTGCCCGTTCGGGATCAACGAAGGCGTGAATGTATATCTGGATGAGAGCCTGCGGCAGTTTGACGTTGTTTATCCGGCAGCAGGAGATGATCACAGTGCCGTGAAGCTTTCCATCGAAGAGCTGGAACAGATTTCCGGAGCTGAGGGCTGGGTGGATGTATGTAAAGAATGAAAGGAATGGACTGTATTGAGGTGCAGTCCTTTTTTTGTGCCCGAAAACATAATGCAGCAGGAAAATAGATGCAGAGAAATTGTATAAAATAACCAAAAAGAAAGATAACAAATTATAAATAACCAACGAAATATAGAAAGGACCATTAAAAAAAGACATGTGTCCTATGAAAAAGGACCAATGTCACTTATACTTTGGCCTAACAAATGCGGAAGACAGAACAAAAATCATGAAAGGAGATGCCATAATGAAACGGAAAATAATGGTAGTATTATTAGCGGCGGCGATGACTGGATCGCTTGCAGGATGTGGAAGCACACAGAACAAAAATGCGGCGGATGCTTCAGAAGAGAAAATGAAAGTAGCAATGGTAACAGACTCCGGTGATATCACAGACCAGAGCTTCAATCAGATGACTTACGAAGCATGTAAGGCATGGGGAAAGGAAAATGACATTGAGTTCAACTATTACAAACCCCAGAGCGATTCGGATGAAGCCAGAACAGCAAGTGTGGATCAGGCAGTGGCAGATGGCGCGAATGTAATTGTGCTTTCCGGCTATGTGTTTGCACCGACTGTGATCGATGAATCGGATCTGTACCCGGAGGTGAAATTCCTGGCACTGGATGTAAGTGCCGGTGATATCTGCGAAAAGGGTATCGGAGAAGGATATGACTACAATCCGGATCACTATAATGTAACGGATTATTACAATGAGGATAACGTATACTGCTGTACTTATCAGGAAGAACTTTCCGGATTTATGGCCGGTTATGCGGCAGTCATGCTTGGATACCGCCATCTGGGATTTCTGGGCGGAATGTCTGTTCCGGCAGTTAACCGCTATGGCTACGGATATGTTCAGGGAGCAGATGCAGCTGCAAAAGAGCTTGGAATCACAGATGAAGTACAGGTTGAGTATGTATGTGGCGGACAGTTCTATGGAGACGCAGATATCACGGCTTACATGGATACCTGGTATGGATCAAAAGGTGTGGAAGTTGTATTTGCCTGTGGTGGAGGAATTTATACTTCTGCGGCAGAGGCGGCAGTTAAAACCGGCGGAAAAGTTATCGGTGTTGACTCCGACCAGTCCGCAACTATTGACGATTACAAAGAAGGCCTGACTGTGACTTCTGCAATGAAAGGTCTGCAGGTTACCATTGATAATGTGCTGGATGCGATCCTGGATAATGAATGGGATAAATATGTAGGAAAAATCGAAAACCTTGGAATGGAATCCCCGGATCCGGCTGAAAATTATGTACAGCTTCCGGAAGAGACCACGCAGTGGGATGGTACTTTTACGAAAGAAGATTATCAGAAGCTGGTACAGCGAATGTATAACGGAGAATATGAAGTGTTCAGCGACAGTACAACATTTCCGGAAACAGAGATCACAGCAACCGATTACGGCAGCATTAAATAATAAAACATGAATGATGAAATAAAGGAGGAAAACAATGAGCGAGTATGTGATTGAAATGTTAAATATAACAAAACGTTTTCCGGGGATTGTAGCCAATGACAATATCACACTTCAGTTGAAAAAAGGTGAGATCCATGCACTGCTTGGAGAAAACGGTGCCGGAAAATCCACGCTGATGAGTGTTTTGTTTGGATTATATCAGCCGGAAGAGAGCGAGATCAGAAAAAACGGTAAGAAAGTGGATATCCAGGATCCTAATGATGCCAATGAACTGGGGATTGGTATGGTCCACCAGCATTTCAAACTGGTAGAATGTTTTTCTGTTCTGGATAATATCATGCTGGGTGTGGAAACCACAACAAATGGCGGCTTTCTGAAAAAGGATGAAGCAAGAAAAAAGGTTGTGGAGCTGTCTGAAAAATATGGTCTTTCTGTTGACCCGGATGCGAAGATCGAAAATATCACAGTTGGTATGCAGCAGAGAACGGAAATCCTGAAAATGCTGTATCGTGATAATGAGGTCCTGATCTTTGATGAGCCTACAGCGGTACTTACTCCCCAGGAGATCAATGAGCTTATGGTGATCATGAAGAACCTTGCAGCAGAAGGTAAAAGTATTTTGTTTATTACCCATAAACTTGCGGAGATCATGGCAGTGGCAGATCGCTGCAGCGTGCTTCGAAAAGGAAAATATATCGGAACTGTAGATATCAAAGATACAACACCGGAAAAGCTTTCTGCAATGATGGTTGGAAGAGATGTAAATTTTGTTGTAGATAAAAAACCGGCGAAAACAGGAGATGTTGTATTAAGTGTAAGGAATATGACCGTTGCATCAAAACAACACAAGAACAATGCGGTGAATCATGTATCCTTTGATGTCAGAAGAGGTGAGATCGTCTGTATCGCGGGAATTGACGGAAATGGCCAGTCGGAGCTGGTATATGGCCTTTCCGGGCTGGAACCGGTAAAGGAAGGAACGATCACAATGAATGGACAGGATATTACAAACATGCCCATCCGAAGAAGAATCACTTCCGGCATGAGCCATATCCCGGAAGACAGACATAAGCATGGTCTGGTCCTGGATTATTCTCTGGAAGATAACATTGTTCTGGAACGTTATTTTGAACCACAGTTTACAAACCGTTTTGGTTTCTTAAAGAGAAAAGAGATCAGAAAATATGCAAACCGTCTGATCAAACAGTATGATATCCGCTCCGGCCAGGGACCGGTCACGAAAGTACGCTCCATGTCCGGAGGTAACCAGCAGAAAGCGATCATTGCAAGGGAAATTGATAAAGATCCGAAATTCCTTATCGCCGTACAGCCTACCAGAGGCCTGGATGTGGGAGCCATCGAGTATATCCATAAGCAGATCGTTGCTGAGAGAGATGCGGGAAAGGGTGTATTGCTGGTAAGCCTTGAACTGGATGAAGTTATGAATGTTTCAGACCGTATTCTGGTCATGTATGAGGGTGAGATCGTAGGAGAATTTGACCCGAAAAAAGTATCTGTAGAAGAGCTGGGGTTATATATGGCAGGCTCAAAGAGAAAGGGGATAAAAGAGAATGGATAAAAAACAGAAACTTCTGAGAAATAATGCATTTCAGACAGTACTGGCATCGCTGATCTGCATTGTCATAGGTCTTATTGTTGGATTTGTCGTGCTTCTGATCATTTCGCCTTCCGGTGCCGGAAAAGCGATCATAGCAATTATGAAAAACTTTTTCTATTATCCGAATGCGGCAGCAGCGACGAAATATTTTGGAACAACTTTAATAAAAGCGTCAGCACTTCTGATGTGTGCGTTATCAGTAATATTTGCCTACAAAGTAGGTTTGTTCAACATTGGTGCAGCAGGTCAGTATGTGATCGGCGCAGGTGGATGCCTGTATATGGCCTTAAGATTTAACCTGCCGTGGTATATTTGCCTGATCGCAGGAGTACTTATTGCTGCTGCGGTGGGAGGAATTTCCGGTGCATTAAAAGCATATTTGAATGTAAACGAAGTAATTTCCTGTATTATGCTAAACTGGATTTCTCTTTACAGCGTAAATATGTTATTATCACAGGTAAAGGATGGTTCCACACCATATACAAAACTGTTATTCAGCTACAACAAAAGTGCAATGCTTCCAACAGCTGGATTAAATGAACTGTTTCATAACAAATACATGACCATTGGGGTGCCGATGGCAGTGATCGCAGCGATTATTGTATGGGTTGTGCTGCAGAAAACAAAATTTGGCTTTGAACTGAAAGCAACAGGAATCAACAAACTGGCCGCAAAATACTGTGGCATGCATGAAAAAAGAAATATTATCGTTACCATGATGATTTCCGGAGGTCTTGCCGGTTTCGGTGCGGGAATTTTCTACTTAAGCGGAATTGAACAGTGGATGGTACAGCAGACAAGTGTGCCGGGCATGGGATTTAATGGAATCGCAGCGGCATTTCTCGGTGGATTGGATCCTATCGGAACAATTTTCGCCTCCTACTTTATCCAGCATATTACTAGTGGTGGTACTTATGTGGATACAACAACATACTGTACACAGATTTCTGATCTGATCTCAGCATTTATTATTTATCTGTGTGCGTTTGTATTTTTCTTCAAGATCTGGTTTAACCGTTACCTGGATAAAAAAGAAGAAAAAAGTGTAAAGGTAAAGAAAGGAGGCCGGAAATAATATGGTATTATTAGTTCAGTATACATTAATCTTTGCATCGGTTCTGGCACTGGTTGCTCTTGGGGGCTGTTTTTCGGAGCACAGTGGAGTAATCAATATTGGCCTGGAAGGCATCATGGTCATGGGAGCCCTTGGCGGTGCCCTGGCAATGAAATTTCTTCCGGCAACCACTCCGGGAATCGTTTTGTTTATTCTGATCGTACTGGCAAGTGTTTTAGTTGGAATGGCATTTTCACTGCTTCTGGGATTTGCGGCGATCCACTTTAATGCTGATCAGACACTGGTGGGAACTGCATTAAACTTAATGGGAACTGCGGCGGCAGTTGTTATTGTAAGAGCGATCAATGTAGCGGAAAATCCGGATAATGTATCTTCTACTGTTGTATATCGTCAGGCAAAGCAGGTGTTTCTGGTAAAGATCGGAGATTTTGAGTTTAACTGGTTTATGCTGATCATTGTACTGGCAATCATTGCTTCACACATTGTATTATATAGAACAAAGTTTGGTCTTCGGCTGTGTGCATGTGGAGAGCACCCGCAGGCAGCGGATTCCGTAGGTATTTCTGTTTACCGAATGCGTTATGCAGGAGTGCTGATCTCCGGAGCACTTGGGGGCCTTGGGGGTCTGGTCTACATCACGGCGGGTGTAAGTGAGTGGAAATTTGAGAATGGGGTGGCAGGTTTTGGATTCCTGGCACTGGCGGTTATGATTTTTGGACAGTGGAGACCGGTGAATATCGGACTGGCAGCATTGTTATTTGGATTTTTCCGTGCGCTGTCAAACGTGTATACCGGATTTGCGCCGCTTGTGGCATTAAAACTTCCAAGCAGTTTGTATAATATGCTGCCATACATTATTTCTCTCGTTGTTCTTGCCTTTATTTCCCAGAAATCAAGGGCACCGAAAGCGGAAGGAATTCCTTATGATAAAGGACAAAGATAAAATGAGACCAGGTAAAAAATTAAAAGAGGATATATAAAACAAAAAAAGAGAGGATGACAGATATGAAAAATTATTCAGAAGACGCAAGCAGACAGTATCATATTCAGGTAGCAAAAGGAGAAGTGGGACGTTACGTTATTTTACCGGGAGACCCGAAACGCTGCAAAAAGATCGCACAGTATTTTGATGATCCGGTTTTTGTGGCAGATAACCGGGAATATGTAACCTATACCGGAACACTGGATGGAGTGAAGGTAAGTGTAACATCCACCGGAATCGGAGGACCGTCTGCTTCCATTGCAATGGAAGAACTTTATCGATGCGGAGCAGATACTTTTGTCCGGATCGGAACCTGTGGTGGAATGCAGCCGGAGGTAAAGAGCGGAGACATTGTTGTTGCAACCGGTGCGATCCGTATGGAAGGTACCAGTAAAGAGTATGCACCTATCGAATTCCCGGCTGTGGCAAATCTGGAAGTGATCAATGCACTTGTGGAAGGTGCGAAAAAAGAAGGCTGTGAATTTCATACAGGTGTGGTACAGTGTAAAGATGCATTCTACGGTCAGCATGAGCCGGAGACCAAGCCGGTCAGCTATGAACTGATGAATAAATGGGAAGCGTGGAAGCGCCTCGGATGCCTTGCTTCTGAGATGGAATCTGCTGCTCTTTTTGTAGTAGCAAGCCATTTAAGAGTACGTGCAGGTTCCTGCTTCCTGGTGCTTGCAAACCAGGAAAGAGAAAAACTGGGACTGGATAATCCTGTTGTGCATGATACTGATAAGGCGATCCAGGTTGCAGTACAGGCGATCCGGGAACTGATCCGTGCGGACCAGTCACAGAAAAAAGGAGAATAAAGATGAATGTAAATGAAATTTTAAAACATGTAGATCACACCCTGCTTCTGCAGGGTGCAACCTGGGAGGAGATCCGACAGATCTGTGATGACGGGATCAAATACCAGACTGCTTCTGTATGTATTCCGCCGTGCTATGTAAAACAGGCCAGCGAATATGTGCAGGGGAAGGTGGCAATTTGTACAGTGATCGGTTTTCCAAATGGAAATATGACCACAAAAACGAAGGAATTTGAAACAAAAGACGCCATCGAAAACGGGGCGGATGAAATTGATATGGTGATGAATATCGGATGGCTTAAAGATAAAAAATATCAGGATGTTGAACAGGAGATCCGTACTCTGAAAGAGGCATGCGGGGATAAAATCCTGAAAGTGATCATCGAAACCTGCCTGCTGACAGAAGAAGAAAAGATTAAAATGTGTGAGCTTGTGACAAATGCAGGGGCAGATTATATCAAAACTTCTACCGGATTTTCTACAGGAGGTGCAACTTTTGATGATATCCAGCTGTTTGCAAAACACGTAGGAGAAGGTGTGAAGATCAAAGCGGCAGGTGGTATTTCAAGCATGGACGATGCGGAGAAATTCCTTACTCTTGGAGCAGACCGTCTTGGAACCAGCAGAATTGTGAAGATCGTGAAGAAAGAAGAAGGGGCAGGATATTAAAGAGGATAAATATTATCTGATTTTGGACTGCGGAGTATGAAGCTATAACACAGTGAAATGGAAACATTCACTTTATTCGGGAAAGGTGGGAAAATCATGGAAAAGAAACAGATTGAAGAAATGATCGATCTGGCGATCAGACAGCTGGATTATTCGTATGTGCCATATTCGCATTTTCATGTAGGCGCGGCACTTCTTGCAAAAAATGGTACCTATTATACCGGGTGTAATATAGAAAATGCTGCCTATACCCCAACGAACTGTGCAGAGAGAACTGCTTTTTTCAAAGCGGTCAGTGAGGGCGTGAGGGAATTTCAGGCAATCTGCATTGTGGGCGGCAAGGATGGCGTTCTTACAGAATATGCGGCACCGTGTGGGGTGTGCAGACAGGTTATGATGGAATTCTGTGATCCGGAAACCTTTCAGATCATACTGGCAGTCAGCAAAGATAAATATGATATTTTTACTTTAAAGGAACTTTTACCACTTGGATTTGGACCGGCTAATCTGGCCTGACAGAAAGGAATGTGCTTATGGAAACTTATAAGAGAGTATTTGTGATCGTTCTGGATTCACTTGGAATCGGGGCAATGCCGGATTCCGAAAAATTTGGTGACAAAGGTGTGGATACATTTGGACATATCCTGGATAAGATGGGAACTCTGGATATTCCAAATCTTCAGAAGCTGGGGATGCTGAACCTGCATAAAGGCGGCAGGATGGAAGGCGTGGAGAAACCGATGGGGCGTTATATGCGGATTGCGGAAACCAGCAATGGCAAGGATACCATGACCGGACACTGGGAAATGATGGGAATTAATACAAAAAAGCCGTTTATTACTTTTACAGAGACAGGATTTCCAAAGGAACTGATCCAGGAGCTGGAGAAAAGATGCGGTAAGCGTGTGATAGGAAACAAGAGTGCCAGCGGTACAGAGATCATAGAAGAACTCGGTGAGGAAGAGATAAATACAGGCGCCATGATCGTCTATACATCTGCAGATTCTGTAATGCAGATCTGCGGAAATGAGGAGACGTTTGATCTTGCAAATCTGTATCGTTGCTGTGAGATTGCCAGAGAACTGACCATGAAAGACGAGTGGAGAGTTGGAAGAGTTATTGCAAGGCCTTATGTGGGAAAGAAAAAGGGTGAGTTTAAAAGAACCAGCAACCGCCATGATTATGCACTGAAGCCCACAGGAAGAACAGCGCTCAATGCATTGAAAGATGCAGGCCTTGATGTGATCGGTGTTGGGAAGATCAACGATATTTTCTGTGGCGAGGGAATCACAAAGACTTATCACTCGGACAGCTCTGTACACGGCATGCAGCAGACCGTGGAGATCTGCAAAGAAGATTTTCATGGACTTTGTTTTGTAAACCTGGTGGATTTCGATGCTCTGTGGGGACACAGAAGAAATCCGGAAGGATATGGACATGAGATCGAGAAGTTTGATAAAGGACTTGGTAATCTTATGAATGAAATGCGGGAGGATGATCTTTTGATCCTGACTGCAGATCACGGAAATGATCCCACCTATACAGGAACGGATCATACCAGAGAATATGTTCCGTTTCTTGCATATTCAAAGAAAATGAAAGAGACGGGAGCTATTGAGGACCAGGATACATTTGCTGTGATCGGCGCCTCTGTTGCAGAGAACTTCGGGGTAAAAATGCCCGAGGGCACCATCGGGAAATCAATCCTGGAGAAGCTGAAATAAAAAAATAATATACTGGCAGAGAAATGAATATGGGAGAACGGTATTTATATCAGAAATGTCCCTTTTTAAAAGAAGTAGGCCAGGAAAGAAGGGAGCAGTTTGAAACATATTTTCGAACTGCTCCTGACTGGCTTATTGATGCATTTGTTGTGGAAAAAATGAAAAAAGGGACAACATTTATCCGAGAGAATAATCCGGCAGATACGATTTATTTTATTATAGAAGGACTGATCGTGGCTACAGATTACCGGGTACTTGGGATCAGCTATGATTTTATGCAGTTTCGAAAAATGTATGCGTTTGGCGGAATGGAATTTATTATGGATCTGGATGTCTATAAGACCTCACTTCGAACGGTGACAGACAGTATTGCGGTGAAAATTTCAAGGCCAATGTTTGAGAAATGGATGTATTCAGACATAAAGGCATTGAAATATGAAAGCCAGCAGATGGGAGAATATCTGCTGGAACAGGCAAGAAATGAGCGTATCTTTCTTTTGATGAACGGGACTGATCGCTTGTGCCTGCTGCTAGTCAATCACTATGAGCAATATCAGAAAAAAAGGAGTGCTCTGTGTAAAAGAAGGACAGAAAAGCCTGGCAGATAAGACAGGAATGTGTCTGAAAAGCATAAACCGCGCAGTAAAGAGGCTTTCTGAACAGGGACTGATCGAAAAACAAGGGAACAAGCTCCTGGTGGGAAAACAGCAATATGAAGAAATGAAGGCGCTGATTTCGGAAAAGACGGATATGGAATAAAGAACAGGTATTGATAAAAATAAACTATGCTTTGCAGGCATGATTTACAAGCGAAAATAGGTATTAGACAGAATCCTGTGTGAAAGCTAAAATAAATGTGTAAAAAAGATTTTCCGGGAAATAAGAAGAACTGAATTGGGCAGAGCAGAATGGGAATGTCTGCTTTGCAAAACAGGAGGGCATTGTTTATGAAAAAAGCAATTGTAATGGCTGGAGTCTTGTTTGCACTGACAATGACTGCCGGGTGCGGAAGCCAGAACCAGGATCATGCAGCAACAGCGGAATCAGACGTAACAGAAAATGAAGAAGAGGCTTTGCAGGATAACGAAAACACAGAAAAATCATCGAAGGTTCTGGTTGCATATTACTCAGCAACCGGAAATACGAAAGCAGCAGCTGAAACAATTGCAGATGCAGCCGACGGAGAATTGTTTGAGCTGCAGCCGGCAGAGGCATATACTACAGAAGACCTGGATTATAATGATCCGGAAAGCCGTGTCTGCAAAGAACATGCGGATCCGGATCAGATCCAGAACTGGGTAGGAAGTCTTGATCTGTCAGAAAAATAAACAAGAGTCAAAGGAACGTGGAATTTATGAAGATTATAATTTTGCAGGGAAGTCCCAATAAAAAAGGATCTACCAGCATCCTGGCGGAAAGTTTTGCAAAGGGAGCTGTGGAGGCTGGACATAAAGTGGAACGGTTTGACCTTGCGAAGATGAATATTCATCCATGTATCGGATGTGTTGCATGTGGTTATGAAGGTCCATGTGTTCAGAAGGATGATAATCAGCAGATCCGGGAGGCAATCCTGGGAGCGGATATGGTGGTGTTTGCAACTCCGCTGTACTATTATGGAATGTCCGCACAGCTTAAGATCGTTGTGGACAGATTTTGTGCATATAACAGTAGTCTCCATGGAAAACATATGAAATCCGCACTTCTTACTGTGGCATGGAATGCGGATAACTGGACGTTTGAAGCTCTGGAAGCTCATTATAAGACGTTGGTACGTTATTGTGGATTTAAAGATCAGGGAATGGTGCTGGGATACGGCTGCGGAAGCCCGGACATGACGAAAAGAAGTCCGTATGTAGAAGAGGCGTATCAGATGGGAAAAAATCTCTGATGCTATAATGCAGAGAGATGCAAAGCATTAAAGGATTGAAAAGTAATCACCTGGACGATGATATTACAGTTCGGGCGATTACTTTTTTGGTTACCTACAAGGAATGACAAAAATAAAAAATGCCGAAAACCCCTGAAATACAAGAATCTTCGACACTTATTAATAGCAGGGGATGAGAGAATCGAACTCCCACCAAAGGTTTTGGAGACCCCTATCATACCATTTGACCAATCCCCTATATTCGGTTGTGTTTTCATCACTGTTGAAATTATACATATAAAACATACAATTGTCAAGAGATGAAAGTGTTTTTTATACATAAAATATAAATAAAAATTCTTCCTGATATCTGGCTGATAAAAAGACAACAGTAAGCGGAGATGGAGGGATTTGAACCCTCGCGCCGGTTGCCCGACCTACCGCATTTCGAGTGCGGACCCTTCAGCCACTTGGGTACATCTCCAGGTAGTTCCAGATTTTTTTGGAATCTTTTGCGAAAACCTTTATTATTATATAAGGTATCCGGGTAAAGGTCAATCTTTTTTGAAACTTTTCTTTCTGTATTATTGACGAATCTTCCAGACTATAATAAGATAATGAGATAAAGTGTACAGACAGAAGTGGATGTGCAGAAATGGAGGGAATTATGAGCGACAAGAAATCAGCGATTCTTAAGGCTGCCAAAGGTCTTACAGAGAATTACGCTTCCGAAGAACTTTTTATGCCGAAGAGCGGCAGACGTCTGCCGAACCGTTCGGTGATCATTGATATAGTAAGAGATCTGAAATCCATTGTATTTCCGGGATATTTCAGCACAGATACCAGTGCTACCATATTTCCGGAGTATTATGTGGGACACAGACTGAATGACATTTATGACAGATTGAAGAACCAGATCGAGATTGCGCTTCTTTATCACGGAGAGGAACCGGAAGAGGCAGCAGCTCGTGCAGACAGAACCACATGTGGATTCTTTGAGCAGCTTCCGGAGATCCAGAGACTGCTTCTGACAGATGTGCAGGCCGGTTTTGACGGAGACCCTGCAGCCAAGAGTAAGGAAGAGATTATTTTTTCTTACCCGGGACTGTTTGCAATCTATGTATATCGTCTGGCTCATGTTCTTTATAAAGAAGAAATTCCGTTTATCCCACGTGTGATGTCAGAATATGCACACGGCCGTACAGGAATTGATATCAACCCGGGTGCGACCATCGGAGAGTATTTCTTTATTGATCATGGAACCGGCGTGGTTGTAGGTGAGACAACAGAGATCGGAAATAATGTGAAACTGTATCAGGGTGTGACACTGGGAGCGCTTTCCACAAGAATGGGACAGCAGCTTGCCAATGTGAAACGTCATCCGACGATCCGTGACAATGTAACGATTTATTCTAATTCTACAGTTCTTGGCGGAGAGACCGTTGTGGGAGAGAATACCATTATCGGTGGTAATACTTTCATCACAGAATCTATCCCTGCAAATACCAAAGTCAGTGCCAAGAGTCCGGAGCTTGTGATCAAGAAACCGAAGAGCCAGGTTTCCGCCACAAATGTATGGGATTATTGACGACAAATCAAATAAATAAAAAAGTTTAAAAAATTTCAAAAAACCTGTTGACAAATAAAACAGTATGCTATATACTAATCATCGTTGTAGCGGTCAAGCGATCGGTAATCACCGAAGCGACGATGCGCGGGTGTAGTTCAATGGTAGAACACCAGCCTTCCAAGCTGGATACGTGGGTTCG
>NZ_JAAITI010000045.1 GCF_013304735.1 Blautia luti
TGGAAAAAGCAGAAAACTATGATGGTGAAATTCCGCTTTTTTAAGTGTAACAATTCAAGTTTGCCGAAATATCTTTCTAACTTTCCCTATTTTACAGGCTTTCCAGCCTGTGCATTAGCGAAACGATATGTATTTTCCCTTATTTTTGCCCTTATGAGATAATCGTAAGGGAAATAAGGGAAAGTTTTATTTAGTCGTTGCCTGCCACTTTATCAAGTAACTTTGCGGATTCCCGCTTGGCTTTTCTTGTGGAATGGGCGTAGACATTCATTGTGGTACTGACATCTGAGTGTCCTAACAGTTCCTGTACATCTTTCGGAGCTGCTCCATTTGCCAGAAGGTTGCTTGTGTAGGTGTGTCGCAACTGGTGAAAATGAAATCCTTCAAATCCATCCAGTTTCTGAGCAATCTTCCTGCAAACAATTCCTAACGTGCTTGGCAGTTCCAAACTTCCATCCGGTCTTAAGCAGACAAAGGATATTTCCTTATAATCTTCTGGAACATTCTCTGTTCCGTCCAGATGATAGAACTCATAGTAAACTCTGTTTTTGTCTTTTACTTCTCTGTAGTAGTTTTTGTGGTAAAGTTCTCCGTACTGCATTCGGTTTTTAAGTTGTTCCTTTCGGGCATTGCGAAGAATCTCTGCCAGTGTATCTCCAAAATCAACAATCCTTACCTTTTTTCGTTTGGTTGGTCCGATGATATTCTTGTGCCTTGAACCATCATATCGGATACTGCGTCTGATTGTAAGGCACTGTTCTTCAAGATTCACATCCTGCCATGCCAGACCACAGGCTTCACCGATACGAAGTCCTGCATAATAAGCTATCTGGATTGGAAGTATTGCCGGTGGATTGTAATTCTGTAGAAATTCAATCAGTCTTTCATAATCCTCTCGTGGAATTGGCTGTATATCGCCATCCATGTCATCATCGGAAAACAGGTCAACCTCATCCGTCTGGTATTTCAGCTTAATATACTGCATCGGATTGAAAGTGATATATTGCTTTGGTGATACTGCAAATCGGAATGACTGCTGTAATACTGCCGAGAAAGAACGAATGTAATCTTTGCTGTAACCTTTTCTTTCTGAACCATCTGGATAAGTGCCACCAAAGGAAAGCAGATCGAAGAAGGCTTGTAAATGCTCAGATGTTACATTTTTCAACTTTCTCTCTGAAATTGGATGCTTCTTGATGCTGGTAATAGCACCGAGGTAATTCTGGACTGTCCCATTACTGAGCGTACCGGTCTTTAATTCTTCCTCTGCCCATATATCAAGTAATTCTCCAATTGTAATATTTTCCGACTTTGCAATGAATTTCTTGCTTTCGTAATCGTCCATTGCCTGACGGAGCAGTTTTTCCGTTTCACTTTTGCTTTCTGTTCCAGCGTATTCTTTCTGAACCAGATTGCCGCTTGCATCTTCTACATAGAAGCGGTAGTACCATTTCTTTCCTTTTTTTCTTACAGATCCTTTTGCCATAATCGTGTGTCTCCTTTCGATATCAGACAATCGGAACTGATGAAATGCTTCTTGCGTGTAGGCATCTTATGGACAAGTCCATAAGCCAATTCGCCGCTCGTCAAATCTGTAAACAGCCTGACTTGCTCGTGCTCATTGTATCATAACTCCGGTTGTCGTTCTATACCGAATCGGAATCATCATACAAAACTTCTGATAAAAGATTTTCAAGCCTTTGTTCTGCTATTTCCGGTTTCTTGGAATAGAGCCTTACAATATCTGCCATATCATTAAAGGCATTAACGGTATGGGTGATCTCCCGGAGAAACATAATCTCGTTATATTCATCATTCGATTCAAATCCCATTGCCTTTGCAATATCCGCTTCATTCGTGTTGCCCTTGTAATTCTTGCAGGCAAACTGGAATGATTCCAGAAACAGGTTATATTGCTTTAACATCAACAGCAGTAAATCTTTGGAAAAAGCATCTTCCTTTTTACTAAGGTCGAGAGGTAACTGTTTGAGAATATCGCCCATTGCATCACGAATCTGTAATTCTTTCTTATCCGTAATATCGGTTTCGTATTCATCGGTTTCCCCCTTGAGCCATTCAATAGATACATGAAGTGCTTCCGAAAGACCTTCCAGCACCATCTTTTTGGTATTGTCAATCGAACCATTCTCATAACGCAGGATTGTGGAAGCGGTAACTCCCATCTTCTCTGCAACATAAGGCTGTGTCAGATTTAATTCCAGACGACGCTGTTTTGCCCTGCTACCTATCAGCTTGCGTAGTTCTTTATCTTTCATGCTGATTGCCTCCTTTTTCGGTATGTATGAATTATAGCATTGTTTTTCCGAAATTGCAATATGCAATGCAATATTTATTTTTAACATTTCGTAACGCTTGACAAAAAGATGTGAAAAGGATATACTTACATCACAGGAATTGCATAATGCAATTTATAAGGAGGTGATTATATGACGCAAAGAAAAATTGCATTATCCATCGAAGAAGCTGCCGACTATACGGGAATCGGCAGAAACACCTTAAGACAGCTTGTAGAATGGAAGAAACTTCCGGTATTAAAGGTTGGTCGTAAAGTCCTGATTAAAACCGATATTCTGGAAATGTTTATGGAAGCGAATGAAGGTCGTGATTTGAGGGATAGAGGAAATGTAAAAGCCGTAACAAGAACTGCGGCAAATTAAAAAGGCGGCTTCCCAAGAAACCGCCAAAGGTTCTATCAGACCGAAGCCATGATATACCTACACGCAAGAAGATTATACCATGTGCTTCTTCTGATACGCAACCAAGAACTTATGTTTGTGAAGGAAAGGAGAATGTAAGAATGGCAAAATCAACAAAAAGTTATGAAGCACGAATGCTTGAAATGGAAAAGAAAGAGCAGGAAAGCCTTGAAAAGGCGAAACGATATGCGGCACAGAAGAAAGAACTTCTGAAGCGAAAGAAAGCCGAAGAAAGTAAAAAACGAACCCATAGGCTCTGTCAGATTGGCGGTGCGGTGGAATCCGTTCTCGGTGCGCCTATTGAGGAAGAAGACATCCCAAAGCTGATTGGTTTTCTGAAAAGGCAGGAAGCCAACGGGAAATTTTTCTCAAAGGCAATGCAGAAAGAAGTCAATACCGATATGGAGGAAGTGTAATGGCGGAGGGGATGAGTTTTTCATTCCCTTCATTGCTTTTTCATGAAGGGCGCACTTATGGACAACCAGAGGTCGTCCCAATAAGTTTGCCACAAGTGGCAACCGGTCTGCGTTCACGCTTGCCGGGCTCGTTCCGTCGGCGGGGCTTTCAGCCAGACCTGCTCATGCCGCAGGAGGCACTCTTCGCCAGAGAGGCGCATTCCATGCAGGCTGCTATGCGCAGGGCACTCTTACGCAGAGGGCGTTCCGGCAATGCTGCTTTTCCTAAAACCGAAAGCAATGTTGCCGGAAATCTATGCCGGATGTGCAGAAAGGAGGAATCCAGACATGGCGATTTTTCATTACACAGTCAAAATAGTCGGACGAAGTAAAGGGAAATCTGTTATCTCCGCTTCCGCATATCTCAATGGGGATGTGATGAAAAACGAGGAAACCGGGAGAATCAGTTATTACACTTCTAAAAAAGAAGTGGTCTACACTCGGCTGATGATGTGTGAAAACGCACCTCCTGAATGGCAGATAGTACCAGAAGAAAATATAAAACGCTTTCAAAAATCTGTCCGATACAAAAGATCAGAAGATAAAGAAGCTGCTTTAGAAAAATTTAAAATCACATTTCAGAAACAAAGGTTATGGAATGAGGTATTGAAGATTGAAAAAAATGCAGATGCCCAACTTGGCAGGTCATTTGAATTTGCCCTTCCCAAAGAATGGAACAGACAGGAACAAATTCAATATACAACTGACTATATTCAAAAAACTTTTGTAGATAGAGGAATGTGTGCTGATTGGAGTATCCACGATAAAGGGGATGGCAACCCCCATGTCCATCTGCTTCTGACTATGCGTCCTTTTAACCCGGATCATTCTTGGGGAAAGAAAGAAGTCAAGGATTGGGATTTTCTCAGAGATAAAAACGGAAATATCGTGATTGATGAATCCCATCCGAACTGGTGGCAGGATAAGAAAAACCCTGACCGTCATGGAATCCGTATCCCTGTATTAGACGAAAACGGAATTCAGAAGATGGGTGCAAGAAACCGCCTGCAATGGAAACGGGTGCTGACCGATGCTACCGGATGGAACAATCCAAAAAATTGTGAACTGTGGCGGAGTGAATGGGCAAAGGTGTGTAATGAACATCTTCCTTTGCATAATCAGGTCGATCACCGTTCTTATGAAAAACAGGGAAAACTCCAGATTCCTACCACCCATGAAGGCGCTGACGCAAGAAAGATTGAACAAAAGTTTCTTGCCGGGCAGGAAATAAAAGGTTCGTGGAAAGTAGCGGAAAATCAAATCATAAAACAACAAAACACGTTATTGCAAAAGATACTGGACACCTTTGGAAAAGTATCGGGTGCATTATCATTATGGAAGGAGCGATTAAATGACATTAGAAGAAAGCCGGGAAATTATACCCTTAATGGAATCCATGATTGGGCAAATCGAAGAACAGCAGACCTTAATGGCAGAAATGATTCTGGAAATGCAGAACCGGGACACCCAACTCTCTCTTATGCAGGAACAGAATCAGAAATTGCAAAAATTAAACAGCGAGTTATCCGAGCTGCTCAACATTTTGCCAAATACCGAGGAACTGCTTTCCAAGATGGAAGAACAGAAAACGAAGATAGAACTTTTGGAAAACGAAAATCAGCAATGGCAGAAATTGGCACAGACTCTGAACAGCGAAAACAGTTTATTGCTGAAACAGAACACCGAATTGCTGAACTGGAACAGCAAATAAGGAAAGGACGTGATATAGATGAACGAATCCAGAGAATCAAAGAACGCCGAACAGTTGGAAGAACTTCTGCTCTTGACCGAGGAGATACAAGAAGAACTGGAACAGAAAGACCAGCTTATCGAGGAACTGAAGACGCAGCTCAGCGAATCTCTGACCTTGAACGAGAAATTAAACAAAGAGAACAAAGCCGGGAATATTCAAGCATTAAAGAACGACTTGAAGCTGGCAGACAGAGCATTGCAGATCGAGAAAGAGAAGCTGCGAAGCGCAAACGTCATGATCGGGGAATGTCAAGATAAAATACGATGCTTAACACAACAACGGGATTATGCCCGGACACATCAGAAAATCGTAGAGATACCGGTAGAAAAGCCGGTACTCTATGAAAAATGTGAAGCCTGTGACCGGACAGACTATCAGAATGCAAAAGCAAAATACGAAACACAAAAAGAGCGACTTGCAGGACAATATAAAGCAAAAACGGTAATGTTCCAAACAACCTTGTTCCTTCTTGCATGGTATTCGCTGACAACCACTCTTTTTCAGGCAGTACAGTCAGATGTGCTCCTTTCCGATTGTAAATCATTCTTCCATGATGCAGCGTCATTCATACAAACTTTTATCGGATGGACGATTGATGCTGGGCAATCTGTGGCACAGATCAGTACAAAAATTCCCAATGCGTTTATAGCCGGAATCATATATTGGTTATTGCTGATATTAGTTGTTGGAATATACGTAGCAGGAACAGGGATACTTGCGATACTGATAGAAATAAAGATTATAGAATTATATAAGAAAAACTGTTGGGATGTTATTACTCTACTAATGATACTGACAAGTGCTGTTGTCATCATTTATTTTGGAGAATCAATCAAAAAAGTAATGCCCATAAATCTTTTGTTTCTTTTATTATTTATACAGGGAATATATCTTGGAATCCGGTGTTATCTGAACACTCTTTACTGGACAAACCGATAAAAGAAAGGGCGGCAGTATTTTACTGTCGCCCTCTGGTTACTTATAAAGATTGGGTATTCTCTCTAATTCTATTGCTATATCCAATGATACTAACCACTAAAGAAATTCTAAAAATCCTGATTATAAATCTATCTTCTAATCTCACTTATGATATTCTCTTTTCCCATCTTCCAAGCCGGAAACATTACTGCCACTACTGCAATCACTACATTCAGCACCATAATTCCATTCAGAACCAGATTCGGAATATTAGTAGTATAATGTAAAAACTGCAGCACATGAGCCAGATAATAATTCATCACTCTGCGAAGAACTCTGTTATAAATAAGATAGATAAATACATCCGCCAACAATCCATACAGAATACCTGTCTGTAAAATCATCTTGTAAAATCCGCCGTCCGTAATCCCTATTGCTCTGATAATCCCGTACTCTCTTCTTCTGGTCAGAATCGTATGACTCATGCTGTTTACGATATGGAACAGGCTGATAATCAGCAGAATCACTGCAATACTGGAAAAGAAGATCTGCTGCTGTCCAAGATAACCTTTCTGTGTTGCAATTGCGGTCGTATAATCCTGCAATACTGCCTTGGGAACATCTCGGATTACTTGTAATAACTGATTGCTCACGATCTTTGCATCCGCACTATCAGCCGGCGATGCATTGATAAAACTATAATCTGTAATTCCAAAGTTTTCTTCCATCTGTTCGCCTGTCATAATCACACTCTGCGCATTTTTCCAGACTTCTGTATTCAGAAAATCTTTCTCCTGCGCCAACGGTCTGTTTACGATTGCCGCAATCTCAAACTCTTTTTCAATATAGTTTTCTTCGCCACTTTGGAATTTTAACAGTTCATCTGTATAGTTTTCTGTCTTTGGTACTCGAAGAGTAATGGTATCGCCCGGCTTCTTTCCATAAAAAAAGTAATTTCCCTGACCGTCCATATTCGCCGTCACAATCACTTGATTATTATTCTTTATTGTTTCCGGCTGAATCTCTCCCTCCAGAATAAAATCCCGAAGCTGTTCTATCATCGCTTCATCGTAACCGTACACATTATATTTAATCCGATAATTTCCATCTTCCTGCTGCTTACAGATCCCATCATATCTCTGGATATAATACGGCTCCTGATTTTGATATTTGAAATAGTCACTCCATTCTTCTTCTGACAAAAATTCGTTTTTGGAAATCTGTAATTCCCCCATCGTATACTTTGTCGCATATACATTCTCTGTTTCCGGCATGTTTTTAATCTTATCTGCTACCGCCTCCGGAATCGTATCCTTCAGCGAGTCAGATTTTAAAGAAATACGGTACTCAGAACCAAGCCCATCATCCGATATCAGCGAAAGTTCTGCGTGAACCTTCAAATTTTCTACCATATAGGTGGTACATAAGAAAATGCAACCGCCGATAGACAAGGATAATAAAATCCCTATTACCTTTCGTTTATTGGCAAACATGAATTTCCGCACCACTACA
Organism: Blautia luti; assembly: GCF_013304735.1. GTDB lineage: Bacteria > Bacillota > Clostridia > Lachnospirales > Lachnospiraceae > Blautia_A. The sequence continues at coordinate 7,356 of NZ_JAAITI010000045.1, forward strand.
TTTGCCATATTAACATTTCGCATAGCGTATATTTTTCTTCTTTTTACAAAAGAAGTATCTCCACTCATCACAGTTTTCAGCGAATCTTTCCGCATGGAACGAACCACGAGAAAGGCAACGAGTGCTAACGAAATCAGTAGAAATACAAAACCAAACACAACAGCTTCCTTTGAAACAAAAAACTCTACTGTATTTTCTCCTTCTGCTAACGTATGGTCCGCAACAGAAAGACCATTCCCTGCTCCACTGATTCCTTTTCCACCAAATACACCGCTAAATTTCTGATACATAAGGCTTAAAACACCATTTCCTAAAAGACATCCTAACGGATATCCAATGAAAAATAACGTCCAAAGTTCCAAAAGTAAGGTGCCACCAATCTGCGCTTCACTGATACCTAATGTCTGTAATATTCCGTACTCAGAAGTTCTCTTCGATACAGAAATACTGAATACGCTGTAAACTACGAAAAGACTGAACAGACATAACAGGAAAATCATTCCGTTGTAAGCCAGATTGTAGTCGCTCTGCAATTTCAAAACGATATAAGTGAAGTTTCCTTCTTCTTCAAACAGACCAAATTTCACGATTTCAGAAATGCTGCTTGGTGCTTCTCCGCCAAGATACTGTATTACTTCATCATTTTCTGCTACCGATTCAGAAGATAATTTATGTTCCTGTAAAAAAGCATCCAACTGTTTATATAACTTCTCATCTTCATTAAAACTGAGATATAAAAACGTCTGGCTTCCTCGACCTTTAAAAGAATCACTTACAAAAACTTCCATTTCACTGGAACTTGCCGCCCATTCGCTTTTCAGAACACCAGTAACAATATACTCTTTTTCACCAATGCGAAGGGAATCTCCTAAATTCCCTGAAAATCCAAGATTACTAAGCACAAATCCATCCGCTGCAATTTCATTTTCTTTCTCAGGGAATGTTCCTTCCAACAAGTCTCTGTGTGCCATTTGACGATAAGTTTCATCGGCATGGATAAAACAGATCATAAATTCTTCTGCCACAACGTCACGGATTTCCATTTTTCCACACTGTTCCAGCGTATATCCTTTTCCTTTCTCACCGCTTTCTACAGAATTAAAAAGTTCCTTATCCGTTTCAATATAATAATGCCAGTCTCCGTAAATAGTTTTGCTGTTCGCCAGATCACTTTTCTGACTGCTGTAAATCAAAGAAGAAATCCCGGAAAGCAATGATGCTGTTAATAAAATACTTGCAAAAATTGCAAATGTCTGGCTCTTGTAATACCGCATATATTTCCATGCCAGCTTTAACATACGACATCACCGCCTTTTGCCGGAAATCTTCTCTTTCCTGTAACAATCTGACCATCTTCAATATGAATTACTCTGTCGCAAGTCTGTGCAATGGCTTCATTATGCGTTACCATGAGAATCGTCTGATTGTACTTACGACAACTCGTTTTTAATAACCCCATAACCTCAATGGTTGTGGCTGAGTCCAAATTACCTGTCGGTTCATCGCAAAGCAGGATACTCGGTTTATTTGCCAAAGCTCTGGCGATTGCAACTCTTTGCTGCTGACCGCCGGATAATTCGTTTGGATATTTCTTGCGTTTCTCCCAAATGCCCAGTTCCCGCAACAATTCTTCGATATATTTGCGGTTAATATGTTTTCCACAGTCAAATGTAACCGGCAATGCCACGTTATCATACACATTCAACACAGGCATTAAACTATAATTCTGGAATACAAACCCTATATTTCTTCTACGGAAAATCGTCAGTTCTTTTCTTGAAAGAGAACCAATCTCTTTATTCTTTATAAAAATCTGTCCACTTGTCGGATTATCCAGACCACCGATTAAATTAAGACAAGTAGATTTGCCTGAACCAGATGTGCCTACAATGGCAACAAACTCGCCTTCTTCTACTTTTAGATTGATATTCCGTAGTGCCTTTACCTGATTATCTTTTTCTCCATATATTTTCTCAACATTTCGTAATTCTAAAATACTCATCCGTCATCACTCCTCTTTTCTTGATACATCCAGTATAACTGCCGTATCTTGCAATTTCTTTACAAACGGATGATTAGTTCTTACAGTTTTGTAAGAACACAGAAAAACAGCTTCCCTTTCCATACTCGGAATCTACCGTCATATATCCTTTTTCTTTTTCCAAAATCAGATTAGAAAGATACAAACCAATCCCAGAACCTTCCATATTCTCAACTTCTGGGCTTCTATAAAATCGTTTGAATATATCGGTCATTTCCTCCTGCCGGATACCACGCCCATTATCTGCAATCTGAATCTCTGTGTATAAATCATAACTTTTTACACAAATGGAAATAGTTCCTCCTCTATCGGTGTACTTAACAGCATTTTCCAACAAATTTACAAATACTTCTGCTGTCCATTTTCGATTATGATACAGTAATCTGTCCTCAAATGGTTCCAATGTAAAGTTGATTTCCTTTTTTTCCAGTTTCTCATAAAGCGTATCTACTGCGTCTAAAATCGTCTGCTTGATCCCTATTGCTTTTCCTTCAAAGCCATCAATATTTTGCTCCAATTTTACCATCTTCGATAAAGACTCCACAATCCAACTCAGCTTGTCAATCTGTCGTTGCATTTTTTCAGAAAACAATGTTTTCCGTTCTGATGTAATTTCCTCTTTACTTAAGATTTCTGCATAGAGAGAAATATTCGCTAAGGGCGTTTTTAATTGATGAGACATATTAGATACCAGACTTTTCACCTGCTCTTTTTCTTGTTCGGCACTATTCACGTGATTATCAAGCACTTCCTGTATCTGCTTGATTTTACTGACAAGGGCAGAATATTCTCCTTCTTCCACATCAGAAGCTGCAATCATTTCCCGATTTAACACACTGTCCAGCAAACGGTCAATCAGGCGATATGTTTTTCTTTTTTGATATATGCTATATCCAATCGACAAACACAAAAGCACTGCTAAAAGTATCGTAATCCACATCTCTTTATTCCTTCCAGATATATCCGATTCCATGAACTGTTTGAATCCATTTTGGTTTCGATACATCATCCTCTATCTTTGTACGAAGCCTGCTGATATTCACAGACACCGTATTGTTATCTACATATTTTCCATCACTATCCCATATCTTCTCTAAAATCTGCTCCTTAGAAAGGATATGATTCTTATTTTCAATCAAATACACCAACAGACGGTATTCCAATTTGCTAAGAGAGATTTCTGAACCTCTTTTATATACTTTACAAGTACTCTGGTCTATGCTTAATGAACCTGTAACAATCTTTGTACTTTCAGATTTTTCTTGAAGTATCCGCTTCATTCTTGCTTTTAATACACCCAGAGAAAATGGTTTTGACAAGTAATCATTTACCCCTAATTCTAAAGCCTTTATCTCATCCATTTCTGTATCACGAGCAGTCAGCATAATGATTGGGATATTGCTGTAGCTACGAACTTCTTTACAGAGTTCAAAGCCCGTTCCGTCCGGCAGGTTACAATCCAAAAATACAATATCATAACCACCGTTTGCGATTTCTTGTAAACCATCCTTTTTTGTCCCTGTCTCTGTCACATCATATCCATCACCAGAAAAGGAGAAGGAAAGTCCCTCTCTCAAATCAACATCATCTTCAACTATTAGAATTTTATATTTTTCCATCATGTATTTCCTTTATTGCTTCATATCAAATTACTGCTTTTTACTTCATATTTCATTATACAGTAACCACCCTCGTTGTAAAGCAAAAAGCAAGCCATTTCAGACTTGCTTTCCACCATACAGTTTTAAAAATTAAACTCTATTGTAAAATGCGTATTAGCAATCATCTTGCATCTTAAGAACCCTCAAGAAATGAGATAGATCTACAACAATATTTCACTTCTTGCTTAATAAAGTTCTAATGAATCTTCTGCATCCACCCACATCTGTAAATTGCCATCAAGATATAATCTTGCATATTCCAAAGGCTCATCCACAGCCAATGAAGTAAGCGCACATTCTGATCCATATGTGGTTTTTAAATTTTTTTCAGCTTCCCAGCAATCAATGCGAAGCATATATCCGGCACTTGTGTAAACATCAATACTATCGTGGTTTATGTTGTATTCTGCATAAATTGTTCTCATCGTATCTTATCTCCATTTTCTTTTGATAATCAGTTATAAAGTTAAATATCGAAAACATTTCAATCAGTTCACCATGTCGTTATTGTTATATGTTATATTGTGTTATGAAATTTTCTTTCCCTTAATTTTTCCCATATTAAGGTTCATAAAAACCAATGGGAGAATGTAACACAAGGGAAAGAGTAAGGGAAAGTTCACTTGCTACAAACTTAGTATTTTCAAGGGTTTGCGAAGAATTTGATAATCAAATATAACAGTTATTAAATTTCCTAAAATATGTGAAATATCAACTGGAATTTATCAGTATCTCTTTTTGCATGTTTTGGGTATCGTTGCTTCATAACTCATATCAAGCAACATTTTGATTTTGTCATCTGATACGCTGCACATCCAGTGCAACAGTAATCCAGCTATCCTTGCTCATGTGATACGCCGGGAAGAAGCCGGGTTCCTCTCGTAGTGTGCCAATCAGAATTGGGTCACATTTGAAATCGACCACTTCCAGCATTTCTTCGCCTTGCAGCCCCAGCTTGTTCTTTGGTACATCCATAATCAGAGCAAACCACTTCCGATTATTACAATGCCGGAACACCTCATAATTCGGATATTTGAGCCACGGATAATCTGTCTCGGCGTTATATGTCTGATTCTAATTCTGCGCGTTTCATAACCTCACCTCTACAACTTCTAGCTTTCTGCATGTTACTATATAGTTTTGATTACCTGTTCTTCTGCATTTTGGCCGAGGGATAATCTCTTCGTTGAAAAAATAATTGACCACGATAGGCGGATCGTTGAACGGGCGTTTGATGGAATCATCATCCTGGACATACAGTAGCCCTTCCTCTTGGCAAAACTGCCGCATCTGCGCATCCAGCATTGACCAGTAGCTGCGTTCTTTTTTATTGTAAATGGTATCGTACAGCGGCAGCAGGTCTGGATGTTTTTCCGTTATATAGTCAAAAATCGTTTTCTTATAACCGCCCCGCAAGTTTAGGTTTTCCAGCCAGACCAAATTACATTGATTCTTCGCCCGGTGGATGATGGAGGGCAGGTCGGTGAGGCCGGGGAAAATCGGCGAGATAAAGCAGGTGGTGCGCACACCAGCATCATGGAATGCTTTCATAGCGGCCAGCCGCCGCTCAATGCTCACTGCATTGTCCATATCAGCGCGAAAATCTTCGTCCAGTGTGTTTGATCGACCAGGATACCCGCGCATTGGGGAATGTTTTAATGAGGTCAAGGTCACGCAGCACCAGGTCAGACTTGGTAGCAATACTGAGGCTACATTCACTGCCCTGCATCTGCTCCAAAATGGCGCGGGTGCGGCAGGCGGTTTCCTCCAGCGGCTGATATGGGTCGGTCACGTAACAGAGAAACAGTTCTTTCCCTGCATACCGCTCCGGGTGTTTGATTTCCGGCCAAAATTTAACGTCTATGAACTCTCCCCAGGGCTCCGGGTGATTGGTAAAACGCTTCATAAAAGATGCGTAGCAATATTTGCAGCCGTGGCCACAGCCCACATAAGGATTGACCGAATAATCACTCACAGGCAAATTGGATTTTGTGAGGACGCTTTTTACTTCAACGTTTCAGATGATTAGCTCCATTGTATGTATGCTCCTTTGATTTTGCTTATTTTTCACGGGACAGTTTCATCATATCCTTCATATCGGCAAAACCGATTGTTTGATACAGCGGCCTGCCTTTGTTTGAGGTTTCAAGATAAATTTTTGAAATATGCCGCTGACGAGCCTGCTCTACAAGCCACCTGACGATTCTGTTCCCTATGCCGTGTCCGCGAAACTGCGGCCGGGTATAAATGTTCATCAGGTAGGCACATTTCCCGTTTAGATTGTCCGGTGAGGGCATCTCATGATAGAGGCATATCCCGCCGCAGCCGACGATTTCCTTCCCTACGTAGGCAAAGCAGGCAATATGTCCGCCCTGCGGCAGTTCTGTTTGATAGTAGCGGCGATTTTCCGATTCCAGCTCTGTTACAGACCGCTCCGAGGGGATGGAGAATACCTCATGCAAGACTTCCATTCGCCATTGCATCAATACATTCAGGTCCTGGATCGTGGCCTGCCGGATCTGAATCTCCATTATAATGCCCCCGCTTTCATTACCACCGGCAGTTTCGACACATCCGGCTTACCGTTGACATTCAAAGGAATCTGCTTCATCTTCACAAAGAACTCTGGGATCATAAAGGAAGTCAAATTTTCAGACAGTTCTTTTTTTACTTCCGAGACTTTCAGCTTATTGTCGGAAGGCACCACATAGGCGGTCATATAGGACAGTCCATCCTCGTCTGTAAAAGCCCGGACAATAGCCTGCTGCACATCCTTGCACCGATAGAGCCGGGACTCCACCTCGGCAAGTTCCACCCGCTTGCCGTAAATCATGATTTGGTCGTCCTTGCGGTGCAGGAATGCAATGTTGCCATCCGGCAGGATATAGCCCAAATCGCCGCTGCGGTACATGGTGCTACCGTCCGGCTGCCGCTCAAAAGCTCTGTTTTCCTCGGCATGGTCGCCAATGTAGCCCAGAGATACACCGCCGCCATAAATGCAAATCTCACCCGTCTGCCCTTTGGCAACCTCGTTGCCAGACTGATCCAGAATCCTGATTTGCGCACCTAGTACAGGATGACCGATGGGATAGGTACCGTCCTCCAGCACAGTTCCACTATTACAACGGTAATAGGAGGCGCAGACCGTTGTCTCGGAGGGGCCGTAGGTGTTGTAAACCTCTGCTTTGTTCAGCAGGTGATCCACATAAACGCCCCGCAACACATCGCCGCCGCTGATAAGCAGCCGCAGAGAGGACGGAATGACAGACAGGTGGTTCATTTCTGCCAGCAGATACGGAAAGCCGCTGATCATAGTCACATGGTGGCGTTCCACAAAAGCCATCAATGCATGGATGTCGGCCTTATCCTCGCCAGCGGGGATGGCCAGAGCGGCACCATTCAGCAGACTGGTGAACACTTCCTCCACAAAGATGTCAAAAGAACAGACGGAATATTGCAGCATGACATCACCGGGGCCGGGATGGAACTCGTTGGCAAAGGCACGGACATAATGGCAAACATTGCGGTTGGTGACACAGACACCTTTGGGCCGCCCGGTGGTACCTGACGTATACAGCACATAGGCGGGGCGTTCCGGGTCTTCGATGGCGTTGCGCTTCCAGGAGGGCGTCTCCACGCCGCAGATCTCACAATCTGTATAGCGGATGGGGAAACTGCTCAGTTTGGGCGCAAAGGCGTGTTCCGTCAGCACAAAATCCACCTGTGCCTCGGTCATCATGTCATGGATGCGCCCGGTGGGAAAATCCGGCTCGGCTGGGACATATCGGCCGCCGCATTTGAGTACCGCCAGAATCGAGGCAATCATCTCGGTTCGGTGACGCATGACGATGCCGATGCTGTGTACTTCCTGCGGAAAGCTGCACGTGATCATATCCACCATGTTGGACAGCTCTCCAAAAGTCATGGCGCGGTCGTTTTCAATGATAGCCGGGGCATTTTCATGTTCTTTAACTACTTTCTGAAAAAGCGAATAAATCGTATCCATCGTTTTATCTCCTTGTCGGTTTATCTATTTAATATCCAGTGAATGCCAGCCGCTGTGCGCTTGTTGCACGCCTGATAGTGGCTGCCACTGTTCAGTACGAAGGTGGTTTCGATGCCTTTCCCGTGGCACAGTGTTTCTATCTCCTGCGTATTCTGCTGCACAACGTTCAAAATCGGATTATCGGTGGAGCTCTCCTTGTCTCCGAGAGAAAAATACAGACAGTCAGGTTTGCGCTTCATCTCATGGGAGCACACATATTCCATGATGCCCTCAAACCAGAAGGAACCTGACATACTCGCTGCGCGGGCAAACACATCCGTTTGGTAGAGAGCGTAGAGGGCGAACAGCCCGGCCAGCGAGTAACCGGCGAGGCCCCGCCAGGCGGGCGCACCGGGAAGGAGCGCTTCCGCTTCCGGCATAATTTCATCCAGAAGCAGTTTCAGGTAATCATCCGCACCCCCGGTGCAGGGCGTATCGTGTTTAGAGATCGGCCCCATATACCACGGTGTCATGTCATGATCCCATTTCAGCTTACTGACCGCCACCAGACAGAAATCTGGGCAGCCGAGCGCCATCAGGTTTTTATACACACTGTTAACGGCATTGGAAAAGGTGTTGAGATAGATAACTGGGCTGCCCGGCTTTGCGCTTGGGTATATGTCCACTCTTTTTTGTTCTATGGTTAAAGAAGTCACCTTGTTGCCTCCTCTCTTGACGATTCATTGTATAAATATTGTACGGTATCCGAAAACGAAAGCAAGTACGCAGAAAGTTCGTACATAGTATCAAACTACTGACCAAGGCTATAAACAGGAGGAAGTAGCCGTTGGCGATGTTGTCTGTCTATATGTTACGGCCCCGGTTTCCGCTGTTCTATATCGGTGCGAAGCTACAGAAGTCAATATTCCTTACCATTATGATGATGGCAACGTACATATGAACCATGTGATGAGATTGAAAAAGCTGGATCAGTACAACCCGTCTTTTCTCCCGTTTGAGAAGCTGAAAGCCTATGGGATTGGTGCGGTACGTGGGCCACGAAGAATGCCTCACAGTCTGATTTGCGAACTGGAAAGGAATCGGTATGAGCAGTGATATTTGGAATCCCTGGCATGGCTGCCGCAAATACAGTGAGGGCTGTGACCACTGCTATATGTACTATCTGGACAATGAACGGGGCAAATCAGGCGGGGAAATTTATAAAGTCAAGACAAATTCCGATTTCTCAGTTTCAAAAACTAGAAGTTGTATCATCACGTATCTTTATCTTTTTTAGAAGAAATAGGACTGTCAGATATAGCAAGAGATATACCCAGACATATACCCACTCCAATTCCAACAACCTTGCTGTTTAAAACAATACTCCAAAGTATTGCTGTTGATATTCCGATGCTGACTCCTTTAATTATACTTTCGCTTTTCATAAGCTTTGTCCTCTAAATTAGCACTTCAAATCGTTTTCTTTATTCTATCACAGCTTCTATTATTCCGCCATCAGTCTTTCAAACCAAGTATCCATGACAATGATGAACTGGCTCGCTCATGGCCATTCTTGCAACATTCCATCCAAAGTATTATGATTCACATAATGCTTATGTTATCATAATTCGGTTTAAATTGCTATAAATAGCCTTATCTCAATAATAGAAAACCCCAGAAATCATTAAGATTCCGAGGCCTTATGTTTGAACATATTTACCTTTTAATTTATGTAACAAATAAAATTTTGATTGACCTTTTGTTAATATGAATCAATCATCTGCATTAGCTTCTTATAAAATTCATTTCTATCGTTGTAAATTTTTTCCAATTCTTTTTCTGTAAACAGTGCATAGGCTCTATCAGGAACAGCTGTCAAGCCATCGCAGCTAAATGGTATGCGCCGCCCACCCCTGAAAATGGCTGCTTCCCAGTATTTTTTTCTAAAATATTTAATTATTCCCATATAGTATCACCTCTTTCCCATATTTGTTATTGACGTTCTGGCAAGTAAAATACTTCTGTTCTTACTATATTATCATCAAAATCCATTTCTACATAATAGTCTCGGACAAAATATGCTCTCCAGTAATCTTGTAGTGAGTAAATTTCCAATGTCTTGAAATCAACTATGCACAATGGAATAGCTTCTTTATTTTCTCCGTCCGTCTTTCTGTATTCTAATGAAGCTGCAACTTTACTTAGGCAATTCTGGCATAAATGGTTTTCTAGCATGTTAGTATCAATTTCATAATTTTCCGGCAACGTCACATCTATGCTTGCCATACCACGGCTTGGAGTTCCGTCTGAAGAATAAGATATTTCACCTGTATTCCCAGAGAGGAATGAAGTTGAAGTAGCACTTTCTACCTCATTTCCATTTTCATCGTAATTTTTCAGTGGAAAATCAATCACATACCAGTCATTCAGCGAGATCAATCCAATAGTGTCAAAGTTTCTAAAGTAGCTCATCAGGCTTTCTTCCGCATTTCCGCATAGATAACATTCTGATGTGTTTTCCAGGGATGAGCGCAGATCGTCAAAAGTTACATCAATGTCAGCACGGTGTTTAGTAGATACTGGTTGGGAAGATGTCTGCTCATGGGCAGAGGCATAATATGCGATGATCATGGAGATAACAATTATGACTGCCAGAATGGAAAGCCAGAAATAATCTATTCGGATTTGATAATATCGCTTTTCTTTCTTCATATTTTTGATGCTCTCTCCTAATAATAAAATATAGTGTACTTAAAACAAGTTCATTTGAACCATTTTACCATGTTTTGTACTTAAAATGTACTTGTATTATGAACTTATTTTGTACTTATCAAATGGAGAGGAAGCCATATGGAAAAAGATAAACATCTTGGTCTTCGGATTGATTCTGAGACGCACGGAAAACTGAAAAGTCTTGCTGAATTTGAGGGGCGTTCTATCAATGGAGAAGTGCTGTATCTGATTCGTCAGGCGATTGCTCAACATGAGAAAAATCATGGCACATTAAATAAATAGGAAGATCATACATCGGGCTGGTGAGTTCCGGTGTATTTTTATGCCAATTTAAAAAGTATCAAATGATGATACTTTTAGAGGAATCAGTGATACTTTACGGCAGGTATTTGAGATACCCTTGATACTTTGGACTGTTATACTGATTATGCTGGAAATAAAAGAACAGCAGGAAAACTTCATATGATTATTAGAAAAGCTCTTTCGGGTTAGCACCTCGGAGGGGCTTTTTTTGTTGCCCTGAAATTTTGATTTCCGGCCAATAAGCCACAGGTCTGCCTGATCTGGTGGCCTGAAAGGAAATCAGTACGCATGATCAGAGACATCAGAAGGAGCCGGTCTCCTCCGCTCCTGAATTTGGAACACGCAACAGATTTCAAATTCAGGAGGAACGGACGATGTATGTAGAGCATCCATATAAATTCAATGACAAATTTTATGCAAAAGTTGATGGGAAATTTTATGAAATAACCAGAGAGGTAGCCAAGGCAATGCTTTCCGCTTACCGTAATGAGATTTACAGAAGTAAAAAGTGGCAACCAGAAGATCCGGAAACCATGACAAGAAAAACAAAGTGGACGGAGCTGTTGGATTGTGTTTTCAGTGAGAATACAGATGGAATCGGAGTGCAGGATTTACCGGATGAGGGACAGCGGAGCGTAGAAGATCTGGTAATTCTGCAGGCTGAATCAGCAGAACTGCATCAGAATATCGCAAAGCTGTCAGAACATGAGCAGTTTATTATCAAATCCATCTACTTTGAGGGCATGAAGCAGGTAGAACTGGCGAAAATACTGGGAATTTCAAAGGTTCGGATGTCTCAGAAGGTCAGCGCAATCTTAAAGAAAATGCGGAAAATGTATGAAATGGGTTAAAGAGTGGGAACGGCACTCTTAACTTTTTCACGAGTTTTGTATTTAGAAATAAAATCAAAACAGATAGAAAGAGAGTGAAAATATGGCAGAAAAAAGATGTTATACGGTGAAAGATTTACAGGAAATGCTGGATGTAAGCAGATCAACGGTCTATAAATTGCTGAGACAAAATGAGTTCCGTTGGATTCAGTTAGAAGGCGGTGGATACCGTATTTCCAAGAAGAGTTTTGACGAGTGGCTGGATAAAGGAAATGCTTCTGTGACATCCTAAATTTTTTGCGAATTGTGAGATATGATTTAAGAAAAATGAATGGGAGGAGCGTGAAACATGGCAGTGATACAAAGAGTTGGATCACCGGCAAAACCCCGAAAGTGGATGAGTGTCCACGAGATGGGGGATATGTTGGGATTAAAGAAGACAGATCGTTACTGGCTGGTTCATAAAAACTATTTTCGGACAGAAACATTGCTTGGAAAGATGAGGGTTGAAATTGCCAGTTTTGAAAAGTGGTATGCCAATCAGGACTGGTATCACAAAGTCAATGGGGAAGCACCGGGAAAAGAGTTGAGGCTCAGATCTTATTCCCCAAAAGAAATACAGGAAATGCTGGGGACGGACAACGCAACGGTATATGAGATATTGAAGAAAAACAATATTGAGACAATTACAGTGAATGAAAGAATGCGAGTGCCGACGGATGCTTTCTGGGACTGGTATCACAGCCAGTCCAGATACCGTACACAGGAAGATCGTAAGAAAGATGCAGCTGCAGAGGCAGCCAGTCTAAGTATGCCGGAAATGGCCCGGCTGCTTGACGTTCCACGAAGTACCGTATATGGAATCCTGAGCAGTAAAAAATATGCCCCATTGCTGGACGTCATTGTAATTGCCGGATGGAGAAGGGTGACAAGGGAGAGCTTTGAGCGATTCTTGCAGGCACAGGATACCTATGAGCTGTTTAATTTTGAATATGAAGAATTGGAACTGGAAGAAAAACGGGAATATGAGAATTATAAGCGAAGATGCCTTGCAGAAGCAGATCACAGCCAGGAGAAAAAACGTCTGGAGTATCTGACAGTGCCGGAAGCGGCAGAACTGGCAGGAGTGGAGCCTGCAACTATCGCTTTTTGGTATACAACAGGAAAAATACCGATTCGGAAAACAGGAAAGATTATTCGTATTCCAAGAGAAGCGTTTAGACAGTGGTTATTGAAGCGGAAGGAAAAGGGGGTGGTATAGCATGGCTTCGATACAGAAGAAAAATAACAAATATTGTGTTGTATATTACTGTAAAGATATAGAGGGAAAATGGAAACAGAAATGGGAAACGTATGATACGAAGAACGAAGCTAAAATAAGAAAAGCAGAAATCGAACTGAAAGAAAAAAAAGGCGGTATCATCGTATCGAACTGTAAGACGTTGCAGGATCTGATAAATGAGTATGTCGAACTGTATGGAAAAGACAGGTGGGCATTGTCTACCTATGACGGGAATATGTCATTGCTGAAGAATTATATATTGCTTATCATTGGGAAAACTCCACTGACGGATATCAATACCAGATTTCTAGAGATTTACTATAAGACGCTGACAAAGACGCCATCCGTTCCAGACTTGAACGGAAATATCAGAAGCGAGTTCGTATCTACCAGTGTAATCCGTGATGTACATAAGCTGCTGAAGAGTTGTTTTAATCAGGCTGTGAAGTGGGATATCATGGAGAAGAATCCAGCATTTAAAGCGACGGTACCAAAGCATAAATCAGAGAAACGGGTAATATGGGATGCAGAGACCTTTGCATATGCTCTGGATGTGTGTGAAAATGAGTGCCTAAAATTGTGTATGAACCTTGCCTTTGCCGGTTCTCTTCGAATAGGAGAACTACTGGGGCTTACCTGGGACTGCGTAGATATATCAGAAGAAGCGATCAAAGAAAACCGGGCGTATCTTTATGTAAATAAGGAAGTACAGAGAGTCAGCAAAAAAGCGTTAGAGGAATTAGACCAGAAAGATGTGATCGTCATATTTCCAGAGGAGCGGAAAACGAATAAGACGGTACGCATTATGAAAACACCAAAAACAGAAAGCAGCGTGCGGAAAGTGTTTTTACCCAGGAGCGTAGCTGAAGAACTGATTGCATGGAAAGCACAGCAGGAGGAGATAAAGGATATTTTGCAGGAAGAATACCAGGACTATGGCCTTATCCTTGCTACTGAATATGGACTTCCAAGGGGCGGTGCGTATATCAGAGATTCCCTGAATAAGCTGATCAAACAACATGATCTACCACAGATTGTGTTTCACAGTTTCCGGCATATGAGTGTTACCTATAAGCTTAAGCTGAACGGCGGTGATATAAAGGCGGTACAGGGAGATTCTGGTCATGCACAGGCAGATATGGTTACAGAAGTATATTCGCATATCATAGATGAAGACAGACGGCGCAATGCGACACTGTTGGAAGATTCCTTTTATAACAGGAAGAATCTGAATCCGCAGATCCATGATACCGAAAAGAGGACGATGATGGAAGTTCCAGAAGGAGTGGACGCAGAGTTACTTGCAAAAGTTCTCAGCAATCCGGAAATGGCTGTGTTGCTGACATCATTAGCAAAATCAATGCAAGGGGAACATAATTAGGATAAAAGCAGACCGGTGGAGAGCAAAATCTCTGCCGGTTTTATTTATGAGATCAAATCAGAGCATGTGAGAAAAAAGAGGTAAAATAGTGGTCAAAGCATCTTGCGTAAATGGCGGTATCTGATGTATAATTTAAAAGAAATCTGACAAAGAAAATAGTGTATCACATATTTCATTTCCCGCTTTTAAATGGGCAGGATAGTTGGATTTTATGATTTGAAAAATTATAGATGGAGTTGGCGCTTTATATTAGAAGCGTACAATCATTTTCTCAGAAAATGTAAAAATCCAGAATAATTTTCAATGATCTTATATGAACAGAAATAGTCTGGGAAGGCACTTTTTTACTGGACTTATAAATGAATAGGTTGTCTCTGTTGGACTAGTCTGAACCTGCATAAAAGTTGCTCCTAAGCGAGGGGTCGGAGGTTCAAATCCTCTTGGCGACGGGCTTCAAAGCGTTCGAAAATGTTAGCTGGATTAGCTGACAGCGAACGCTTTTGTTATTTTCTAATCACGTTCGTGACACAAAATTCCATTCAAAATGATCAATTTCCAGCTAACGCAATCCGATTTTTGTTAGCTGACAGCTAATCAAAATTACCGGTTTGCAAACATGGGTTTTAAGAAGTCCAGCTAACATTTGGGTTTCGCTCCGTTGTCACCCCTCATTCGGGGATGTAAATCAGAGAAAAGGCGGGAAAAGAAACAATCTCTCCCAAACCTGCAAACATGAATTAGCTGAAACAGTATTCAATATGAATGGCTGGATAGATCAGAATGATACTGCCTATGTGGTTTATCCGAAAAGTGAAATGAAGAAGCATCTGAATGCTTCCAGGTATCGTGTGGATATGGCGTTGGAAGAGCTGGAAAAATGTGGATAAATGGTTGTGGTGACGCAGCCGGATCCCGGAAGGCCCTGTCAGATCTATGTAAAGGATATTACAGGAAATCATGAGAAAGATATGGAGGAAAATGCAATGTGTATGATGATGAAAGATTCAAATGATAAGAATAAAGAGCCAATGATGGGACCGTGTATGGGAATTCCTGGAATGCATGGAGTAGCAATTTTCTTTGATCCGGAAGAATTTATGAAGGCTTTTGAGGATGAAGAAAAAGAGACCGATGCCAAGATGGAGGAAGACGATTCTGAGGCATATTCAGAAGAAGACGAAGCGGATGAGGAGAATCCGTCTGAATCAGATCAAAAAGAATGAGCCTACAACCTTTGAATTTACAAAATCAGATGTGACAACAGGCGTAGAACTGGATGGCGCAACACTGACTGTACTGGATAAGGATGGCAACACAATCGACAGCTGGACTTCCGTAAAGAATCAGCCACATGTGATCAAACGCCTTGTTGTGGGTGAGACTTATATTCTTCGTGAGGAATTTGCTCCTTACGGATATCTGAAAGCAACAGATGTAGAGTTTACTGTAAAAGATACCGCTGATGTGCAGAAAGTGGAAATGAAGGATGAGGTTCCGAAAGCACTTCTGATCATCAATAAGAAAGGCCAGTTCTTGGATAATGTAACACTTGTTGATAATCTGAAAGGTACGGTAGAGCATATCTTTGAATATATCACAGGTTCTCTTACCAAAATAACCTTCGAGATCTATGCCGCAGGGGACATCAAAGCAGCAGACGGTGTCAGTGCAGATTACTATAAAGCAAATGAATTAATCGGTACCATTACAACGGATGAAAACGGTATTGCCCAGATGGGAGATCTTCCGGTAGGAAAATACTATGTGAAGGAAGTTGAAACTGCTCATGGCTATGTCCTTGACAGTGAACCTCGTTATGTAGACTTAAGCTATCGTGATCAGGATACACCGGTCGTAACTTACGATGAAGACTGGCAGAATAACCGTCAGAAAGTATCTGTTAATGTACTAAAGAAAGGAAAAGATACCGAGCGTGTACTGGAAGGTGCTACTTTTGGACTCTTTGCTGCAGAAGATATCGTATCTGCATCCGGTAAAGTACTGATCGAAGCAGATGAGATCATCGAACTGAAAGCAACAGACGCCAGTGGCCAGATCAAATTCATTGCTGATCTTCCGGTTGATGGCAAATACTATGTGAAAGAGCTATATGCTCCGGACAGTTTTGTTAATACAGAAGAGAAAAAGGAATTTACCTTCGAATATGGTGATGAAAAAGAACCATTAATGGTTTATAACTTTACTTTTGAGGATGAACCAACAACTGTAGAGATCACAAAGTCAGATCTCACTACTGGAAAAGAACTTCCTGGTGCGCATCTGAAAGTCACTGACAAAGATGGCAACGTGATTGATGAGTGGACATCCACAGAAGAAGCACACGTGATCAAAGAACTTGTGGTCGGTAAGACTTATACGCTTACTGAAACAAAACCTGCAGATGGCTATGTGACTGCAGAAAGCATTGAATTTAGCATTGAGAATACTGCAGAAGTGCAGAAGCAGGAAATGTTTGACGATGTAACAAAGGTAAAAATCAGCAAGACGGATATTACCGGTGATGTGGAGATTCCTGGTGCGAAGCTTACAATCCTGGATAAAGACGATCAGGTCGTAGAAAGCTGGATTTCCACAAGTGAGCCACATTACGTAGAGAAGCTGCCGATCGGTAAATACACTCTTCGTGAAGAACAGGCTCCTAAGGGCTTTATCCTATCCAATGATGTGACTTTTGAAGTGGCAGATACCGGAGAAGTTCAGATGGTAGCCATGAAAGGGTAGATAAAGCAGCGATTCAGGAACTGCATGGAAAAGATGTGATTCTGGTATTCCCGGAGGAGAGCAGAAAGAACAAAACTGTACGTGTACTGAAACTTCCGAAGACGGAGAGCAGTATTCGTAAAGTATTTCTTCCAAAATCAGTAGCGGAAATGCTGGTAGAATGGAAGAAAGGTCAGGATAAGATCAAGGAAACACTGGGAGAGGAATACATGGATTATAACCTGGTGATGGCAACTCCGTTTGGTCTGCCAGTAGGAACTTCTTCTATTCGTAAGGCCCTGAATAATCTGATCAAAGAGCATAATCTTCCACCGGTTGTGTTTCACAGCCTTCGCCATACAAGTGTCACTTATAAGCTGAAGTTAAATGGCGGAGATATCAAGGCTGTACAGGGAGATTCCGGTCATTCACAGATCAATATGGTTACGGATGTGTATTCTCATATTATTGATGACGACCGCAGGAAGAATGCAGAGCTCTTTGAAGAAGCTTTTTACGAGAAAAAAGATCTGGATCCGAGTATGCATGCCCATGCTGCCGGCAAGACTGTTGAACTTCCAACGGATGTTGATGCGGAATTATTAGCCAAGGTTCTTTCCAATCCGGAAATGGCAGCACTTTTATCTACCTTGGCTAAATCCTTGGAGAAAAAATAGAGAGAAAGAGTTTGATTGTTATATGTGGTGAAATGGTAGCCAAGTTGGCTACCAATGATGATAAAAAAATCTATTCTACTGGCATCGTCCCCATCATTTAAAAAGAGTTGATAAAACTGGAAATCCACAATACAAAATGATATTCTTTTTTTTCTGGATGTTTCTGTGATATACTTATACGCGGTCGTATCAGACCGGAAAGGAAATATTATGTTACAAAAATTATATGTTTTTTTCAGGAAAGAAACCGTTTTGTCAATTGCAGTGATCCTGGCGCTTCTTTCTATGTTCTGGGTCAGACCGGATAAGGCTTATTTTACTTATATTGATTTCAGGACTCTCGGGCTCCTCTTCTGTTTGATGGCAATTGTAGCTGGTTTGAAGGCTGTTGGTGTTTTTGATATACTCGCCAAAAAATTGCTGATGGGAACATCGGGAACTGTGGGTGTGATCAGGCTGTTGGTACTCTTATGTTTCTTCGAGAGTATGAAACTTTTTCTGTAAAATAATGTTTATAAGGTTCTTCTATGATACA
>NZ_JAAITI010000046.1 GCF_013304735.1 Blautia luti
CTAAAGATCTTCCCTCCCCCTGCATAGCAGGGGGTTTATTTTTACTGTCACACAATCATAAACCCCCTTTCCTTTTCATAAGCTTATGGATAAGGAAAGGGGGTTTTTTATGCACAGAGATTTTTACACCCGTCTGATCAACCGGGAACATCCTCTGCCGGAAGCCTTTGTACCGGAACATCTCATTGATATCGGCCTGCCATTTGAAGCAGCTCCCGGGGATCCCAAACGACTGCTGGAATGTCAGACTGCCAGAGCCGCCTCCCAGCTTTTTCACGCCTGCCACCGATGTGGTCTGAATCTGTGGGCAGTTTCCGGATATCGTTCTTTCAGGCGGCAACAGGAACTTTTTACAGGAAGCCCTTTTGTGGCAGAGCCAGGAACAAGCGAGCATCAGAGCGGACTTGCCCTGGACGTTTCCTGTCCTTCCATCCATATGGAACTCTCCGAAAAGTTTTCCGAAACTGGTGAAGGCAGATGGCTGAAAAAGAACGCTCCGCTCTACGGTTTTATTCTCCGATATCCGAAAAACCGGGAGGAAATCACCGGCGTTCCCTATGAGCCCTGGCATATCCGTTATGTGACAAAACCGCTGGCATCCTGGCTTACCATCACCAACCTAACTCTGGAAGAATACCACAGCTTTCCCTCCCGCTGCCCACATCCGCCCTGACTGCCGGATTTTTGTTTACTGTTCCATCTGCCGTCCAAGGAAACTGGCCGCAGTACGGACCAGGGCTCTTTCTTTTTCTCCCAACACCGTTTTTTCATTTTTTCCAAGAAGAATCACGGAACCGATGGCATCACTGGCGCACAGAATCGGCTGTATCATTTTTCCACAGAAGGAATCTTCTCCGCCGGAAACCAGCGACATTTTTTCCCTGCCGTTTCCGTCGATAAATTTTCCCTCTCTGCCTGCAATAATTTCATCCAGTTCCGCGCTGATCTCTTTTCCCTCCAGTTCCCGGCTTCCACTGCCGGATGCCGCTACTATCAGATCCCGGTCTGTAATACAGGCTGCCAGCCCGGTAGTCTGCACCAGTGCATCTACATATTCTTCCGCAAAAGAAGTCAGCTCTCCGATCGGCGAATATTTTTTCAGAATGATCTGTCCTTCTCTGTCTGTAAAAATTTCCAGAGGCGTTCCCTCTTTAATCCGCAGCGTCTTTCGTATTTCTTTCGGAATCACTACCCTGCCCAGGTCGTCAATCCTGCGAACAATTCCCGTTGCTTTCATCTTTCCAAATTCCTCCTGTACTTTTTATCTGTTCATTGCCGCTTCCGGCAGTTACTGGTTTATCTGTATGGTTATTATGTGAAAAAATGGGAGAAATATGTATATAAAAAAATCGGGAAAATTAAATTTCCCGACTTTTTTCTCTGATAATTTTTACTGCATCCGGATTGACTTCCTGTGGTACTGCTGCCGGCCGTGCCAGATAATATCCCTGAAGCAGATCTACCTTAAGTTCCAGAACTTTCTCCAGCTCTTCCTTCGTTTCCACTCCCTCTGCAATAATGTACATTCCTCGCTGATGAGCATATTCTACAATATTTGACACGATCTGCTGTTTATCGGCATCCGTGTCAATATCACGGATAATCGCTATGTCAACTTTAACATACTGTGGCGAGAGAGTCAGCAGACATTTTTCGCTGTTATAACCAGTTCCATAATCATCCAGAGCGATTGCTCCCCAGAACTCCGGCGCGTTTTTCTTCTCCATGGCTTCCTGATCCAGGGTTTCCTGTTCTGTAATTTCAATAACCAGCTGGGACTGAAGTTCTCCATATCTGAGCCTGAATTCTCTGCTCTCCTCATCTGTCAGATTCTGACTGGCAATGGAGTTAATAAACAGCAGTTCATCACCTCTTACCTCGCCGTTATCCCGCAGAATACAGTAACCTTCCGCAGCCCGAAAAAAAGTAATTCTCTCCAGCTCATGAAGGCATCGTTCTTCCTTCGCAAGGCGAAGTACATCCTCCGGTGATCTCAGCAGCGGTATCTCCACACGCATCAGTGCTTCCAGCGCTATAACTTTACCGGTTATCGCAGATACAATCGGCTGATAATAATAAGTGAGTTCTTCTTTTCGAATCAGTTGCAAAAACTGCTTCCGTTTCTCCGTTTCATTTGCACTCCGGTCATAAACTTCCAGATCAAATTCCTGGAAATGTCCTTTACCGGAACGTTTTACCTGATACATTGCAAAATCCGCATACTTTTTCAACAGTTTCAGATCCGTTGAGTTTTCAGGATACCAGGCGATACCTCCGGAAATACTTAACCGGAGTTTTCGTCCACTTGGAAGAAGCACAAATTTTCTGTCGATGGCTGCTTTTACTTCAGCAATCACATTTCGGATTTCTTCCTTACTGTCATAACCATAGAAAAGAAGATTAAATTCATCGCCGGAAATCCTGGAACACAGAGTTCCTTCCGGTACATATTCCGCAAATCCTCTTCCCGCTTCATGAATATAACGGTCACCAAAATCATGTCCAAAATTATCATTTGTGTACTTCAGGTTATCCATATCAATCATTACAAACGCGGCAGTTTTAAGCTTCTCCGGATGTTCCCGGAACAGCGCCTCACTTTCCCACTGGAACGCCCGTCTGTTGTAAAGACCTGTAAGTGTATCATAATCTCTTTCATGTTCAATATTCATACGTTCCCGGGTAACTTTGGTAACATCTTCCACAAGTCCGATTCTCCGGTCAGACTCTGTCTTTATCTCCATACGGACATACCGGATTTCTCCTCCGGCATGCTCCACACAATAGACTTTTGCGCCATCACTTCCAACCGTATAGGAACAGCTGCGGTCAAAATTCTTCAAAAATTCCACAAACTGTTTTCCTGTCACAGGTTTTTCTGAGGATTCTTCTACTCCCAGCATGGAAAAGAAATTATCCGTCACATAAACGCTCTCATTATCCATCCGCACTTCAAAACCGCCAAGTTCCACACTGGCCATTTCCATAATACGCAGGAACTTTGTGGATATGGTAATCATATCCTGATTCATCTGTATGATCGCATCGGCAAACTGATCCAGTTCCCGGATACCTGTATCCGAAAACTGAAGTGAGGTACTGTTATTTTTCTGTACTGCCTCCACTTCACCGGAAAGCTTCCTTACTGGTCGGGCAAGCCTTAAACTGATCACCAGGCTGCTCAAAACTCCCACCAGCACAGTGAGAAATACTGTCATTGCCAGCATTTTTATCACATGCCAGGAAAAAGAAAACAGCTGTCCCGTATCAACCGCACCGATCAGTATCCACTGCTCGTCAAAAAACGGTGCATTTCTGTTGTACAGCTGAAGCGGCTTTAATGTCATATAATATTTTTTTTCATTAAGTTTCAGCTGATAATCACCATACTGATTCTTTTTAAGCTTCAGTTTTTCTGACTGCAATTCTTTTTCCATGGAGGAATTTTCCCCACTGACACCGCAGACTCCTTCCAAAACGATTTCATCATTTTTCAGTGAAGATTTCGTATAAGCCAGAATATAAATCCCTGCGCTCTGATTCTGCAGTTCTTCATACGGCATCTGAACTTTCAGATATTCTGTAAGCATTTCTGTTCCAAGAACACCATAAACAGTTCCATCTGAAAGGATTAATGGAGTGGAATAGGCAATTGCTGAACGGTTGTCGCCGTCCAGTATATAATCTTCTGTTGTCCAGTGGCCATAATCTGCGGCATCCAGCCGGCCCTGATCTTTAAAAGCTTCCTGAAAAACCGGATATATAATTTTCTGAGTACTTTCATCCGAAACAAACATCTGTGATTTCCAGCCCTTATCTGTAGAAATCCCCATGGATTTTACCAGTTCCACAGGAGATCTCTCCATCAGAAGATCCGTATTTTTCTCCGGCGGCAGCGAATCCGGATCCAGATCCCGAATATATAATGCTGGAATTGTATCTTCCGGACTTCTCTGATCCAGGTCTTCCGTATTAAACGCCACATAGATTCCGGTAACAGATTTCCGCCGCATGTTGTTAAGCATTCTTTCACTGATACTTTTCATCAGCAGAAGATAATCTTCTTTATTTTTTTCGATATCTCCAATACGGATCTGCCCTGAATCAACCAGTTCCTGTGCAGTGTTGTTGATCCGTTCTGCCAGGCTGGACAGTTCCTCATTGGCTGTCAGAAGATTTTCCAGATAACTTTGTCTGTTATCTACCTGTTTTTCCAGAATGTCCACTGCATTCTGATTCAGCTGTGTACTCACATGGCTGATTCCAAGCGCTGCTACCAGCAACAGGATTTCAATTCCCAGAACCAGAAGCATAGCTGCCAAAATTGTACGAAATATAGATTTTTCTTTTTTTGTATTAGCCTTCATATGCCTGAAGTTTTGAAAGGACATTCTGATACCATTGTTCAAAATATTCATCCGACAAAAATTCCGCCTCTGCTTCCTCCGCACTCTCACCCTGTGCAATCCGCTCGTCTACAGTATTCCGATCCTGCTGTGCAGTATCTCCGAATGCTTCCTGCAAAACAGTTCTCGCATCATTTCCATTTTCGAATGCATGCATATAATACAGATTATTATCATTAATTTCTGCCTCAGACTCTGTAAGGATTTCCTCCATGGAACTGCTGATATCAGAATCCACAGATTTGATTTTCTCTATATTGTTTGCTTCTTTTGTTACAGGCAGGTATCCTGATCCAACAGAAAATTCTATGTTATTCTCCGACTGAGTAAACCATTTCAGGAATTCTATACTCGCCTTAATTTCATCTTCAGAACCTTTTGTCACAACCATTCCGGCACCCTGCTGGACTGCATAATCATCTCCATCTTTAAATTTCGGACATGGAAGGACTTTCAGGTCTATATCATAGGCAGCTCCGCTGTCGTCACTTACCTGTGTCGGGAAAAATGTAGCACTGGATGTAGATCCAACGTAGCCAAGCACATTGCCAGTTTTTACATCATCACTGCGGAAACGTCCGAATGCTGAAAAATAGCCCTTTACATAAGGAACATAATAATTATCCCAGAGTTTACGGATAATATCTTCATCAAAATTCAGAGTCATTTTTCCATCCTTGACTCCAAAAATATCACATCCAAGTTCTTTTGCGCCTACCAGAAGATAGTTCGCCATGGCATCTCTTCCGAACAGAGCTTTTCCGTCATCTGCCTCCGGAGTCTGACTGTCCGTCCAGTTATAATACTTCTCTGCAGTTTCCACAAGGCCTTCGACAGTCTGGAGATCCTCATACTGAGCACCGGTTTCCTTCGCAAATTTCTGCCAGTCTGTATCATTGAGGAATAAAAGCTCGGTAGATTTCGCAACCGGGAAAATCTTGATACTTCCGTCGTCCGAAAAATCTCCCTCTTTCAGATATTCTTCTACGTACTCATCTTTTTCTTTATCTGTAAGATAATCGGAAAGGTCTACCAGCATATCCTTCTGGTCCATGGTATAAGCCGTATCTGAATATGCAGAAAAAATATTCGGTACTTCGGATGCTCCTACTTCGCCATTCACCGCAGCCAGGACATTCTGTTCCAAATCTTCCGCGGTTCCAAGACTCTTGGTTTCTACGGTAATACCATCTTTCTTTCCAACTGTATCATTAAATTTCTCTGTCAGATCATTAAAAGCATCCAGCTGATCACCATTATAATACGTCCATACTGTAACTGTAACAGGGTCCGACTTTTTTCCGGAACATCCACTGATCATGGACGTTGCCAGAGCCGCGCCTAACAGACAGAGCACTACTTTCCTGTGTGCCATAAATTCTCCCTTCCGCCTGCACTCATTTGCAGGAACACTGTTTTTATCTTATCACAGTACAGACATATTATCAAAGAAAAACCCCGCTTTTTACATTCTGTTTTCTTATTTCTCCATAACTACAGGAGCAGCGTTGTCGTATGCCTGCTCCAGAAATACTTCCTGGGAATTCAGCGGGGCATTATCGGATGGTTCGATTTTATAATTTCCTTTATTGTTCATGGTTCTTGCTTTACGGTTATCACTGAGCATTGTCACAAACATTTCCTGGATCTGCATCCGGATATCCGGATCTTCGATAGGAGCTGCCACTTCCACACGGCGAAGGGTATTTCTTGTCATAAAGTCCGCAGATGAAATATAGATCTTTGCCCTCTCCTGTGTTCCGAAAATATAAATACGGGAATGTTCCAGAAAACGTCCCACAATACTGATAATATGAATATTTTCTGTCTGTCCTTTTACTCCCGGGATCAGACAGCAGATACCGCGGACTACCATATCAATATGTACTCCCGCGCAGGATGCTTCCACCAGCTTGTTCATAATACGTTTATCTGTCAGAGAGTTCATCTTCAGGCCGATATATGCCTGCTCTCCGGCTTTTGCATGTTCAATCTCCTCATCAATCATGGCAAGTACTTTGTTCTGGAGACATTTTGGCGCAACAAGAAGATAATCCATATCTTCAACCGTTTCTCCCATTGCCAGTGCCTGGAATACTCTGGCTGCTTCTGTTCCGATCTTCGGATCAGCGGTCATCAGAGAAAGGTCTGTATACAGACGGGCTGTTTTTTCGTTGTAATTTCCTGTTCCGATCTGTGTATAATATTCCACATTTCCATCTTTTTTCTTCATAATCTGGCAAAGTTTGGAATGTACTTTATAACCATCCAGACCGTAGATCACATGACATCCCGCATCTTCCAGAAGTCTGGACCATCCAATATTGTTCTCCTCATCAAAACGTGCCTTCAGCTCCACCAGAACGAACACTTCTTTTCCATTTTCTGCCGCTTCGATCAGAGCTTCCACAACCTTACTCTGTTTCGCTACACGGTAAAGAGTCATCTTGATGGAAACGACATCCTCATCATTGGCTGCTTCATGAAGCATTGTAAGAAACGGTTTGATACTCTCATATGGATAGGAAAGAAAACGGTCTTTTTTCGCAATCTGGTCAAGAATCGGTTCATGGCTGTTAAACACAGGAGATTTCTGAGGAATTCTTTTTTCATAAAAAAGCTCTGTTCTTTTTCTGAGGCCATCCTGGATCTGGAATACAAAAGAAAGATCCAGCGGGATATCTCCCCGGAATACAAAATTCTTGTCCACTTCCAGATAATCGCAAAGTGTTTCAACAACATCTCCGTCCATTTCTCTGGAAAGTTCCAGACGGATTGGTGCCAGTTTCTTTCTTGCCTTAATCAGCTCCACCATAAATTCACGATAATCCAAATCTTCATCGTAAAGAGCGTCTGCGTCAATATCTGCATTTCTGGTAATACGAAGCAGGGATTTTGCCTTGATGTGGTAACCTTTGAAGATTTTTGAAACAAAGTGAAGGATCAGTTCCTCAGACAGCATATAAGTGCCTGTTTTTCCGGGAACCGGGATCAGGCGCTGGATACCTACACTGCTGCACGGAATAATACCCAGTTTTTCTTTTCCTTTTTTTGTTTCCAGAACTACTACTGCATAGATTTCTTTATTCCGGAGAAATGGAAACGGCTGTCTTTTTCCCACGATAGACGGAGAAATAACCGGAGCCACTTCTGCTTCAAAATAACGTTCCAGATAATTGCGGTCTTCTTTTTCGATCTTATGGAAATTCAGCATATGTACGCCGTATTCTTCCAGGCTTTCCATAATCTCTTCATAAACCACATCTCTTTTCCGGTTCAGTTTTTTGGTTCTGGCAAGGATTGCGTCCAGCTGTTCCTTTGGTGTCATATTGGTTTTGTTTTCGCGGATATCTTTTGCAAGAAGCATCTGATCCACCAGAGATCCCACACGGACCATATAAAATTCATCCAGATTGCTCTGATAAATCGAAGCAAATGTGAGACGTTCACACAGCGGATTTTCCGGATTCTCTGCCTCCTCAAGTACTCTCTCATTAAATTTCAGCCAGGATAATTCCCTGTTCATGTATATTGTATCTGCCATTTTTTCCTCCTGTAAACGGGCCTTATTTTTTCTGTCTCAGTATACTGGCCTAATGTTTATTTCAGAGCAAGGGTTTGTTAAGTTCTGATAAAATTTTTGCAAAAATAGGGGTTGCATTTTCGAATAATAGTGGTATAGTATTCGTATACTTGATATGTAGTTTTGAATACTACATGTTATTTTATTAATTTCTACATTGTTTGACTGTTATTCCGCATCCGAACAACAGATTCCTGCGGAATATCATACAGGAGGTGTTTTTATGAAATTTAAATTAAAAGATCCGGGAAGTGCCATTACTCACGGGATCGCCATGCTCCTTGCAGTGGCCGGCGCCACTCCACTGATCGTGAAAGCTGCCAGAAGTGCGGATATTCTTCACGTTTTTGCAGTAAGTGTTTTTATCCTGACCATGATCCTTCTTTATCTGGCAAGCACCCTTTACCATTCTGTAAACTCCACCGCCAAGGTGAACCGCCGCCTGAAAAAAATGGATCACATGATGATCTTCGTGATGATCGCAGGCAGCTATACACCGGTATGCCTGATCGTCCTCCACGGCCGTACCGGTTATATCCTCTGTGCCCTGGTATGGACCGTCGCCATCATCGGCATGATCCTCAAGGGCTGCTGGATCAACTGCCCGAAATGGCTTTCCTCTGTAATTTACATTGGAATGGGCTGGCTGTGTGTTCTGGCTTTTGTGCCGATCTTCCACAATCTGCCGCGGGCAGGTTTCGGATGGCTTCTGGCAGGCGGAATTATTTATACCATCGGCGGCGTGATCTATGCGTTGAAACTTCCAATTTTTAATGCGAAGCATAAGAATTTCGGTTCCCATGAGGTGTTCCACATCTTTGTTATGCTGGGAAGTCTCTGCCACTTTGTTGTGATGTATTTCTTTGTAGCCGGCATGGCCCTGCACTAAAATTTCATCAGCTCCAGCTTCTTTTCTCTGGTCAGCTGTTTGATCCGGTATTCCCGGATCATAGCTTCTTCTTTTGTTGCAAAACCTTCGTAATAGACCAGCTTCACCGGCCGCTTGGCCCGGGTATATTTGGCCCCTGCCTTTCCTTCGTTATGAGCTTTCATACGCCTGGAAAGGCAGTTTGTCCATCCGGTGTAGAGTGTGCCGTCTGCACACTGCACGATATATGTGTAGTTCATGAATTTTTCCTCTTCTGTAAAAACTATTCTGCTTCTATGTAAAGACAGCCGCCGGTGTTTCTTCAGCAGCCGTCCTTCTATTCTCAAGCAGCCGGAAGGATTCATGTAATTCATTCAAAATAAAATTTAAAGCAGGCTGGGATTCCGGCTGCGGATTTTCCCACCTGCTTTATTATACGTTCTTTCATATTTTCTGTGAATATAAATCTAATCCTGCAGATTTTCTTCACAGAATTTTTTATTCAACCACACAGTTTTTCAGTGTGTAAATATTTCCATCTGCTTTTGAAGTCTCCAACTTCACAGCCTGCGTCTGTGTCTCCGGATAATATCTGGTAGAGAAAGCCACTTCTCCGCCATTCACATAAATCTCCACAGCTGTAGTATCCGCAAGGATTCTGAGACTTTCAACTTCGCCGGACGGAATATGTGCTTTACGTACTTTTCGTCCTGCACCGGCTTTCTCGGAGAGAGTTAAGATCACATCTCCGCCCTGATACTCCAGGAAAAGATTTTCCCCAAGACTTACCTTGCCCTGGTCACCTTTTACCTGAATATCCAGATCAAATGGTCCGTTCACCGGAAGCTCCACGCTGGAACCGCTGATGGAAGTCCCATTCTCTCTCAGCCCGTTCAGTTCTTTCACCGGATACTGATAAAGCATTCCGTTCTTATACGTAACTTCTCTCGGAACCGTCAGGCAATGCTGCCATCCTTCACTTTGCGCTGTAGGATTTACATACTCCTCGTCTGCATCCGGCATTCCCATCCAGCCGATGAGAATCCGTCTGCCTTTTCCATCCTGGAATGTCTGGGGTGCATAGAAATCAAAACCGTGATCCCATTCCCGGAAATCTTTTTCCTCCGGCTTTCCGTCCTTCAGGATAAAGTATCCGGACTGATAGATGTTCTGGAAACGGAACTCTTCCCTTGTCAGTCCCTGTGGAGATACAGAAAGTACTTCCTGTCCCTCAAGGGTAAAATAATCCGGGCATTCCCACATGTATCCGAAAGCATTCTCTGTGGTCAGCTCATGGTCGAATTTCCAGTTTTTCAGGTCTTCGGATTTATAAAAAAGTACGGCACCCTGGTCGCTTTTCTGACGGCCGCCAAGGATCATGCGATACTCCTCTCCATCTTTCCAGACCTTCGGGTCACGGATGTGGCATGTGTAATTCTTCGGATAATCCTCCCAGGAAACGGCTACTTCTTTTGTTCCAAAATGAACGCCGTCCTCACTCTCCACATGGAGAGTGCTGGACTGCCTTCCGTTATTGATATAATCATAATCTCCATCCATCTTGATGTTTCCTGTGTAGAAAAGATGAAGCTTATCTTTTTCCGCAATGGCGGAGCCTGAGTAAACACCATGACAGTCATAAATGCTGTCCGGCAGAAGCGGAACACCTTCATATCTCCAGCTGATCATATCTTCGCTGGAATAATGTCCCCAGAATTTCAATCCACCGTTGGACTCAAATGGAGAATACTGGAAAAACACGTGATATCTTCCTTTATACCAGCATAATCCGTTTGGATCGTTGAGCCATCCGGTGGGCGGCATCAGGTGATGGGTCAGACGGTTTGTCTGCATTGCCCTTCCCACTGCTGCCGTTTCCTCGATTTTTCGAACTTCCTCCGCAAGCACTTTTGTCAGAGAACTCATTTATTTTACCTCCAGTACTTCAGAACTGTTATTTACGGTTCCTTCTGCAAGCATTTTTACTTCTTCATAATCATCGGTATTGGTTACGATCAGCGGTGTGGTCACATCGTAACCTGCTGCCTTGATGGCATCCATATCAAATGTGATCAGCGTCTGGCCTTTTTTCACTTCGTCGCCGTCTTTTACATGTGCGGTGTAGAATTTTCCGCCAAGCTCAACGGTGTCAACGCCGATGTGGATCAGCAGTTCCAGTCCGCTTTCTGTTGCAAGACCGATTGCGTGTTTTGTGTCAAAAATTGTAGAAACGGTAGCGTCGCAAGGTGCTTTTACCTCACCTTTGGACGGAATCACTGCCATGCCTTTTCCAAGGACTTCTGATGCAAAAGTTGCATCTTTTACTTCTGAAAGCGGGATCGCGGTTCCCTCAAGCGGGCTGTAGAGGGTCTGTGCGCCAGCGTTGGCTGTCTCTGTTTTTTCTTCAACTGTTTCTGCCGGAGCGCTTTCTGTTTTCTCTGTTTCGATATTTTTTTCAGCTGTTTCCTGTACCTCGTCTTTATATCCTATCATCCATGTGAGTACGAAAGCCACTCCGAACGCGATGGCAAACATCAGGATATAAGCAACTGGGTTATTCAGGCACAGCAGGATTCCGAAGATACCGGTAACACCTGTTCCTGTAGCACCAAGACTGGTGATGGAGGCAAAAAGCGCTCCGCATGCACCGCCGAGGCAGCCCATGATAAACGGCTTTCCGAAGCGGAGGTTTACACCGAAGATCGCCGGCTCTGTGATTCCCATGCATGCACTTAAAGCAGACGGAACAGCCATGGATTTGATCTTCTGGTTCTTTGATTTCAGGCCTACAGCAAGAGCTGCACCACCCTGTGCAACGTTGGCTGCGGATGCAAGTGGCAGCCAGTAGGTAACGCCGAATTTGGCGATCTGTCCAAGGTCAATGATGGTGTACATGTGATGAACACCTGCAACAACTGTCGGTGCATAAAAAGCACCCATGATAAAGCTTCCGATTCCAAACGGCAGAGCGATCAGCCACTGGATTCCATCCAGAAGTCCGTTCTCAACAGCTACGAAGATCGGTCCGATAATGGAAAGAGTAAGATAACCAGTTACAAAAACACTGACAAGTGGTGTTACAAAAAGGTCGAACATTGCCGGTACAACTTTATGAAGTCTCTTCTCGATCTGTGCCAGTACCCATACTGCAATGATAACCGGGATTACATGTCCCTGATATCCGACCATGTCAATGGAGTAAAGTCCAAACCATACTTTCTGTGTTGCCTGTACGCCTTCTGTTGCGACGGTCCAGGCATTCTGCAGATTCGGATGGATCATGATCATACCGATAACCGCGCCCAGGTAGGGGTTGGCGCCGAATACTTTCGCACCGCTGTAAGCGATGAGGATCGGCAGGAATGTGTACGCCGTGTTACTGAAAAGCTGTGCAAATACATAAATGGAACCGTTGGTATTGATGTTCAGGAAGCCGTTGTTTACCATGAAGTTCAGAGCTTCCATGATTCCCATCAGGAATCCGCTGGCTACGATAGCCGGGATGATCGGGACAAAAATATCTCCAAGTGTCTTGATCAGTCTCTGTGCCGGATTGGCCTTGGATGCTGCCACCTGTTTCAGTTCTTCTTTGCTGCTCTCGGAAACTCCGGCGATCTGGATGAACTCGTCATAAACCTTGTTTACAACTCCTGTTCCCAGGATGATCTGCATCTGTCCCTGTGCGAAGAATACACCCTTCACACCGTCGATGTTCTCTACATATTCCTTGTCTGCCTTGTCATTATCCGCAATGACCAGACGAAGTCTTGTTGCACAGTGTGCTGCGGAAATTATGTTTGCTTTCTTTCCTACATGATCATAGATTTCCTGTGCGGTCTTTCTGTAATCCATGTCCGTCCTCCTTTTCTTTTACTGTCCTTCCTGCGGGCAGTAGACTCTTTTTGCTTTCCCTTTTTTGTGAAACAAATTTCTGATCTTTTTTTGTTTCTTTTATGAGATTGATTCCATATTTATTTTTCTTTTAAAAATGACTGTTTTTTCTTAAGTCCTTGGTTTTTATTAGTTTTTCAGGCATTTCTTTGCTTGTTTTTCATATTTGTTTATGTGTTCTTATGTGGAATCGTTCTCACATCTTGATTGTATTATAACCACTACATTCTCATTTGTAAATCCGCAACATCTCACAAATTTTTCTGGCCAAAATTGTACATATTCCATAAGAACAGGCATAAAAAAGAAGCAAACCTCTTTTTTCCAAAAAGATTTGCTCCTGTTCCACAATAACTTATAATTTTTCTCCCCTGTCTGCGGGGATATTCTCTGTCACCTGTGAGATTCCCGTTCCACAAGTTCACATCCCATTTTGATTTCCTTGCTGATTCCGGTATCGTTCTCAATAAGATCTGCCAGCATGGCTGCTGCCTCCATCCCACTGGTCTTATAATAAAAATGTACCGTAGTAAGCTTCGGTTCCACAATCTTGCCCGGAACACCATCACCGATCCCTGCGATCTGCACATCCTCGGGAATGCGAAGTCCGATCTCCTTCAGATAAGTCATGGCTCCAACTGCCATGGTATCCGTGGCACATACCAGCGAATCAATGGAAGGGTCCTCCTCAAAAAGTTCCTTCGCCATCTCATAACCGGAATCCATGGTAAAACTGCCTGCCTTCATCTTCTCCGGCAAGATCTCAAGCTTTCCTTTATGAAGCGCATCCACAAATCCTTTTTTACGGCGTGCACCAACTGCCTCATCTTTATCTGTAACACCGATGTAGGCGAACTTTTTCCCCTTCTTCGCAAGTTTCTCTGTCACCATAAAAGCTGCCTTGTAATCATCCTGATAAATACAGGGATACCCGTCCAGATGCTGTCCCAGAAGCACGATCGGCACTTTATAATCCTTCAGCATCTGTTTATGCTTTCTGGTAAACATGGTGGCAATAAAAACCACTCCGTCCACCTGGCGTTCTTTAAACAGAGAAAGATATTTCAGCTCTTCTTCCAAATCGTTGTTGGTATTGGCAAGAATCAGCTGATAACCTCTCCGTGTAAGAATATCACTGATTCCCTCAACTTCACGACTTATGGTATCGGAATTAATCTTTGGAAGGATGACACCGATAAGGCTGGTTTTCTTCGTCCGCAGTGTCTGCGCCTGGGAAGATGGCTGATATCCGGTCTCCTGGATCACCTTGCGGATGACTTCTTTTTTTTCACTGCTTACATATCCGTTGTTCAGATATCTGGATACCGTAGCTCTGGAAACTCCGGCAAGTCTGGCTATTTCATTAATGTTCATGACCTATGTACCTCTTCTTCTGTCCTCTTATGTCTGTCATTTTCCGTTGTTTTACAGATATTTATAGATAGATTATACACGTTTTCTTTCCGTTAAAAAAGATACTTTTAACTTCTTACGACATAAAAAAAGTACGGGATGCATCTCACTCGCATCCCGTATCCTTTTCAGCGATTATCCATGATCATATCTGCTGTTCCAACTTTCTGCATCACTCCAAATACTCAAACGGGTCCACCGGCGTACCGTCTTTTCTCATTGCAAAATAAAGATTCGGACCTTCTACAGAATAGTATTTGGTCGGTGCACTGATATTTCCGATCACTTCGCCTTCTTTTACTGTGTCACCTTCTGCCACAGTAAGGTCTTTCAGCTGTCCGTACACCGCCTGATAACCATTTCCAAGCTCCATGGTCACAGTCGTTCCTGTGCAGGCATCCTGTGTAATGGAAAGCACCTGGCCGTCTGCCGCCGCGTATACCGGTGCATCTTCCACTGCCTGCAGGGAAATCGCCGGGCTGACCCGATACTGATCCAACGTCGGATAATATACGGTTTCATTCATATTGTAATCCACAAGAACCGTTCCTCTCACCGGCCACTCCATAATGGAATCCTCTGTAAAGTTCAAAGTCTGTGCTGCGATTCCGGCTGCGGAAGTTTCGGCTGTATCTGTGGAGGAAGTCTCTGCTCCGTTATTTGCTGCATTTTCTCCAGTTGTTGCTGCATTTCCGGCGTTGGCGTTATCTACTACATTTCCGGTTCTGGCAGTACTATTGCCAGCATTTTCTGCCACTGCATTACCATCCGTTCCTGCATTTTCAGCTGCACCGCTTCCTGCAGTCTCACGGATATTTCCGGTTACACCGTCTGCATCTGCCCCATCTTCTGAAGCTCCTGCCAGACCAGTTTCATCTCCGGCTGCTCCATCAGTCATCTCATCCTGTGCCGCATCTTCCCAGCCATTTCCGGCAACTGCCGCATCCTCTGCGTTTTCCCCGTCCGAAAGCTCTTCTTCCAGCCCGGTCTCTTCCATCTGTACAGAATTTTCCTCCTGGGGATTTTCTACAACAGGTTTCGTCCCCAGCTGATAAACGGTAATCCCAAGTGCCGCCACTGCTGCCAGAACTCCGCCGTTGATAATGCCTCTCACAATTTTACTTTTCATATTCTTTCCACCTCTGTCTGATATGTTCATTTTCAGCAACGGAAAAAGCAGTACAGAGAATATCTTCCTTTCACTCTGCTACCGTTTCCAGTCACCATTTCTGTATCTATAGAGTGTCCAGAATATGGCTGTCTATTCACTTTTTGAATATTTTTCTTTTAATTCCATCTCCGGAAAATATTTTTTCAAAATCTCCTCCGCATTGCTTCCGTTTTTCGCCATCTCATTTCCGCCAAACTGTGAAAAACCTACACCATGGCCACTGCCCCGCACCCGAAGATAATAAGTATCATCTTTTTTCTGCAGACTGAAATTCGCCGATTCCAGCCCCATCCCCGACGCAAAACTTTCTCCCTCCAGAAGAGTTTCCCCTACCATAAGCTCCGTCACATAACCGGCACTGTCCCGCTTTTTGATCTTCAACTCCCCGGAAAGCTGCCCCGCCGGAATTTCCACAACTTTCATATAATCCGGAGATTTTTTGTCCCCGCTGCTGTCTGCCGGTTTCAGATATGTATACGCCTCATCATGAAAAGCCTCTGCTCCGCTGCGTGTTTTCCCCGCGCTGATCTTATGCCAGGGTGTCAGCTTTACTTTTCCCTCATATGTCAGTACCTGCCCTCCCGTCTCTTTCGCTGACTGCTGATAGATTTGATTTTTTTCTGTAAAAAAATATCTCCAGACTTCTCCTGCATTTTCGTTTTCCCAGAGGATCTCCGCGAGATTTTCTCCCTCCCCAAGCCACCTCTGAATATTCGACCGTGCGATCACAGTCTGCGCTTTTATGGTTTCTTTTTTCATATCCGGGGAAATCTGCGAAAAAACAATGATGGGAAGATATTCTTCCATATCAGGAGCCCTCTCTGCCAGGACCATCTCCGTCCCCTGAAAAGCCGCTGCCGTAAAATAAGGAAGAACAATTGCCAAAAACACCAGACAGTATCGAAGAAGCGCATATTTTTTCATAAAAACACCATAAACGGTCTTTTTCCTAATATATGTTCTTTTGCAAAAAATTATTATTTGCTGTATACTATAGCAATTCGAAGGGAATCTGATTACAATATCACCTGATTTTTAAGAATGGAGGTATCTCATACCATGCTTGCCATCTTTCTCGCACCACTATATATCCTCATTAATATTTATATCGTCCGCTGGATGATCCTGTGGATGGGTGCATGCACTCATTTTTTCCAGACCTTTGCGTTCCGGGCATGTTTTGTGGGTGTTTATATTTTTCTGTCCACTTCTCTTCTGACCTGTTTTCTTATCCGGAAGCCGCCTGTGGTCCACCGTTTCCTGAAAAATACAGCCAATTATTTCCAGGGAACGTTTCTTTACATTCTGATTGTGATCGTAACTACTGATCTTTGCAGACTGATCCTGAAGCACACGCTCCATCCGGCCTGGCTGTACTCCCGGAAAGCCTTCGTAATCACGGGAGCAGTCTGTACACTTCTGATCATCGGTATCAGTCTTTATGGAATTTTGAACCAGTGGAATATTAAGACAAAAACTTATGATGTGAAAGTAGACAAGCAGGTGAAGGGAATGGATTCTCTGAAAATCGTCCTGCTTGCAGATATTCATTTCGGATACAGCATCGGGGAAAAACATGCCGAACTTCTTGTAAAAAAGATCAACGCCGAAGATCCGGATCTGATCTGCATTGCCGGCGATATTTTTGACAACGAATACGAAGGGATCAAAAACCCCGAAAAAACAGCGGCCATTCTTCGTTCGCTGAAATCCAGATACGGAGTTTATTCCTGCTGGGGCAACCATGATCTCAGCGAACCAATTCTGGCCGGTTTTACTTTCCGTAATGCAAAAGAAGATTATGACGATCCCAGAATGTGGGATTTTCTGGAATCCGCCAACATCCGACTGCTCAATGACGAAACCGTTCTCATTGATAACTGGTTTTATCTGACAGGCCGCAAAGATCCGTCCCGCTGCCGAAAAATGTCTGACACACGGAAGGAACCTGACCAGCTTACAGCCTCCCTGGACAAAACACTCCCCATTATTTTTATGGATCACCAGCCTGGTCAGCTGGATGAAGTGGCAGCCGCAGGCGCAGACCTTGATCTCTGTGGTCATACTCATGACGGCCAGCTGTTCCCTCTGAACATCATCACCGGCCTGGTCTGGGAAAATTCCTGCGGTTACCTGAAAAAAGGAAATATGCACAACATCGTTACCTCCGGCGCAGGCATATGGGGCCCGAATATGCGTACTGCCACAAATAGCGAGATCTGTTCGATCACGGTGCATTTTTCATAAATTTCTCATGCTGCCCTGTATCTCTGTTTTTCTGCTGACACAGAATCCGGCCAGTCCCGGATCCTGTGTCTTTTTTTCTTCACTGAACGTATTTCCGGTTCATTCTGCTGTGTTATTTTCAATTGTTTTTTATCCCAGTATTTATTGCATGTCCCAGCTCCTTTGCGCGCCGACGCATACGCTCCACAAGACCTTGTCCAATTCCTTCCTGCAGCCGGTACACGGGAGATTTTTTCCATAAAGATCCCAAGGAGCATTGCTATTATGTGAAAAATCTGCAGTAGTTTTCCATAGCCATATACCATAAAATACCATCCTTTCCACAAAAGACTTCGTTCTCAGGTTTCTGATTACTGATTTCATTCCATCCACCACAGATTTCTGTAATGTACAGAACCGGGAATGCGCGTTTCCCACAGCTATACAGCTACCAAAAGCCTATGTAAGCCTTTCGCAGAAATAGAACCGAAAATTTTTTCTGCATATGACAGAACTGCTGGCCGGTTGGGACTTTCTCCTCATAAAGACTTTTATTCCAGGAAAAAGCAGCTGGTATAAGTGATTGTTCCAGGTCCGTAATAATATTCAATCCCGCTGTCCTGACAGACCTGTGTTACCAGCATTCCATATGCTTCCATTGATGAAAAACGTTTCTCCGGAAAACGGCAGGGGGCATCCGGATAGCTGCATTTCGCACATCTGGTGCAACATCCGGCCCCAAGGGAAAGAAGTTTGGGGAAAAATTTTTTCAGCTGGTCATGCATCTTTACAAAATGTTCTTTATGAAGTGCTTCCGTCTCCATCATTCCCTCTCCGTCAAATTCATCTTCCAGTTCCCCTTTTGTCTGCACAATGATTCCTTTTTTATAACCGGAAATATCTGCCGCACATTCTTCCAGTGTTCCACAGGCAGGCGGGCAACTCCAGTTGCGTCCGTACATATGGCATTTATCCGTGCTGCACATCTGGCGCACCTCCGGAAGAAGTTTAATCTTATCTATATTCAGTTCTTCTACTTTAAAAAATCCTATGCTGTTTCCAATATTTTTTAATTCTTCCAGCTCCATAATGTTTTCCTCCCCATGCTTTTCGATTCAGTTTCAGTTCTGGTGGATTTTATATCTCAGGAAATTCCAGCTCATCTACAAACTGATCCTGAAATTCAGGTAATGCCGCAAGCTCCAGAAATTCCGTATGACGTGCAAGTCGCTCTGCC
The DNA here is from genome assembly GCF_013304735.1 of Blautia luti. Lineage (GTDB taxonomy): Bacteria > Bacillota > Clostridia > Lachnospirales > Lachnospiraceae > Blautia_A. The sequence goes on from NZ_JAAITI010000046.1 coordinate 18,796, forward strand.
CGTTTCAGTTCTTCTTTATTCAAAAGTGCAAGCTTCGCACCTTCACCGGCTGCATTTCCAACCGGAATGATCCGATCCTTAAGAATACCAGGAAGCATTCCGATCCTGCATGCTCCCGCCGGGTCCATATAATTTCCAAAAGCTCCTGCTATATAAACCTGCTCCACCTGTTCCAGAGTAATCCCCATCTGTTCTGCCAGAAGAGCAATTCCTGCAGCAATGGCCCCCTTCGCCAGCTGTACTTCCCGAATATCTTTCTGGCTTAAATATACCGGTTTTCCATCCCCGGATTCCAACGGATCAGCCAGAAGATATGCTTTCTTTGTATTTTCATCGATCTGAACCACCCGCGGATTTTCCAGCAGCTTTCCGCTTTCATCGATCACCCCCGCATCCAGAAGACATGCTATGATATCGATCAGACCGGAACCGCAGATTCCCGTTGGTCTGCCTCCGCCGATTACCTTACATTCCAGTTTTCCATCCACCAGATGTGCATGTTCAATCGCACCATCTGCGCCCCGCATTCCACAGGCAATCTTAGCTCCCTCAAAAGCCGGCCCTGCCGCAGTAGAACATGCAATACGGCGTTTCTCATTTCCAAGAACAATTTCTCCGTTTGTTCCAATGTCGATCATCAGCGTCATCTTTTTCTCTTCTTCAAGATTCACAGCCAGAAGACATGCTACAGTATCTGCCCCCACAAAACCTGCAATAACAGGTAAAGCTACCAACTGTCCTCCCGGGTGAATACCAAGATGGAATTTTTCTGCCGGAAACATCAGCCCCTGACTGATGGCCGGATTATACGGTGCATGAACCAGAGAATCCGGTACAATTCCCAGGAAAAGATGATGCATGCAGGTATTTCCCACAACACTGACCTGATAAATATCCTCCGGAGATTTTTTCGCCGCTTCACAAAGTGTACCGATCAATTTTCTTAAAAGCTCCCGGATACATGTGGAAAGTTCTTCTGTACTGTGCTCCAGCGAATAATTTGCTCTCATGATCACATCTGCGCCATATTCTGTCTGTGTATTTAATGCACTTGCTGTTGCCAGCTGCTCTCCTGTTTTTCCATCCAGAAGATATCCTGCCACCGTTGTTGTCCCAATATCAAAAGCTGCCATCAGTACCGGTCTGTCGTCCTGTTCTTTCAGCTCCAGGATCTGATCTCCGCTGATAATCGCTCTCGCTTTTCCATTTTTCTCTTTTATCAGTCGGCTGATTACAGGCAGTATTTCCAGTTTTGGCTGAAAAAAGATATCTTTCTTCCGGCAGCTTTTTATCGCTTCGCAAAGTCTTGTCCAGTCTGAACTGTTTTCTCCCACTGTACATGGCGGGATCTCAATATCCAGAATTTCCAGTTCCGGTGAAAAAGTCACGGCTCTCTCTGTTCCCTTTACAAGGATTCTGTGTTCAGATTTTTTCTCAATCGCTTCTACTTCAATATCTGTAGTTATCTTTGTCTGACAGGCTTTTTCCACAGCTCCGTTTATTTTTACCATGCATTTTCCACATTTTCCGGCTCCTCCACATGGTGCATCCGGGGATAAACCTGCGATTCGCTCAGCCTCCAGTACCGTAGTTCCTTCCTTCACCGTGACTTCTGTTTTTTCTTTTATAAAAAACACCCGGTATGTATTCATACTCTGTCCCACCCCCTATAATCTATAGTCAAAAATCCGCAGAAACTATTATACCTTTCTAGTTTCTGCGGATCTTAATCTGCTATTATACCGGAGATTCCTGCCCAAACAAGTTTCTCCTTAAGCAAGCGGATTGCAAATACCCGCTTTTTTGCCTGTTTACTTTATGCGGCAAGTGATTTTGCAACCTGCGCTGCGGAAGCTGCATCTGCTGTATAAGCATCTGCACCGATCTCTTCTGCAAATTCCGGAGTGATCGGAGCTCCACCAACCATGATCTTGATATCTTTACGGAAATCTTCTTTATTAAGAGCTTCAACCGTTTCTTTCATAGCTGGCATGGTTGTTGTCAGAAGTGCGGAAACACCTACTACTTTAACATCCGGATTCTCACGTACTGCTTCAATAAATTTCTCTACCGGAACATCTACGCCAAGGTCAATTACTTCAAATCCTGCACTTTCAATCATCATGGCAACCAGGTTTTTACCGATATCGTGAAGATCTCCTGCTACAGTTCCGATGATCATCTTTCCTGCTACACCAGCGCTTCCACCTGCAAGATGTGGTTTCAGAACATCTACACCTTTTTTCATAGCTCTGGCTGCTACCAGCATCTCCGGAACAAAGATCTCATTATTTTTGAATTTCTCACCAACAACGCCCATTGCCTTGATCATATTGTCAAGAACATCTGGTGCCGCATTTCCCTCATCCAGGGCTTCCTGTACCGCTGCTGCGATCAGTTTGGATTTTCCTCTCACTACCAGATCAAAAACTTCATCCATTTTACTCATAAGATTTTACCTCCTGAAATTAATTTGCACTCATTTATCTGTTTTTCAAATACAGTCTGTTTTCGTACCTGACTGTATTTTTTTGTATGTTCCTTAAGTCTTCTCTGACAGACTCCGCAATCAGCCAGACTTGCCTTAAGCCCATTTTTTATTTTTTTACAGGTCCGATCAGTCCTTCTCTGTATGCCCCGATATATTCCATACAGTAGTCATCTTCTCCAAGAAGAGCTTCTGTCGCATAAATCAGTCCAAGCATATCTCTGTTTGTAGGATCAAGGATTCCACTGTCCAGTCCGGCGTTCATAGCCAGTACCACAAATCCAAGATTGATCAGCTTACGAACCGGAAGGTTAAATGAAATATTGCTGATCGCTGCTGTAATATGAATAGAAGGGTATTTCTCACGAACAGTAGAAATAACTTCAATATTTGTCTCAATTCCATTCTCAGATGTACAAAGCATCTCTACCAGCGGGTCAATGTGGATCCTGGATGGCGAAATTCCGTACTCTTTGGCTTTTGCCATGATCTTATCGAATACACGAAGTCTGTCCGCTGCGTTCTTCGGAATTCCACTGTCATCACTTAACAGTGCAATAACCTGCCAGTCCTTATTTTCCTCCTGCGCCATAATTGGAAAGATCTTATCAATCTTATCTCCCTCACCAGATACAGAATTAAAAAGTCCCGGTCTTTTACAGAATTTATACGCCTGCGCCAGAACATCTGCACTGGGGCTGTCTACAGAAATCGGAAGATCTGTTACTTCCTGGATACAGTCGATCATCCATTTCAGAGTTTCAACTTCCTGTTCTTCCGGAACAGATGCACAACAGTCAATAAACGTTGCATTCGCTTCTGCCTGTTTTCTTGCACGATCCTTGATAAATTCAGCATCTTTGTTGGCGATTGCTTCTGCCACGGAAGGAATCGAACCATTGATCTTTTCGCCAATAATAATCATTTGCTACACCTCCTGAAGTATTCTTTCCGACAAAACGTACAGTCCATGAATCCCCCGAAACATGCTGTAGTTTTCTAACTGTCTTTATTGTAGCAGATACTTTTTACAATCTACATACTCTATAGCGTGGAGTTTTCACGCTTCTTTTCATACAATGTGTAGGATAGCCGTGATGTATTTTTGATACGAAAAAAGCACTGTCATTTTGACAGTGCTCTTAAAAAGTAGTGAGGCATCGGGGATTCGAACCCCGGACAACTTGATTAAAAGTCAAGTGCTCTACCGACTGAGCTAATACCCCATATTAAATTGTATGCTTGGTTTAGCATTAAAACATGCCCAGAGCCGGAATCGAACCAGCGACACGAGGATTTTCAGTCCTCTGCTCTACCAACTGAGCTATCTGGGCATAAGTAGCGGGGACAGGATTTGAACCTATGACCTTCGGGTTATGAGCCCGACGAGCTTCCAGACTGCTCCACCCCGCGTTATTAAATGTTAAAAGCCGATGATCGGACTCGAACCGATAACCTGCTGATTACAAATCAGCTGCTCTGCCAATTGAGCCACATCGGCATTTAAGTGGATGGAGAAGGATTCGAACCTTCGAAGGCGGTGCCAACAGATTTACAGTCTGCCCCCTTTGGCCACTCGGGAATCCATCCATAATCTATGGGACCTATAGGGCTCGAACCTATGACCCTCTGCTTGTAAGGCAGATGCTCTCCCAGCTGAGCTAAGATCCCATATTTAATTCATTACAGCTAAGCTGTAACGACCCAGAAGAGACTCGAACTCTCGACCTCCGCCGTGACAGGGCGGCGCTCTAACCAACTGAGCCACTGGGCCATTTAAGGTTTGTACCTTAAAAACTACATACATGTTTGTTGATTGTTAATCAAACTCTTTGAATCAATTCTTAACCTGCGTTTCTTGGTCAAGCCCTCACCCGATTAGTAACAGTCAGCTCCATGTGTTACCACACTTCCACCTCTGCCCTATCTACCTCGTCGTCTTCAAGGGGGTT
>NZ_JAAITI010000047.1 GCF_013304735.1 Blautia luti
GAATAGTCCCTTATAGGGACAGAGCAAGCCACCCGCTAAGCGGGTGGTCTTGACTTTAAGTAGTTGTTGGAACACTGCTATAATAAAAGTAATAAAAAAATCCGAAGTCATCAGACCTCGGAAACCCTTGAATTTAAAGGAAATATCGGGGCAACAGGATTTGAACCTGCGACCTCACGGCCCCCAGCCGTGCGCGCTACCAAGCTACGCCATACCCCGTAACGAAAAAGATTATAACAGAAATTGATTATAAATGCAACAGCTTTTTATTTATAAAAAAGAGGTGAAGTCCTGAGATATTCAGGGACAACACCTCTTTATAGAATGGTATTTATGCCAGCTTATTCAGTTTTTCGATAATATCTGTAAGTTCTTCCCTTGAAAAATCGCCGAAACTCATTAATGCACGTAATGGCATGGAATCGGTCATGGCCTGGGTCATTTCTTCGGAGATGGCTTCGGATGCGGCTTCAGAAGCAGTTTCTTCTCCGCCATTTAAAGAGAGAAGATATTTCTTTGTGAGATCTTTGGCGGTGTCTGCAGTTTTTGGATTGCGGAACAGTTCGCCGAGGGTTGTGTTCATATGGATGTGCATTGGGATTTCCTGGCTGCTGTTCATATGAATGGTTTCTGAAAGACGGATGTCTCTGGAAGAAGCACCAATGAGGATTTCATAATCACCACTTGCCACAAACCAGTCGTGTATTCCGGTGTGATACCATGCAAAACTGCGGTTATCCAGTGTCATGGTGACGGTTTTGGTTTCACCTGGATTCAGAGAAATTTTTTCGAAACCTTTCAGTTCTTTCACCGGGCGGATAGCAGAACCTGTCAGATCTTTTACATAAAGCTGTACAATCTCTTTTCCTGCCACATTTCCTGTGTTTGTGATATCTACAGATACGGTGACTGTATCTTTTTCAGTGGGATTCACACTGGAAATTCTGAGGTTGTCATAAGCAAAGGAGGTGTAAGAAAGACCATACCCGAACGGGAAAGCAACCTCCATCTCTTTGGTATCATAATAACGGTATCCTACGAATACACCTTCACGGTATTCTACTTTTTCTCCACCGCCGAAATTCAGGTAGGAAGGATTATCTGCCAGTTTCAGAGGCATGGTTTCAGCCAGTTTTCCGCTTGGATTTACTTTTCCGTACAGGATATTTGCAACAGCGGCACCACCTGCCTGTCCGCCAAGATATGCTTCCAGAAGACCCTTTACATCGGAAAGCCAAGGCATTTCCACAGGAGAGCCGTTGTGGAGAACGATTACGGCATTCGGCTGCACCTTAAGGATTTCAGCAATAAGACGGTTCTGGCATTCCGGGAGTCTCATATGAGAACGGTCGTATCCCTCGGATTCGAAACTGTCCGGAAGACCGGCAAAGATTACAACTTTATCTGCGTTGCCGGCTGTTTTTAATGCTTCTGCGGCAAGGGTGTCATCATAAAGATCTCTGTCTGCCGGGAAACCTTCCGCATAAATGACCTGAGCATCAGAAGGAACCGAGTCAAAAGCATTTGTAACTTTGAAGCAGTTAATGTGAGAACTTCCACCGCCCTGGAAACGAGGTTTTTTGGCAAAGCCGCCAATGAAAGCGACTTTTTCGGAAGCTTTCAGAGGAAGGATGTCATCCGCATTTTTCAGAAGAACCATGGACTCTTCTGCAATGTGGCGCGCTTCTTCGTGATCTTTTTTCATGGTAAATTCCTGTGGGGCACGATGATCCGCATACTCAAAAACAATACGGAGAATGCGTTCTACAGCCTGATTGAGAATTTCTTCTTTCAGGGTACCGTTTTTGACTGCTTCAACAATCAGGGCATCGTTTGCGCCGCCGGAAGAAGGCATCTCCAGTTCCAGTCCTGCTTCCAGGCCTTTCACACGGTCATTGACTGCACCCCAGTCAGACATCACGTAACCTTTAAATCCCCAGTCTCCTCGAAGTACATCTGTAAGAAGCCATTTGTTTTCAGATGCAAAGGTTCCGTTAATCTGGTTATAAGAGCACATAAAGGTATATGGCTGTGCTTTTTTTACAGCAGTTTCAAAAGCAGGAAAATAAATTTCACGGAGAGTTCTTTCGTCTGCCTCAGAAGAGTTGCTCATACGATGGTATTCCTGGTTGTTTGCGGCAAAATGTTTGATGGAAGTTCCTACGTGCTGGGACTGTACACCATTTACAAATGCGGCGGCAATTTCACCGGCAAGATATGGATCTTCAGAATAATATTCAAAGTTTCTTCCGCAAAGAGGGGAACGTTTGATATTTACTGCAGGTCCAAGAACCACCGATACATCGTTGGCTTGAGCTTCTTTTCCGATGGTTTCACCCATTTCTTCCATCAGTTTCCGGTCAAAGGAGCAGGCGCTTAAAGCTGCAGGAGGGAAGCAGACAGCTTTGATACTGTCATTCATTCCAAGATGGTCGCCTTTGTCATCCTGCTTGCGAAGTCCGTGAGGGCCGTCGCTGACCATTACTTCCGGAATTCCAAGACGGTCTACATGTTTCAGGTGCCAGAAATCAAGGCCGGAGCACATGCCTGCTTTTTCTTCCAGGGTCATCTGGCTTACGATTTTTTTTAAATCACGTTCCATAAAATATTACCTCCGAATGTTGTTCTTAATATGGACTATAGCATTTTTTAGTGATAAAATATAATAAAATATTGTCATAAATCATAAAATTTTGCAATAATTTCCAGGGGTTACGGAGATGAAAGAAGACATATTAGAGAAAGAAAAAACAGCCGCGTTGCTGGCAGAAAACAGAGGAGAAGCTGCGTTGTTTCAGAGAAGAGAAAATTTACAGAAACATACTTCCTATGCCAGTGAACGAATGCAGTATGAGGCAATAAAAAACGGACAGGTGGAACGTATCCGTTCTGTTATGCAGAGAGAGCCGGATGGAACTCCGGGAATTCTTTCGAAAGACCAGCTCCGCAACAGCAAAAATATGTTTATTGCAGGTATTACGTTGTTTACCAGAGCTGCAATTGAAGGAGGAGTTCCGGAAGAAACTGCATATTCTCTCAGTGACGGGTATATTCAGACAGTCGAGGAATGTGCAGACAGGGATTCCATAGAAAAACTTTCTGCAAAGGCGGCAGAACGTTTTGCACAGGAAGTCAGGAAGTACGGAAATCCCAGTTACAGCAGGGCAATGGAATGTGCGGTTAGGTACATTCATCTTCATCTTCATAATCCGATTACTCTGGAAGAGGTAAGTAAAGCTGCCGGAATCAGTTCCTCCTACCTTTCCCGCACATTTCGAAAAGAGACAGGAATGTCCATGGTGGACTATATTCAGAAACAGAGGATTGAGGCGGCCTGTAATATGCTTTCCTATTCCGATTATACAGCCTCGCAGATCGGAGAATATCTCTGTTTTTCAAATCAGAGTTATTTTATCCGAATTTTTAAAAAGTTTACGGGTATGACACCTGCGAAATACCGAAAATACTCAGTACGGGGAAGAATAAAATCCCATTGACAAATTTACTGTAACGTGTTATCCTAATACCAGTTTCAAAAAGAGAAATGCATAGATGAGGAATAGTACACATCGAACGGAGCACAGAGAGCTGCTGGCCGGTGAGAAGCAGTGGAAGGGATTTGTGGAACTCGCCTCGGAGCATCTGCCCGAAATCTCATCCGAGAGAGTAGACGCAGACGGTGTCCGCCGTTATCCGGAGAGGATATAAGGATGTTTTTGCATTCCGTATCTGTCAAGTGTGTGAATTTTTATTCATGAAATAAGAGTGGTACCGCGTAGGACAGCAGTTGTCTTTCGTCTCTTGCAGGATTTGCAGAGTCGGAAGATTTTTTTATGTCATAATACAAAATGAAATTGCAGAAACAAAAGAAAATTAATGGAAGAGAAAATGGAGGAAAACGAAAATGATGACACCATCCAAGTACAAACGTCAGTATTACATGCCGCCGGTGAAATGTATGAAATGGGCGGAGAAGGAATATGTGGATAAGGCCCCGATCTGGTGCTCTGTAGACCTTCGTGACGGAAATCAGGCACTTGTAATTCCGATGAGTCTGGAGCAGAAGGTTGAGTTTTTCAAACTTCTTGTACAGATCGGTTTTAAAGAGATTGAGGTTGGTTTCCCGGCTGCTTCCGAGACCGAGTATGAGTTTCTTCGTACCCTGATTGAACAGAACCTGATTCCTGAGGATGTTACCATTCAGGTACTGACCCAGGCAAGAGAACATATCATCCGCAAAACTTTTGAGGCTGTAAAAGGTGCTCCGAAGGCAATTGTTCATGTATACAATTCCACATCTGTTTCTCAGAGAGAGCAGGTATTTAAAAAATCCAAAGAAGAAATCCTGAAAATTGCAGTAGATGGCGCAGCTCTTCTGAAAAAACTTGCAGATGAGACAGAAGGTAACTTCCAGTTTGAATACAGCCCGGAGAGTTTTACAGGAACAGAGCCGGAATATGCGCTGGAAGTCTGCAACGCAGTTCTGGATGTATGGCAGCCAACAGAAGATAACAAGGCAATCATCAACCTGCCTGTTACAGTTGAACATTCTATGCCGCATGTCTATGCAAGCCAGGTAGAATACATGTGTGACAATCTGAAATACCGTGAAAATGTAATTGTTTCCCTTCATCCTCATAATGATCGTGGATGTGGTGTTGCAGATTCTGAGATGGGACTTCTTGCTGGCGCTGATCGAATTGAGGGAACTCTGTTCGGAAACGGTGAGCGTACCGGTAATGTGGATATTGTGACACTGGGTATGAATATGTACTCCCAGGGTGTGGATCCGAAGATTGATTTCTCTGATATGCCACATATCTGTGAGGTTTATGAGAAATGTACAGGAATGCAGATTTATGAGAGAAGCCCGTACAGTGGAGCTCTTGTATTTGCGGCATTTTCCGGATCGCATCAGGATGCTATCGCAAAAGGTATGCACTGGAGAGAAAACGGAGATCTGGAACACTGGACAGTTCCGTATCTTCCGATCGATCCGACAGACGTTGGAAGAAATTACGATGCGGATGTTATCCGTATCAACAGCCAGTCCGGAAAAGGCGGCGTAGGCTATATTCTGGAAACAAAATTCGGCCTGAATCTTCCTCCGAAAATGCGCGAAGCTATGGGTTATGCAGCGAAAGCAGTATCCGATCACAAACACAAAGAGCTTCATCCGGACGAAATCTTCAGCCTGTTCAAATCTACCTTCGAAAATGTGGTTGAGCCATACAGCATTAACGAGGTTCATTTCCAGCAGAAAGACGGTGGCATTGTGACTCAGGTTACTTCTATATTCCATGGAAAAACGATTGTTACAGAGGCTACCGGAAATGGTCGTCTTGATGCGGTAAGCAATGCACTGAAGAAAGCTTATGAACTGAAATATACACTGGAAACCTATCAGGAGCATGCGCTGGAGCGCAGTTCCACATCCAAAGCGATTGCTTATGTGGGAATCCGTAAACCAGATGGTACTCTTGCATGGGGTGCTGGCGTTGATTCGGATATCATCCGTGCTTCCATTGATGCACTGGTAACAGCCATCAATAATCGATAAGAAATCGGCTGTAAAAAAAGAAGCTGCCACAAAAAGCAGCTTCTTTTTTTTCGTACAGATGATATAATAAGCCGGAATCCGAAAAAACAGTGAGTATGAGGTATAACATGAATAATACGAAAAAAAGCAGAAAAACTTTCCGGATGTCCGAAGATCTGAAGGATATTTTAAAATGTGTACTAATCTGGGGAATAATCCTGATTTTTGCATCATACCTTCTGGCAGATGCGGAAATTCTTGGAAATGTGAAGCAGCAGGAAAGACCGGAAACTTCTGTAATGATTGGTGCCGGAAGTAACTTGGAAAAAGATTTTATCTGCCAGACCAGTCGGCTTTCTGGAGTGGAATTGTTTCTTTCTACAGAAAGTGCGTCTGTTACCGGAACTTTTCGTGTAACGATTTATCAGGATAAAGAAGAAATTCAGAGCTGGCAGGTAAACCGTCTGACCATATCCACAGGAGATACCACATATTTTCGACTGGATCAGAGACTTTCAGATTGTAAGGACCAGAAATTCCGGATTGTTCTGGACGGAGCAGAGGGTGATACCGGAGTGGCAGCAGGGGTGACAGGGGGAGAAAACGGGATACAGATACTTGCGTACCGTAGTATTTCCCGGCCATTTCCAAAAGCGCTTGTCCTTATGGTCATAGCAGCGGCAGCAGCAGTGATGCTGGTAATCTTTACATTTTTGAAAAAGAAAAAAATCCGGACAGAAGTGCTGTTTGCTATTGTTTATCTTTTTATGAGCATCAGTACTCTGGCGGCGATTCCGGCATTTAATTCTCCGGATGAATACAGTCATTTCCTGAGAAGCTATGAAGTTTCCAGGGGGTATCTGACTTCGGAAGGAAACGGAGGTAATGATCTTTTTTCCTATGGAAGAACCTTCGACAGTGGGCTGATTCCTGATTTTTCCTCCAAGGAACATGTGTCTTTGTGGGATATCGGAGGAAAGATAAACCAGCATATAAATACAGAAAAAACACAGTTCTACGGATTTGGAAATACAGCTCTTTATGCGCCTACTTCCTATCTGCCACAGGCTGTGGGAATCCGTATTGCGGATTTTTTCACAGATCGGCCGTTTGTTCTGGCTTATGGAGGTAGAATTGCCAATATGCTCTGTTTTGGGTTGATCTTTTTCCTGGCAATTCATTTTACACCGGTGGGTAAAAATTTTATTGCTTTTCTGGGACTTGTGCCCATAAATATTCAATCTGCGAACTCTATGTCCGCAGATGCACTTGCACTGGCTCTGACAGTGGCTATGGTGGTGTTTGTGCTGTATATGCGCTACAGCAAAAAAAAGGTAATGAGAAAATGGCAGCTGGGACTGATGTATATACTGACCGGTTTTCTGTGCCTGTGCAAAGTTGTTTATATGCCATTTTGCCTTCTTCTGTTTCTCATTCCGAAGGAAAGGTTTCGAAGCAGAAAAAATTACTGGTTTCATGTGGTGTGTGCAGGTGCCATGATCCTGATTTTGAGTTTTGGCTGGCTTGCCATTGCGTCCAGGTATCTCTGCGAGTCTCAGCCGGGAGTGGATACGGCTGCCCAGCTTACGGGAATTCTGAAAAATCCGGTGACTTTTGTATTTACATTTGTGCGGAGCCTGGATGCATTTGGAACTGCTTATCTTACGGAAATGATGGGAAGCAATCTTGGATGGCTGAATATTCCGGTCTGCAATCTTCTGGCAGTGGGATATCTTCTGATTCTGGTACTGCAGGTTTCAAGAAATAATGATATGTCGGAAATTCATCTGGATCTGCCGGCAAAAGTTGCGCTGGGTGGTGTCTGTGTTCTTGTTTTCGGGCTGACTTTTGTCACGCTGTATGGTCAATGGACCGCTTATGGATACGATAAAATTCTGGGGGTTCAGGGGCGTTATTTTCTTCCACTTCTTCTGCCATTGATTCTTGCGTTGAAGCCGAAAAAGTTTGCGGCAGGTGAGGATGGAACACCATGGGGACTTTTTCTGGGAGCCTGGAGTATTGATCTGTGCGTTTACGCCACACTTTTTGTGCAGGCATTATGTCAGTACAGATGAGTTTGTCGATTATGGTCAGGCGAAAAATCTTGACTGCTTAAACGGGTGATATTATAATCGGCTTAAGCACTTGAATAAAAGTAAACAGAAAAAACTGTTCTGACAGAAAAAAAGGGACAGATAGAGATACGTTTTTGGAGAAATGAAAGAAAAACATTGGACAAAAACGTACCTGCTATCTGTCTTTTTATTTTCCTAAAAAGTGGATAGATCTGTGGATAACTGGTCATTTGGATGTGGAACCAATGTGGAAGGAGTGTGGATAATTCATAAATAACGTTATTGTGGCTGAAAATGGGCAAAAAAGCTTGACATATCGCACTTTATTAAATATAATTTTCTTATACATTACAGAAATGTTACAAACGTGTAAACAAAGAAAGGAAAATGTAACGCAGGGAATAAAATTATGAAAGTTAAGAAAGATTTACGGGAAACTGAAGAAGCGCAGGATGAACGTAAAAATGGAAAAACAGGAGGAAATTCCGTGCGCGGTTTTGCGATGCTGACAGTATGTGCAGTTCTGGCAATGGTAATTTCTCTGGGAACAAGAGTATTTACGGAAAGTGGAAGCGGAAATAAAGTTTATGCTGCTTCCGATGCGAAAACTGCCTATTCGGATGAAGAAGTGGCTGTGCCTACCGGAATTGCCGGAGTGGTTTCCGGGGTCTCGGATACACCATCTTCAGGAAGCACGGTAACCAGAATTGGAAGTTCCTGTGAACAGGTGATTGTGGGTCAGAGAGTACAGACTGTAAAAAATACCACTGCAGATCTCAATGTAAGTACCTCCATGGAAAACAAAGTAAATGAGCTGGATGCAAGATCCATTACTCTGGCCGAAAATCCCACACTGATGTCAGATGAAGACTATGACACACTTCTGCGGATTGTGGAGGCAGAAGCCGGAAGTGAGGATATCAAGGGACGGGTACTGGTAGCGAATGTGATTATGAACCGCGTAAAAAACGATGATTTTCCGGGTACCGTAACGGAAGTTGTCTGGGACAACAGTGACGGGGTTCCGCAGTTTTCACCTACTTATGATGGAAGAATTAATGAAGTTACCGTTTCGGACGAAACAAGGGAAGCGGTAAAGCAGGCGCTGAAGGGAACCGATTATTCGGAAGGTGCATTGTTTTTTATTCAGAAATCCGCAGCAGAAGCGCATAACGTTAAATGGTTTGAAAAAGATCTCAAGAAACTTTTTAAATATGGAGTTCATGAATTTTACACATATAAATAAAAAATGCTGATACAGCTTAAGAACCGCCGGCAGATAAAAGAAGCCGACGGTTTCTTTTTAAAAACAATTTCAGGTTTTTTTTAAAGTGGTGGCATTTTCCATAATTCCATGCTATAATGTGATAACGTTAGAAAGAAAACGAATATTTTACAATAGAAAGGCGGAACACCAATGCAGGTATTGTACAAAAGCACCAGAGGAAAAGAGCAGGCAGTTACAGCGTCAATGGCCATACTGAAAGGCCTTTCTGAGGACGGCGGACTGTTCGTGCCTGAGCGCATTCCACAGCTGGATGTACCAATGGACAAACTGGCTCAGATGACTTACCAGGAGACAGCATACGAGGTAATGAGCCGTTTCCTCACAGATTTTACAGAGGAAGAGCTTAAGAACTGTATCAACAAGGCGTATGACAGTAAATTTGATACAGAGAAGATTGCTCCCCTTCATGAAGCAGATGGAGCATATTTCCTGGAGCTGTTCCACGGCGCAACAATTGCATTTAAGGATATGGCACTTTCCATCCTTCCTCATCTGATGACAACTGCAGCGAAGAAGAACAATGTGAAAAACGAAATCGTAATTCTTACCGCAACATCCGGAGATACCGGCAAGGCTGCCATGGCAGGTTTTGCAGATGTACCGGGAACCAGGATCATCGTATTCTATCCGAAACATGGTGTCAGCCCGATCCAGGAGAAACAGATGGTAACCCAGAAGGGAGCCAATACTTATGTGGTAGGTATTACCGGAAACTTCGATGATGCTCAGACTGCTGTTAAGAAGATGTTTAATGATCACGAGATGGCAGCAGAACTGGATCAGGCAGGATTCCAGTTTTCCTCCGCAAACTCTATCAATATCGGACGACTTGTTCCGCAGATCGTATATTATGTATATGCTTATGCATCACTGGTGCGCGACGGCAAGATCAAAGATGGCCAGGAGATCAATGTGGTAGTTCCTACCGGTAACTTTGGAAATATTCTTGCTGCATACTATGCAAAACAGATGGGACTTCCGATCCACAAACTGATCTGTGCATCCAATGAGAACCGTGTTCTTTATGATTTCTTCCGCACAGGAACTTATGACAGAAAGAGAGATTTCATTCTTACAACTTCTCCTTCCATGGACATCCTGATTTCCAGTAACCTGGAGAGACTGATCTATCGTCTTACAGGAGAGAACGCTGAGAAATGTGCAGAGCTTATGAAATCTTTAAGTGAGGGCGGCGAATATACCATCACAGATGAGATGAAAGCACAGCTTGGAGATTTCTATGGTAATTTCTGCAGTGAGAAAGAGACCGCAGATGCCATAAGCGAGATTTATAAAGACAGCAATTATGTAATTGATACACATACTGCAGTTGCCGCAGGCGTATATAAGAAATATGTAAGTGAAACAGAGGATCATCTTCCAACTGTTATCGCTTCTACCGCAAGTCCATATAAATTCACAAGAAGTGTCATGGATGCGCTTGGGGAAGATCATAAAGATCTGGATGATTTTGGCCTGGTAGATGCATTATCCGCACTTTCAAAAGTACCGGTTCCGCGTGCTGTTGAGGAGATCCGTACCGCACCGGTTCTTCATGACAGAGTGGTAGATGCAGTGGATATGCCAGCCGCAGTAAGAGATATTCTTAACATTAAATAATAAAAATCAGTAAGAATGTGTATTTTCTGTTGAAAAAGCACAAATACTGGTTTATAATAAAAACAACGAAAAACCGAATCCTGGAATGTTCGATCCCCCTTTTCTTTTTGAACCTACATTGACATTTTGGGAATCCAAAATCGCAGGTTGGATGTCAGACCTCACGTCGTGGTAGGCAGAAGACACTGTTGAGGATACCCACCTAGCATCTGCTAGGCGTCAAAAATAAGGGAACGGCATCCCGGGATTAATCGGTTAAAGACATAGAGCCGGTTGATGGCTCTTTTTTCATATATGGGAGGAATTATAGCATGAGTGTTTCTGAGAGAAAATTTGGGACACTTCCTACAGGGGAAGAAGTAAAGATCTATCATCTCGAGAATAAAAAAGGTGCCTATGCAGAGGTACTTCAGTATGGCGCAATTCTGGTGAAGGTATGTGTACCGGATAGGAATGGAGAATTGAAGGATGTAGTTCTGGGATATGACGATATGGAAGCTTACGAAGTGAATGGCTGCTTTTTCGGTGCGATCATCGGAAGAAGTGGAAACCGTATCGAAAATTCCAGATTTTTTATTGATGATAAAGAAGTAATCCTTACAGAGAATGAGAATCATAACAATCTGCACAGCGGTCCCAATGGCTTTGAGAAGAAACTCTGGGAAGTAAAAGAAATTTCCCAGGATAAGAACAGCGTGGATTTCTTCCGCATCAGCCCGGATGGAGAGAATGGATTCCCGGGAGAATTTTCGGTTATTGTGAAATATGAATTTACCGAGGAAAATGAGCTGAAGATTTTTTACAGAGGACGTTCTGACGCAGCTACCGTTGCCAATATGACCAACCATTCCTATTTTAATCTGAACGGAGAAGGCAGCGGAGATGTGCTTGACCAGGAAGTATGCATTCATGCGAAATATTTTACTCCTGTGAAAGACAGTCAGTCCATTCCTACCGGTGAGTATGCGCCGGTAGCAGGAACTCCGATGGATTTTAATGTTTCCAAACCAATCGGCAGAGATATTGAGGCTGATTTTGAGCAGCTGAAGTTTACAGGCGGTTATGACCATAACTATGTAACAGACAATTATGCAAAGGGTAATGTCCGTTCTATTGCTAGTGCATACTGTAAGGAATCCGGCATTGGAATGGAAGTTTCTTCCGACTGCCCGGGTGTGCAGTTTTATGCAGGTAACTTTGTCAAGGATGAGAAGGGTAAGAATGGCCATGTTTATCATGAACGCCATGGATTCTGCCTGGAAACACAGGTGGAGCCAAATGCGGTAAATGTGGAGGATTTCCATTCTCCGATCCTGCGTCCTGGTGAAGAATACAGTTCAGAGACGGTTTACCGTTTCTTTGTGAAATGACAGATAAACAGAATTAAAAGAGGTGTAATAAAGCAATGCAGATACGTGTGGCAGAAGAGAGAGATGCGGCAGCACTGGCAGAAATTTATTCCTACTACGTAGAAAAAACGGCAATTACATTTGAATATGAGACGCCGTCTACAGAGGAATTTACGGAGCGGATTCATAACATAAAAGAAAAATATCCATACATTGTGGCAGAAGAGAACGGAGAAATCCTGGGATATGCCTATGGCTCCGCTTTTCATCCGAGAGCTGCTTATGGCTGGTGCGCCGAGATGTCCATCTATGTGAAACATGAGCGAAGGGGCAGCGGCGCAGGCGGAAGGCTCTACCGTGCCCTGGAAAGTCTTCTTGCGGAGATGGGAGTCCTGAACCTGAACGCCTGTATTGCAGTTGCACCAAAAGAAGATGAATATCTGACCAATGCCAGTGTGGAGTTCCATAAACATTTTGGATATAAACGAGTGGGAGAGTTCCACAGATGCGGATATAAATTCAACCGCTGGTATAATATGGTATGGATGGAAAAGATGATCGGCGAACATAAAACGGTACAGCCGGAAGTAAAAGCTTTTCCGGAAATCCAGGATAAGATTGGCTTTGAACGGTTTTCCTGGTAAAAAAGAAACTTGAGGGGGTCAGCATGGACGAGGAAAAGAAAAATGTAATCCAGCTCATGCTGGGGTTTGTGCGAAGGGCAAACGGAGATCATGTCAGCGCATATGCAGCGCAGGCGGCATACTTTCTGATCATGTCATTTATCCCGTTTATCCTTTTTCTCACAACACTGATCCGTTACACACCATTAAGCTATAATGTGGTCCGGGATGCCATTGTCGGTTTTGTGCCCGGAAATCTGCAGACTTTTGTGCTGAGCATTGTAGTGGAAGTATACAAAAGAAGCACGGCGATCGTGCCGTTGTCCGCCCTGATGGCACTCTGGGCATCCGGAAAGGGAATGCAGGCTATTATTAACGGCCTGAATACCATTTATCATGTAAAAGAAACACGAAACTGGCTGACGAACCGGATCTATTCGGTTTTTTATATGCTGCTGTTTGTGCTGGCGATCATTGTTACCCTTCTGGTTCTGGTCCTTGGTAACCGAATTCAGGTAGCTGCACAGAAAACTATTCCGATCCTGGGGAGACTGATGGCAAAAATTATGGGAGCCCGGACATTGCTGGTGTTTGCCGTATTGTTTGTAGTATTTCTGGTGCTTTATAAAGTGCTTCCCAACCGGAAGGCGACCTTTAAAAGCCAGCTTCCCGGAGCCTTTATTATTGCCACGGCATGGCTGATCTTTTCCTATGGATTTTCTCTGTATTTTGAATTTTTTCCGAATTTCGGAAATATGTATGGAAGCCTGACTGCACTGATCATGGTGATGCTGTGGCTGTATGTGTGTATGAACCTGATCCTTTACGGCGCAGAGATCAATGCATACTTCGAAAATGAATTTCGAAAAGCCCAGAAATCTGTAAAAACTCTTCTTTCAAAGAAAGAAAATGAGAAAAACAGTTCCAAAGAATCCTGACTTTGCGCTTGACAGAAAGCGGACCTTGTGGCATAGTATTAAAAGACAGAAAAGCTGTGAAGGTGTTTATAGAGGATCATTTTCTCACAGAGAAGGGAAGTCACCGGCTGTAAGCTTCCCCGGGTTCAGATGGTTCTTGAATTTCCCACCGGAGCTTCCTCTCTGAAGTAACAGTAGGAGATGACGTACGTTGCGCGTTAAGCAGATAAGAGGTGCCCGTGATTTTTTTTCATGGGAAACTGGGTGGTACCGCGGATATTCCGTCCCTTTTATAAGGGACGGTTTTTTTATTGCCCGTATCTGAATTTTCAGGGCGGGTGGCGTATCATTTGATTATTTTAATTAAAGGAGAAATAGACCATGGATATGAAAGAAAGACTTCAGGAACTGGCTGAGAATGCCAGAAAACGGATCGAGGAATCCGAGGGCCTGGACAAGCTGAATGATGTGCGTGTTGCATATCTTGGAAAAAAAGGTGAGCTTACCGCAATCTTAAAAGGTATGAAAGATGTTGCTCCGGAAGAGCGTCCGAAAGTTGGTCAGCTTGTCAATGAGACAAGAGCTAAGATCGAGGAACTTCTGGAAGCTTCCAAGAAAGATTTCGAGGAGAAAGTCCGCGAGGAAAAAATGAAGGCCGAAGTGATCGATGTAACACTTCCTGCAAAGAAAGCAAAAATTGGTCATCGTCATCCGAACACCATCGCTCTGGAAGAAGTTGAGCGTATTTTCATCGGAATGGGATATGAGGTTGTAGAAGGTCCGGAAGTTGAGTATGCGGACTATAACTTTACAAAACTGAATATTCCGGAGAACCATCCGGCCAGAGACGAGCAGGATACCTTCTTTATCAACGATTCCATTCTGCTTCGTTCCCAGACATCACCGGTTCA
Organism: Blautia luti; assembly: GCF_013304735.1. Taxonomy (GTDB): domain Bacteria; phylum Bacillota; class Clostridia; order Lachnospirales; family Lachnospiraceae; genus Blautia_A. The sequence continues at coordinate 14,323 of NZ_JAAITI010000047.1, forward strand.
GGCACGTGAGATGGAAAAAGGCAAACTTCCGATCCGTATGATCGCACCTGGCCGTGTGTTCCGTTCTGATGAAGTAGATGCAACACATTCTCCTTCTTTCCATCAGATCGAAGGTCTTGTTATTGACAAGAACGTTACTTTTGCAGACCTTAAGGGAACCCTTCAGGAGTTCGCAAAAGAGCTGTTCGGACCGGAGACAAAGACAAAATTCCGTCCGCATCATTTCCCGTTTACAGAGCCAAGTGCTGAGGTTGATGTTTCCTGCTTCAAATGTGGCGGAAAAGGCTGCCGTTTCTGTAAAGGTTCCGGCTGGATTGAAATCCTTGGCTGTGGTATGGTTCATCCGAATGTTCTCCGTATGTGTGGAATTGATCCGGATGAGTACACAGGATTTGCTTTTGGTGTAGGTCTGGAGCGTATTGCACTTCTGAAATATGAGATTGACGATATGCGTCTTCTCTATGAGAACGACAGCAGATTCCTGAAACAGTTCTAAAACAGCTGAAGATCTTTATAGTAAATATGGAAAAAAGAAGGGACAACCAAAATGAATACTTCATTATCTTGGATTAAAACATATGTGCCGGATCTGGATGTAACGGCACAGGAATATACAGATGCCATGACATTAACAGGCACAAAGGTAGAGGGCTTTACAGAGCTGGATGCAGATCTTGACAAGATCGTGATCGGCCAGATCGACAAGATTGAGAAACATCCGGATGCAGATAAACTGATCATCTGCCAGGTAAATATCGGAACAGAGAGCGTACAGATCGTAACAGGTGCTCCGAATGTAAAAGAGGGAGACAAAGTTCCAGTTGTTCTTGACGGCGGACGTGTTGCAGGCGGCCACGACGGAAAAATGACTCCTGGTGGAATCAAGATCAAAAAAGGTAAACTCCGCGGCGTTGAGTCCTGTGGTATGATGTGCTCTATCGAGGAGCTCGGAAGCACAAGAGAGATGTACCCGGAAGCACCGGAATACGGCATCTATATTTTCCCGGAGGACGCAGTTGTAGGTGAGAGCGCTATTAAAGCACTTGGCCTTGACAATGTGGTATTTGAGTATGAGATCACTTCCAACCGTGTAGACTGCTACGGTGTTCTTGGAATCGCAAGAGAGGCAGCAGCAACCTTCCAGAAGAAATTCTGCCCGCCAGTTGTAGAAGTTAAGGGAAATGATGAAAAAGCTTCCGACTATGTAAAAGTTACTGTACAGGATCCTGAGCTTTGCCCGCGTTACTGTGCAAGAGTTGTAAAAAATGTCAAGATCGGTCCGTCTCCGAAGTGGATGCAGAGATGCCTGGCTTCTAATGGAATCCGTCCGATCAATAACCTGGTTGATATTACAAACTATGTAATGGAAGAGTTTGGCCAGCCAATGCATGCGTATGACCTGGATACCATCGCAAACAGAGAGATCGTTGTGCGCCGTGCAGGAAAAGATGAGAAATTCGTCACACTGGATGGCCAGGAGCGTACCATGGATGAGAATGTTCTGATGATCTGTGACGGTGAGAAAGCTGTCGGCATTGCCGGTATCATGGGTGGCGAGAACTCCATGATCACAGACGATGTAAAAACCGTTCTTTTTGAGGCAGCATGCTTCGATGGAACCAGCATCCGTCTTTCTTCTAAGAGAATCGGCCTTCGTACAGATGCTTCCGGTAAATTTGAGAAAGGTCTTGACCCGAATAACGCACAGGCTGCTATTGACCGTGCATGCCAGCTGATGGAAGAGCTTGGTGCCGGTGAAGTTGTAGGCGGAATGGTTGATGTCTGCAGCGAGACAAGAGAGCCGTCCAGAGTAAAATTTGAGCCGGAGAAGATCAACAAACTTCTTGGAACCAACCTTACAAAAGAAGAGATGATCGGTTATCTCGGACGTGTAGAGCTGGCTTATGATGCGGAAACAGACGAGATCGTTGCACCGACATTCCGTCAGGATATCCACTGCAATGCAGATGTTGCAGAGGAGGTTGCAAGATTCTACGGCTATGATAAGATCCCGATGACACTTCCTACCGGAGAGGCTACCACAGGTAAGCTTCCATTCAAGCTTCGTATCCAGGAAGTCGCAAGAGATATTGCAGAGTACTGCGGATTCTCAGAGGGAATGTCCTATTCTTTCGAAAGCCCGAAGGTATTTGACAAGCTCTGCATTCCGAAGGACAGTGATCTTCGAAAAGTCATCACCATCAGTAATCCTCTTGGAGAGGACTACAGCATCATGCGTACAAGCACACTGAACGGTATGCTGGCATCCCTTTCCACAAACTACAACAGACGTAACAAAGATGTTCGTCTCTACGAACTTGGAAATATTTATCTTCCGAAGTCCCTTCCGATCACAGAGCTTCCGGATGAGCGTACTATGTTTACACTTGGAATGTATGGAAACGGCGATTTCTTCAATATGAAGGGTGTATGCGAGGAGTTCTTCGAGAAGATCGGAATGAAGAAAAAAGTTACCTACGATCCGAACAGCGAGAAGCCATTCCTTCATCCTGGAAGACAGGCAAACATGATCTACGAGGGTAAAGTTGTCGGATACTTAGGTGAGGTTCACCCATCTGTTGCAGACAATTACTCCATCGGAGAGAAAGCATATATCGCAGTGATCGATATCCTGGATATTCTGGAATTTGCAGGCTTCAACCACAAATACACCGGAATCGCAAAATATCCGGCTGTAACACGTGACTTAAGCCTTGTAGTTCCTCATGCAGTTCTTGCCGGTCAGATCGAGGAGATCTTTGACCAGAGAGGCGGAAATATTCTGGAGAGCTATCAGCTGTTCGATATCTATGAGGGAGCACAGATCGAGAAAGGTTTCAAATCCATGGCTTATTCTCTGGTATTCCGTGCTCATGATAAGACTCTTGGCGAGAATGAGATTTCTGCAGTAATGAAGAAAATCATGAATGGCCTCAACGGACTTGGAATCGAGCTGAGAAGCTGATGCTGATCTATATTGTAAGACATGGCCTGACAGAGTGGAATAAATTAAAAAAACTTCAGGGCGCCGCAGATGTGCCTCTTGCGAAAGAAGGGATTCTTCTTGCGAAAAAAACCGGAGAAGCTCTCCAAGGTGTGAAGTTTGATATTTGCTTTACAAGTCCGCTTTCAAGGGCAAAACAGACAGCAGAATGTGTCTTGGGAGAACGTGATATTCCCATCATACCGGATAAACGGATCCAGGAGATTAATTTTGGCGTGCTGGAAGGGAATCAGGTAAGAGATGCCGAGGGCAATTACATTGATCCGCAGATCGAGACTTTTTTCCGTGATCCGGTGAAGTTCAAGCGACCGGAAAACGGGGAGGATATTTTTGATGTGATCGCCCGGACAAAAGAGTTCTGGGATGAAAAAATATCTGATCCGGATCTTGCGGATAAAACGATTCTGATTGCGTCTCACGGATGTGCGGTTCGGGCGCTTCTTCAGAATGTAGATCCTGATCCGGAGAATTTCTGGAGAGGTTCTGTTCCACCAAATTGCTGTGTCAACCTTGTGGAAGTGAAAAATGGAAAGACAACACTTCTGGAAGAAGATAAAGTTTACGCATAAAAAATAAGGAAAAACGCAGAATAACTGTAATGGTTGTTCTGCGTTTTTTAGTGAAAAATATACAGGTTACGATTGACTAATCGGGATAAATTGAGATAAAATATACAAAAGAAACAAAGGATTCAGAAAAATAAAAGTTAAACTCTCCTAATCGTATAAAAATGCAGAATTGCGTTGAAATTATTTAGATATAAGTAAGTAGCGAATACTATTGTCTGCTTGATGGAGAGAGAATAATTGCTGACAGTGACGTGACACAGGAAATGGGGTGAGTATATGCAGTCATTAAATGAAACAAAAGCAGGGGAAATCTGTACCATCAAGTGGATGACCGGAATGCCGGAAATCATGGATCAGATCAGACAGTATGATGTCAGCGAGGGAAAGACCGTACAGATCATAAGCAGGATCCTTGGCGGAGTGATCGTAGGTGTTCAGGGACACAGGATCCTGATCAGTGACGATGCAGCCTGTCGTATAAAAGTATAAAAGGGCGAAAGGACAATTTCTTTTGATGGGATTGTCCTTTTTTGTTGTTTTGGGAATGTGGTTATGATAGTATGATAAAAAAGAAAACTTTTTTCAAAAATAAATAAGGGGAGGCAGATTATGGGAAAAAAGTTTATGAATACAGTGCTGTTTCTGCTTGTTGCAGTGGCAGCAGCGACTCTGACCGCTTATGTGGGAAAGGGTTCCGGAAATGTATTGTTTTATAATTTTGCATTTCTGGGAGTCATGGTGATTATTTATGCTGTCGGACTTTTTGCTGGGCTGTACAGAATGGATAATCTGACGGCTGCGCTGAAACATGGGGCCGGTGAGATTACCGATGTGTTCCAGCTTCCGGGAAGGGCGAAGAAGGAAGAAATCGGACAGTTACGAGGAATTTTTGGTGACCGGTATCTGGATAAAAAGATGGATGATTTTGTAGACAGCATCAGTCGTACAGAAGAGGGAATCGCTGAGGTTGAAGATTTCGTAAATATCGATGATGTGGATGTCCATATTCACAAAAGGCTTTTGGAAATGGCACCGGATATTTTTACAAGTCTTGGTATTCTTGGAACATTTATTGGTCTTGTCTGGGGACTGAAAAACTTTCAACCTACAGATTATGAGGTGATGACAACTTCTGTATCTGCCCTTGTTGATGGTATAAAAGTAGCCTTTCTTACTTCGATTTATGGTGTTGCGCTTTCTGTTGTGTACACATTTGGAATGAAGAGTGGGTATTCGTCCATGTCCCAGGCAATGCAGGATTTTCTGGATCGTTTTCATGCTCTGGTATTGCCCACTGCGGAGAATGAGTCCTGGAATCTTCTGGTTTCCAGCCAGAAGACTCAGACAGAAGCCATGAAACAGATGGCAGAACAGTTTTCTGTGCAGATGGCGGACAGCTTTGAAAAAGTTATCACACCTACGTTCCAGAAGATGAACGATTCTCTGGATGTACTTACTGCATCTGTGACCAAGGGACAGCAGGATGCGATCAGGGAGATTTTGGATTCGTTTTTGAGTGAGATGCACGGATCTTTTCAGCTGCAGTTTGAGGATTTCAATGATGCACTGGTTGAACTTAAGAAGGCGCAGAAAGATAATACAGAATACACGTCAGAGCTGTATAAAACGATGAGCAGCCAGTTAAGTGAGACTTTTACGAAACAGGAACGTGCCATGCGTGACGCAATTGCGGAAATTGACGAGATGCAGAGTAAATATATGAAGACTGCAGACCGGATTATCCGTGATAACCAGATGATTCAGCAGCTCCAGAAGCGGGATTATGAGAAACTGGCAGAGCACATGCATGAGAATGAAAAAGCTTCCGCAGATTTATGGAAATCCTGTAATGAGTCCATGCGCCAGTATGTGGACAGTGCCGCAGAGGGAATGAAGACTGCCGCAGATTCAAATAAGATCAGCGCGGAACTTTTACGTGAGGATAAGAAGCTGATTGAGAGTTTTGAGACGAAACTGAACGAGTTTACAGAGAGTCAGAAAATGGTAAACAGTACTCTGGATGAAGTTCGCAGGCTTCTTTCCGAGATTAAGACTGCAAAGAACAACCGGGATATTCATCTTGTTGCGGGACAGCCATGGGGATACGGTGGCAGCGCCGGGGTACAGGAACTGAAAGATAAACTTACCAGTCTTGAAGATCTTCTGGATGGTCAGGGAGCGAGACAGGAGGCTCTTCTTGATGAGATCGAGAGAAGTATCCGTGAAATGACGAAAGTAGCCCAGAAAGGGCGCTTTGGCTTGTTTAAATAAGAAGAGAGGAATTGTTAATGCACAAAAAAAGAAGGCCGGAGGATCACGGGTTTAATATCTGGCGCTCTTATTCAGACATGATGGCGGGTGTTTTACTGCTTTTTGTACTGATCATGTGTGTGACTCTTTTTCAGGCACAGAAGAGTTATAATGACAGTCTGAAGGAACGGGATGAAAAAATTGCTCTTCAGGAAAAGTATACGGAGGAGCTTCTTGAAAAACAGAGTGCGCTGGATAAGCAGGCAGGAACGTTAAAGAGTCAGGATGAGCAGATCAAGTCCAAAGATGAACAGATCAAGTCGCAGGATGAGGAACTGACTTCTCTGGCAGAGAAACTTGAGGAACAGCAGAAGACACTAGAGGAGCAGCAAAAGAAGCTTACAGAGCAGGAGAAAAAGCTGGCTTCCCAGAAGAAGAAACTTGCAAAACAGCAGGATACGCTGGAAGAGCAGCAGTCTGCGCTGGATGAAAAGACGGAGCTTTTGAATACGCAGCAGGAAAAGATTGATAAGATTATTGGTGTGAAGGCTGATGTTGTGGAGGCTTTGCAGAAGGAGTTTGCCAAGAAAAACCTGAATGTGGATATTGATTCTCAGACGGGTGCGCTGACGTTGAATGCCAGTGTTATGTTTGATTATGACCAGGCGGAACTGACAGATTCCGGTAAACGGACGTTGTCTATGGTGCTTCCTACATATTGTAAGGTGCTGCTGAATGATTCTTATAAGAAGTATCTGGGTGAGATCATTATTGATGGTTATACGGATACGGATGGAGATTACAGTTATAACCTGGAACTGTCACAGAAGAGGTCTCTGGCGGTGGCTCAGTATCTTCTGGATATCAAGAGTGATTTTCTGAAGGATACACAGGTTCAGGAACTGCAGGATTGTCTGACGGTTAATGGTCATTCTATGTCGGATCCGGTTCTGGATGCGGATGGAAATGTGGATAAGGATGCTTCCAGGCGTGTGGAGGTGAAGTTCCGTTTGAAGGATGAGGAGATGATCCAGGAGCTGAATAAGATTATGCAGGGGGATGCTTCTGCGAGTGTGGATGAGACAGCGACGGAGTCGGGGAAGGATTCTGGTAGTGGGAAGACTAGTGGTAAGAAAAATTGAATTGTGATTGAGGGAAGTCTCAGGCTGTTTGGATATGGCCTGGGGCTTTTTTTGTTTGGGGAGGGGAGAGAAAGGCGGACGCCAGAGGGAGAGGATATTGGTTCGGGCAAGGACTTTGTCGTGGGGATACAACTAGGGTTCCGTGAGATGGCTAAAAGCATTGCGGCAGGGCCAGAACTCGCCTGCGGCTCAAACAGCTGACCCTGCCGCAATAACGCCCTCTCCCGCAACCTAAGTTGTATCACACC
>NZ_JAAITI010000048.1 GCF_013304735.1 Blautia luti
AGATACACTCGAAGCATCCGCAGGAAGTCATCGGATCCTGCATGATGGAGTACAGTGTAACGTGCTCCAGAGCACCCTGGGAGAATTTCTGAACTGCCTCATCTACATCCTCATAAGAACCAAGGTTCTCATCGATCGGACGCTCTTTTGTGATGATCTGGCATGGTCCGTTCGGATCAAGCTGATGTGTAGCTTTTGCATCCAGCCATGAAACAGCACCGCAAAGTCCAAGTCTCTCTGGTGTTACTACACATACGTGGCTTGGTGCGAATGCCTGGCAGAGGATACAGCTGTAATATACGTCAACAGACTCATCTGTCAGAGTATCAAGACGCTCATCACGTTTGTCAAAGATCGGGATTGCAACCTCATGACGGATTCTTGTACACTCAGCAGGATCTGTATAAATAACAACTTCACATTTATCAACAACTGCATCGAACTCATTCTTAACAGATGCATAAAGAACCTCACCGATATGTTTGATGCGGAATCCTGCATTAAATGCATCAATGCTGATACGGATACGCTGCATATCACGCTGTCCTGTATGGTATACACCCTCGATACAGTTGATGTAGTTATGGAATTTACGCTCGATAACCGGCTCAAAGTCAGCCTGCATATTCTTACCAGCAACTTTAACAACATATGCGATGCTGTTCTTGCTGCCGAATTCCATCTCATCTACTTCCGGTCCAACGACTGTGATCTTGTGGTCTTCGATCTCAGAAGCATCACAGGTATGTACAAGCTCTGCACAGTCTACACGGGAACCATCGAACTCAACCTGCATGTCTTTACGACGGATGATCTCACCCTCGAATGCAGATGCGAAAGCAACCGGAATATCAATATTTGTGATCTTGATCTTAATATCACGTGCCTCAAGAGAAGTAGCGTTGAATTTGCTTACGTCCTCCTGAACGATAAGGCTCTTCGGTACGCGGAAGATATTCTCTGTCTCATTTGTAACAACCGGGAAACCAAGTGCAATAGCACCTGCACCGCATGCTACGATCACATCATCCAGAGGTTTGAATGCGTTAACGAATGCCGGTACACGATCCATTGTGTATTTCATAAGTGTTCCTGCATCTCCAGGTGTTACATTACCGAAGATCAGAGCTGCACGGATCGCAACGGAAACTACATGAACAACAGATGTAACATCTTTTCCAAGAGGAATAACACGTACGTTAGCGCCTGTCTTCATTCCGGCTTCTGCAACCTGATCGATGATTCCGCCAACAAGCGTTACCAGGATACCCTGTGCCTGATAGCTCTTTACAAGTGCAACACCCTCTTCTGTAGTAGGAGCAGAACCAAGGATAACAGCAACGCCTGGGATATCGCCTGTTACAAGCGGTACACCGAGCTCACGGATAACAGCATCACCAAGATGTCCATAGCATGGCTCTTCGTAAGGAGTTGCTCCGTCGATATATTTCAAAACCTCGATGAACTCTGCGCAAAGTGCTGTAGCAACACCGGACATGAATGCATCGTTCAGTCTTTTCTCTCTTGTCATAAGTGTTTTTACAACGCCAAGAGCTTCTTTTAATTCTTTTAATGTTGTAACTTTTGTTCCTGTTACAGCATAGTAGCAAGGAAGGCTGTAAGCGGTATTCGGGAAGCTGACAGCTTTGTCTTCGCCATACTGAGCGATCGCGCCGTCAATAGCACCCTCTGTTAAACCATATACAGCATCGTTTCCGCCGAATACTCTATCAAATAAAGTCACTGTAATACCTCCTATTTTTACAGAATTGAATTCTGATCAATTTTGTCTTTGATTTTTCTGATTTCAGCTGTTACAGTTTCACTGAAATCGTAGGGAGATTTTCCCTGACGATCAGCATCTATAACTTCTGTATTGTAGTGGATCATTCCAAGCAGATCCTCCGCCGGGATCTTATTCCGGATAAATTCCTCGTCCTCCGGATTTCTTACCTTATTGGCCACGACCTTAACCTGAGAAACTCCCAGATCCTTTGCAAGACGTTTAACATTCTTATATGTCTGTACGCTTCTTGCCCCTGGTTCGATCACTACAATAAATTCATCCATGCTCTCCGTGGTGCCCCGGCCCAGATGTTCCAGGCCGGCTTCCATATCCATGATCACCACATCATCTCTGTGGATCACAAGGTTATTGATCACTCTTTTAAGCATCACATGTTCAGGACAGACGCATCCGCCTCCACCTGTTTCCACAGTTCCAAGGACAAGCAGCTTTACGCCATTACAGGTTTTTCCATAAGTATCCGGAATATCGTCTACCTTTGGATTCAGTTTATAAAACTGATTCTGGCTGTTGGCTCCGGTACGTTCTTCTATAAGCTTACGCATTTTTGAGATCGGAACGATAGAATCCAAGGTTTCCTCATCAAATCCAAGGGCAAGCCCCAGGTTCGCATCCGGATCCACATCCGCTGCAAGGACCTTTTTTCCCTCATCTGCGTATAATCTTGCAAGTGTTGCTGCGAAAGTTGTTTTTCCTACTCCGCCTTTACCGGTTACTGCTATTTTCATTTTACGTCTTCCACCTTTTATAACATTTTAAAGATCGCAACGGATTAGATTCCTAATGCTGTTCTCTTCTCTTCAATTCTCTCGATCATAAGATCAACTAATTTCTCGATGTCTGTCTCTACTGTGTAAGCAGCACCTGTCCATTTTCTTGTTCCCTCTGTAAGAAGTTCGCACATTTCTGAAGAACCGGAAACATATGGATCAACACCAAGGAATGTATCAATACCAGTACCAACTACGTAGTTACCGATGGATACAGCTTTTTCAGACATCCACTCAGGAGCACATCCTACTACCGGAAGCTGATTGATCTGAAGTCCTGCATCTTTTGCAAGTTCAGCAGCCAGGATCATCATACGGGAGATATCTACACAGGATCCCATATGAAGTACCGGCGGGATATCAGCCAGCTCACAGACACGTTTCAGACCTGCACCGCAGAGGTCTCTTGCGGATTTGTCCATCAGACCAGCTTTTGCAGCTGCCTGTGCGGAACATCCGGAAGCGATGATAACGATATCATTTGCGATACACTTCTTCATCAGTTCGATATGTGCATAGTCAGGACGGATCTTAGGATTGTTACATCCAACCATAGCAACAGCACCACGGATAACACCGGAAGTGATGCACTCAAGTAATGGTTTGGTTGTTCCTGTTACGTCAACCTGAGAGTTTGTAACACCATCAAGAACTTTGACGATCGCTTCTACTGAGTAACCAACAGTAGCTTTCTGTTTCAGCTGTGGAATATGTACAAGCTCAGGTTTTCTGTTCTTGAAGTTATCGATAGCCATCTTAACGATTGCTTTTGCATTTTCTCCTGCTGTCTCTGCGTTGAATCTGATAAATTCAGAATCCGGCATCTGAGCGATCGGAGAAGTTGTAACAAATTTAGTATGGAAGCATTTGCTCAGAGGTCCTAATGCAGGGAAGATACACTGAACGTCAACTACGATCGCCTCGCAGGCACCTGTCAGTACTACGTTCTCCTGCTGCAGGAAGTTACCAGCCATCGGAACACCGCGACGCATAGCTACCTCATTAGAAGTACAGCATACACCGGAAACTGTGATTCCTTTTGCTCCTACGGATTTTGCATAATCGATCATTTCTTTGCTGTCTGCATACTCACAGATCATCTCAGAAAGACTCGGATCATGTCCGTGTACAACAATGTTTACGTTCTCTTCAACCATTACTCCAAGGTTAGCCTCTGTATCAAGTGGCTTCGGAGTTCCGAATAATACATCAGAGAACTCTGTTCCCATCATGGAACCACCCCATCCATCAGCCAGTCCACAGCGAATAGACTGTTTTACAAGTGCTTCTGGAAGAGAAGAACATCCCATATGACTCATATGCAAGGAACTTGCAACCTCACGGTCGATAGCACGTGGTGCAATTTCGTTCTCGATCAGTTTTTCTTTCTGTCCTGCAGGCATTCTGTCAAGGAATCTCTGATATCCGAACGGTTTACCATATTCCATAAGACCGATCTCAGCCATCTCATGAGCCAGATCATAGATATCCTTTCCTTCTGTCTCCACGCCCCACTCTTTAGCGATGCGAAGCAGTTTCTCAGGATCTTTTACCTGATAATTTCCGCCCTCTTTTGCACAGTACAGTGTATGACAGATCTCACGGCCATGATCGGAGTGAGTAGCTGCACCACCAGCTGTAAATTTGAGGAAGTTTCTTCCTACGATACCATGAGCATCACATCCACAGATTCCTCTTGGAGCCTTCGGTGTAATACGGCACGGTCCCATTGCACAGATACGGCAGCAGATACCCTGCTCACCGAATTTACAGTGCGGAGTCTGGTTCTTTGCACGGATCTGCCATGCATCTGCTCCTACCTTTGCACCTGTCTCAAGAAGACGGGCTGTAGCGGCTTCAAATTCCTCCACTGTAGTTAATTTGAATTCACTCATTATAGACCTCCTTTAATAGCACATCTATTTTTTATTTTTCTTTTTTATAATAAGCCCATGGACAGGAACCCATCCCCACCCATGGGTTATTTTCAGTTTTAAAAAAAGGTTTTTATAAACCTAATTTGTCAAAAATTTCAAAAGCTGCTTTTCTCATCGGATTGTCCTCTGGAAGAGTAACGGTTGGTTTTCCGTCACAGTCATATTCATAAACTGCCTCATCCTGTGGTACTACACCGATCAGATCGAGTCCCTGTTTCTGGATCTCCTCAAGGATTCCGGGATTCAGTTCTGCTTTTGGTGCGCGATTGATGATAAGACCTACTCTGGAAGGCTTCATTTCACATTCCCGGATCAGTTCCGCGATTCTGCCAACTGCCTGTACGCCTCTTCTGGAACAGTCACTTACGAGGATCGCTGTTTCCATGCTTGGAAGAATTCCTCTGCTGATGTGTTCCATTCCTGCTTCATTATCTACAACAATATACGGATAATTTCTCTGGTATTTGGCAAGCTGAGCCTGAAGCAGTCCATTTACAAAGCAATAGCATCCTTTTCCCTGCGTTCTTCCCATCACAAGAAGATCATAATCATCTTCCTCTGTAAGGGCATCCTCGAAACGTACCTCTGCATAATCTGCCTTGGACATTCCTGTCGGGATCGGACTTTTTTCTGCCAGTTCCGCATGAGCGATCTCCTCACGGACATCTCCCAGTGTGGTATCTACTTCTACGCCAAGAACCTCATTCAGGTTTGAATTGGCATCCGCATCTACAGCCAGTACAGGTCCTTTTTTCTTTTCGCAGAGATACTGGATCAGCATTCCGCATAATGTAGTTTTTCCAACGCCGCCTTTTCCTGCGACTGCAATTACATGTGCCATAAAACGGGCACCTCCTGATTTCATAAATAAAAATCTGATACGCCCGGCGTATAAAGGAGGTGCCCGTAAGGTAAAACAATACAGTTATATTGTTTTTTATTCTGGCACCTCCGCACTGTGCCGGAATTCATATTCAGTTTATTGATAATTAGATAAGTGTACGAAGTCCGGATCTGTCAATGATCTCGGATACATCCTTCCATTTGTTTAATGCATAAAGATGGATACCGTCAACACCAAGAGCGCGATACTCATCGATCTGTCTGATGGTGTATTCGATTCCTTCTTCTTTGAATCGTTTAACCTTGTCCTCATAGAACATGTCAAATGGTTTACCATCAGCATCTTTAGCGTTAAACGGATTCGGGAACAGCCAGTTTCTGGAGATCAGCCTGCAAAGCTCACTGTCCATTACACAGCCGTTACGTGAAAGAGCCATATTAATGGTAGCTGCCTGATCCAGGATCGGCATTACACCAACATCTACAGGCATTGTCACTCCAGCCTCGCGGATAGCGTCCAACCAGTATTTAAACTGTTCCATATCCCAGCAGAGCTGGGTCATGATATAATCAGCACCATTGTCCTGTTTCTGTCTCAAAACAGCAATATCAGCATCCAAGCTTCTGCATGCGATATGGCCTTCCGGTGAACCGGCTACTGCGATCTCGAACTTATCGCCAAATTCATCACGGACAAATTTAACAAGGTCTGTCGCATAATTGAAGTCTCCGCAGGTTGTTGTCTCACCAAGTGGAATATCTCCGCGAAGTGCCAGCATATGGTCTACGCCTTCAGCCAGATACTGTTCCAGTTGCTCTTTGATGCCTTCTTTTGTATTCTTGATCACTGTGAAGTGTGTTACAGGAGTGGTTCCTGCATTCCTGATCATCTGGCATACTTCCCTGTTGGCACCGACATTTCCGCCGCCGGCACCGTATGTACAGGAAATATACTCCGGTCTATACTTCATGAGATGTTCAATGGTTCCCGGCAGGTTTGCCATACCTTTTTCTGTCTTTGGTGGAAAAAGTTCAAAGGAAAGCAGCATTTTTTCTCTCATTGCTTCAGATAATTTCATTGATCGTCCCTCCACGTTTTAATGTTATTATATTTTTATAGGAATGATCTCTGTTATTCCCTCAGTTCACATTTCCATAAAACTGCTGTAATATTAGTCACACTGCAGTTTCACGATACTGTTCGCCAGATCTACCATGAGGATACTGCCCTCTACCACGCGCTCATCTCCCATGATATCACGAAGGATCAATTTATTTCCATCCACATCAATGCGGCTTACATTTTTAAAAATTACTGAATTATCTTCTTCTTTATATACAGTTGCAAGACACATAATCAATTCCTCCAAATAAGCGTTTTTCTGTTCTTCCGCTCTGCTGTCAAAATCATTCTGTCAGTTTATTTCAGTTCTTCCTTAACAAAGGTAAGGGCAAGTCCCAGTCTCATATTACCCTTCTGGAAATCGGATACTGCTTCCTTGATTGTCTTGGCAGCTGCATCCATATTAAGTTTCTTAAGGTTGTCAGCCATCTGGTCAAGTTCTGCAGCATGATGCTCATTATGCTGCAACATGTAGGTAAGAAGTGCTACAGTCTCATTCTTGCAGTCACCGGACTCACAGGAACCGCAGTGGCCATCGCCGTGTGTATGGCAGTGACTGTCTCCTTCTGCATGACTGTGTGTATGGCTGTGAGTCACTCCATCCTCGTGAGTGTGCTCATGTGTATGTTCGTGGCTGTCCGCATGTCCATGCTGAACAAGGTTGCCATTCTCATCTTTGATTAAATGCATAAATACCCCTTTCCTGTATCCGCAGGGCGGACACGCTCATGACAAGAATTTATCAATTAAATTCATTATACATCTTTTCGCCTCTATTATCAAGAAAATTATTATAAAAAATATCCAAAATTATGCGCCATTTTTCCTGATTTTTCAAAAACTTTGACAGTTAATTAACCCGATTGTTTCGATTTTAACGAAGTTAGTTTTTCCAAACCATCTAATATTGCTCATAGCAGCTTTGAAATCCGGATCAAGCTTTATCACTTTTGTAATATATTTGATGTGATTCTTTCATATTTTTGTGCTATAATAGCAAAAACATGGGAAACAGAACAAACAAGGAGGAATTATTTTGAGAGAGACTGTTTTTCTGAATAACGACAGAGAAATGCCCCTCCTGGGGCTTGGTGTATATAAGTTGCCCGACGACGTACAGGCTGAGGCTGCTGTCATTTCTGCAATCTCCGCAGGCTACCGCATGATTGATACTGCATCCGTTTACAAAAACGAAGAAAGTGTGGGACGTGCCATTGCCAGATGTGGAGTTCCCCGAAAAGATCTTTTTATCACCAGCAAGATCTGGAACACCGCTCAGCGCCTGGGTGATGTTCAGGGTGCTTTTTCCCGCAGTCTTGACCGCCTGAAACTCAGTTATGTTGATCTCTGCCTGATCCACTGGCCAGTTCCCGGCTGCTACCTCAGCACCTGGAAAGAACTGGAAAAAATCCTGGAATCCGGACGTGCTTTAAGTATTGGTGTCAGCAATTTTGACATCCGGCATCTGGAAGAGCTCCGTAAAATTTCCGGAATTATTCCGGCTGTAAATCAGATTGAATGTCATCCCCTGTGTTATCCATCCGAGCTGATCGAATACTGTAAGGCTTTTGGCATTCAGGTACAGGCTTATGCCCCTCTGGCAAGAGGTGCCTATTTTGACAATGATGTCATGTGTGTTCTGGGAACCAAATACGCAAGGACTCCTGCACAGATAGGTCTTCGCTGGGCCATCCAGAAAGGAATTTCCGTTATTCCAAAATCCAGCAATCCGGAACGTATCCGAAGCAATGGAAATATTTTTGATTTCAATATCGAAGATGAAGACATGGCGATCATTGATACGCTTAATGAAGATCTTCATACTTCTCATGTTCCGGAAGATCTCCGTGACATTCAGTTTTAGTTTTTTCATAATAACATAAAAAAGATATCTGCCTGATCCTAAAAAAATCTTCTGGCAGATATCTTTTTTATTTTTTTAACTGAATTTCATATGTTTGAAGCGGGCGAATGTTTCTGGCTCATACATTTTCCCAGGGGAGCATCGGTGTTTCCACTTTTTTGTCACGCAACATCAGATCCATTACCGCTTCTGCTGCAGATTTTCCCTCAAAAAGTACACGGTTCACTTCCGTTATGATAGGCATCTCCACTTCATATTTCTCCGCAAGTTCTCTTGCGGCTCTTGCGGAATAAACACCTTCTACAACCATCTGTACCTTATCCATAGCCTGTTCCATTGTACATCCCTGACCGATCAGATATCCGGCTTTTCGATTACGGCTGTGTACGCTCGCACAGGTTACGATCAGATCACCAATTCCGGAAAGTCCGTAAAACGTTTCCATCTGTGCTCCCATTTTCTTTCCAAGCCTTGCAATCTCCGTGATTCCCCTGGTGATCAGAGCTGC
This sequence comes from Blautia luti, assembly GCF_013304735.1. Lineage (GTDB taxonomy): Bacteria > Bacillota > Clostridia > Lachnospirales > Lachnospiraceae > Blautia_A. The sequence continues at coordinate 8,853 of NZ_JAAITI010000048.1, forward strand.
TTTTGTATTGTCTCCATATCCCAATCCGTCAGCGGTACCTGCTGCCAGTGCAATCACATTCTTAAGTGCTCCCCCAAGTTCTACTCCCAGAATATCCGGCGTTGTATACACGCGGAATACAGGACTCATAAAAATACTCTGAAGATATTCTGCAGTCACCCTTGTACGTGCGCTGACCACGCAGGTCGTAGGAATTCCTTTTCCAACTTCTTCCGCATGACTTGGACCTGAAAGAACTGCCACATCTCCCTCAGGAATTTCTTCCTCAATTACGTCACTGAGTGTTTTCAGTGTTTTTTCTTCGATACCTTTTGCAACATTGACAATCTTCTGACCCTTCCTGATAAATGGTGCCATTTTATGAGCCGTACTTCGAATGTACGGAGAAGCCACTGCCAGCACTGTTACATCAGCACTTTTAATCGCCCGTTCCAGATCCGTCAGAATTTCAATGTCTTCCGGAATCTGTACACCTGGAAGCCGGTCAGGATTTTCTCTTTTTTCCCGGAGTTTCCGGGCATCCTCCGGTCTTGCTGACCAGAGAAGGACTTCATGGCCGTTATTATGCAACAGGAGTGCCAAGGCCATGCCCCAGCTCCCCGAACCCAGTACGCTGATTTTCGCCATAAATTTTACCTCTTATTTTTTATTCTTGCTGCTTAGGAATACTTTATTCTCAGTTCCATGAAGAAGCCTTCCAATATTGGCTCTGTGCCTGTAAAAAGCCATAGCTGTAAGAACCGCCATCACAATATAGAGTTCCACAGTATGTGGCTGATCCATCCCGTATTTTCCCATATGTCCAAAAACAAGGACCAGGATAAACGCTGCCGCATAGGCACTGAGGGAACAGAGAGATACATAATGTGTTGTAAAAAACAGTGCAAAAAAGACAACTGCACATACAATAAAAATCCGCCAGTCAAAAGCAATGATCATGCCCACAGAGGCTGCAATTCCTTTTCCACCGCGAAATTCCATGGAAATTGGGAAATTATGTCCCAGAATACAGCCCAGAGCAGCATAAAGCGTCAGAAGCGGGAGAATACCGCTCATGGAGTTCCCATAAATCATTCTCACGATCACAATGGCAAGCACACACTTCAGGCAGTCTCCCAGAAGTGTAAGCGCTCCCGCCTTTTTTCCGAAAGTGCGGAATGCGTTGGTCGTTCCCGCATTTCCGCTTCCATGCTCTCTGATATCTGTCTTGTGAAGCTTTCCTATAATATAACCTGTCTGGAAAAGTCCGCATACATAACCAATAACAAGACAAATAATACGTTCCATATTTTTATTCCTTTTCCCCGCGCTCGCGGATGATGAATTTCAGGGAAGTTCCGGAGAATCCAAAGGCATCCCTGATCTTGTTCTCCAGATATCTTACATAGGAGAAATGCATCAGTTCTTTATCGTTGACAAAAATTACAAATGTGGGCGGTTTTACCGCAACCTGTGTCATGTAGAAGATCTTCAGCCTTCTACCACGGTCGGACGGAGGCTGCTGGAGAGCAACTGCCTCAGAAAGGATCTCATTGAGAACACCGGTCTGGATACGGAGTGTCTGATTCTCGATAACTGTATCGATATTCTCAAAGAGCTTCGGAAGTCTCTGGCCTGTTTTTGCAGAAATAAAAATAATCTGTGCATACGGCATAAAGGAAAGGATCTGACGGATCTTCTCAGTATGCTTGTAGATGGTCTTGTCATTTTTCTCAATGGCATCCCATTTGTTTACAGCTACAATGATACCTTTTCCTCTGTCATGGGCGATTCCCGCGATCTTGGCATCCTGCTCGGTAACTCCCTCGGAAGCATCAATCACAACTACGACCACATCTGCACGCTCTACAGCTGTTACTGTACGGATAACGCTGTAGCGCTCGATCTCTTCTTTTACTTTTCCTTTACGGCGAAGTCCTGCAGTATCAATAAATACATAGTCCTTATTGTTCCAGGTAACCTTGGTATCAATGGCATCACGTGTAGTTCCCGCAATGTTAGATACGATCACACGCTCCTCACCAAGAAGTTTGTTGATCAGAGAAGATTTTCCAACGTTCGGCTTTCCTACAATGGCGATCTTCGGGATATCGTCCTGATCTTCCTCCTCGCTCTTATCTGGGAACTCTTTGATTACCTCATCCAGCATATCTCCAAGACCCTGTCTGTTGGCTGCGGAAATTGGGATCGGTTCTCCGATTCCAAGATTATAAAATTCATATACATCCATCATGTACTTCTGATGGCTATCCACTTTGTTGACTACAAGGCGTACCGGCTTGCCGCTGCGGCGGAGCATATCTGCCACCTTGGCGTCAGAATCCACAAGGCCCTGGCGGACATCTGTGATAAAAATAATCACATCTGCCGTGTCAATGGCAATCTGCGCCTGCTCTCTCATTCTGGAAAGAATGATGTCGCTACTGTCCGGCTCAATTCCGCCTGTATCGATCAGGGTAAATGTCCGGTCAAGCCATGTGACATCTGCATAAATTCTGTCACGGGTTACTCCTGGTGTATCCTTTACTATGGAAATATTATCACCTGCCAGAGCGTTAAACAGAGTGGATTTGCCTACATTAGGCCTTCCCACTATCGCTACTACTGGTTTGCTCATAAATTTGTCTCCTTCTTGTTGGTTTATGTTTCGGAGGATTGATCACAGCCTCTACCAGATCACGTCCTCCTGTGTCTACAATTACAATTTCTGTTTTCAGTGCCTCAGAAAGTTCTTTAAGTGTCATATCATCCAAAAAGATCTCCTCATCACCTTTCAGCATACTGCACGGGATCAGAAGTTTTTCTCCCAGATCAAGGCCGGAAAGCTGTTCTTTCAGATCCTGACCAGTAATCAGACCGGACACCGTGATCTTTTCGCCGAAAAAGCGATTCTCGATGGTTGTGACCGGAATCTGCACATTGGGAAATTTTTTCTTGATTTCTTCTATATAGCGGGCAATAAAAGGCGCCGCCAGTTTTCCTGTGGCGATCCTGCCTGTCACCTTACGGTCATCACCGGTAAGTTCCTTAAGTGTTTCTTTTACTTCGGTTTCCAGAAGTCTTAACATTCCCACGCCATTTTCAAGCTGCAGATATCCGTCGTATTCCTCCTCACAGGGAAGCTCCCTGCCTGCCAGAATATACCACTCATCCGAAGCATGGATAAAATGAATCCCGTACTTCTCCACCATGATCTTCTGCCAGCGTTCGATCTGACTCAGAACTTTTTCTGCATCTTCTTTATTAAAAGGTTCCAGAGGATAGAGACCTTTTCTGTATTTGGTAAGTCCCACCGGCACAACAGAAACACTCTGAAGAACCGGAGCATAGGCCGAAAGCTTCTCAAGGCTGTATTCCAGCTCATCCCCGTCATTAACACCTTTACACAGTACGATCTGTCCGTTCATGGTGATCCCTGCGTTATACAGCATATCCACCTTCTCCAGGGCCTTTCCTGCAAAGCGGTTATGCAGCATTTTGCACCGGAGTTCCGGATTCATTGCCTGGAATGAAATATTGATCGGTTCCAGATGATAGCGGATCACTCGCTCAATATCCTTCTCGCTCATATTGGTAAGCGTCACATAATTTCCCTGAAGAAAGGAAAGCCTGGAATCGTCATCCTTAAAATACAGCGTCTCACGCATATCCGGCGGCATCTGATCAATAAAACAGAACATGCACTTATTTGAACAGGAACGATAGTCATCCATCAGTCCCCCGTTCTCAAATTCTATTCCAAGGTCTTCCTCATATTCCTTCTCTACCTCCAGCTCCCACTCTTCGCCATCGGGCTTCTCTACCAGAAGCACCACAAGCTCTTCATTCATGAGATACCGGTAATCGAAGACATCCTCCACAGGCTGACCGTTTACAGACACAAGTCTGTCCCCCGGTTCCAGCCCCAGCTCCTCGGCAATACTGTCGGGCAGCACCCTGGAAATCATATGCTTTCTTAATTTCATCATTATCTCCCTTTTCTATCCCGTATATAATAACAACTTTGCTCTTAAAAATCAACACTTTGAGAAAACACCTTGACTGACACGTGGGTCTGATGTTATAAATAGACTGAGAATTTTTAATGACATACACTTAGGAGGAATATTATGCCAAACATAGAATTGCTGGAAAAGTCTATGCCTGTTGCCCCGATCCGAATCGCCGCACTTGCCGGATGCCGCGAACTGGCCGAGGAGGTTGACAAAAAGCTGGTTAAATTCCGTAAAGAACTTGTAGCAGCCAAGAAATCCACCATTATCCCACAGGGCTATGCAGAGAAATCTTTCCTTGTAGACTGCGAATGCCCGCGTTTCGGAACCGGTGAAGGTAAAGGTTACATCAAAGAATCCGTCCGCGGAACAGACCTTTATATCATGGTAGATGTGACCAATTACAGCCTTACTTACAGCGTATGCGGTCATGAGAACCACATGTCTCCGGATGACCATTACCAGGATCTGAAGAGAATTATCTCCGCAGCCACCGGTAAAGCACACCGTATCAACGTTATCATGCCATTCCTTTACGAGGGACGTCAGCACAGACGTACCAAGAGAGAATCTCTCGACTGTGCACTTGCACTTCGCGAGTTAAGCGCAATGGGCGTTTCCAACATCATTACTTTTGATGCTCATGATCCACGTGTGCAGAACTCTATTCCACTGAAAGGTTTTGATAACTTTTTCCCGACATACCAGTTCCTGAAAGCACTGGTCAAAAATGTCCCGGATTTCAAACTCGATAATGATCACCTCATGATCATCAGCCCGGATGAAGGCGCTATGTCACGTGCTGTATATTTCTCCAATATCCTTGGAGTTGATATGGGTATGTTCTACAAACGCCGTGATTACTCCACCGTTGTCAATGGCAAGAACCCGATCGTTGCCCATGAGTTCCTTGGAGATTCCGTAGAGGGTAAAGATGTTGTCATCATCGACGATATGATCTCCTCCGGAGAAAGTATGCTGGATGTTGCCCGTCAGCTGAAAGAGCGTAAAGCCGGACGTGTATTCGTCTGCACAACCTACGGTCTGTTTACAGACGGCGTAGCTAAATTTGACGAATATTACGAAAAAGGCTGGCTTGACAGAGTTATCACAACCAACCTTAACTATCGTATTCCTGAGCTTCTCGACCGTCCATACTATATCGAGGCAAATATGAGCAAATATCTTGCAAGTATCATCGATATCATCAACCATGATGTATCTGTCGAGAAAGTTCGTTCCAGCAACGAAAAGATCATGGATCTCATGAAAAAAGTCAACGAACAGTAAGAAATGCTCCCAGGTTTCCACGTTTTCCGTGAGAAGCCCTGTGTGAATAAAGAAAGAGCGGATTACAGCAGGTGCAGATGCCCGGCATGGAAATCCGCTCTTCTTTTATGCCTGCATCCAGAAAGATTCTTCGGTTTGCCTCCCAGAGATTCAGCTGATATTTTCCATCTGGTTTCTCATAAAAAAGTACATCCCAGTATTTTTCTTCAAATGCTTCTTTAAACTGATCGATCACATCTTCACTGACTTCATAACAGTCCTGACAGATAGACGGACCGATGGCTGCGTAAAGTTCTGAAGGGTCTGTCTGAAATTCCTCAGCCATTTTTTCCACCGTCACTTTACCGATCTTTCCTACCGTACCTCTCCACCCGGAATGGGAGAGTCCTATCGCTTTATGTACCGGATCTACAAAGAAAAGTGGTACACAGTCCGCATAAAAGGTCGCCAAAACCAGTCCAGGTACATTGGTAATCATTCCATCCACATCTGTATAAGGCCTCGGTTTCGTGATTCCATTTCCACTATCTTCTTCCGTGACCACACGTACATTGGTGGTATGTGTCTGATCTGAAGTTACGATATCTTCCATGGAAAATCCCATAGCATCCGAAAGTCTGCGGTAATTTTCCCGCACTGCATCCTCGTTATCTCCTCTTGTAAAGCTTAAGTTCATGGATTCATAAATCCCCTGACTCACTCCGCCCAGACGGGTACTGAAACCATGTACGATCCCGGGAATTTTCTCAAAAGCAGGATACGTCAGCCACGTAACTCCGCTTTTCTGATTTACATTCATTAACTGCTTATCTTTATACCATTTTATTTTCATCTTATGTAACCAGCCCTTTCATCTGCAAAAATCAAAAGCATTTTTTATCCAGTGAATCTCTTTTCCATCAATACCCACTACGTCAAAACGGCAGGGAGGCAACTCCCGGTATCCATGTGCAATCAGGTAAAACATTGCCACTCTGCTGATGATCCGCTGTTTTTCTCTCCCTACCGCTGAAAAAGAACTTCCACTTTTTCCGTTCTTTCTGTATTTCACTTCAATAAATACCAGATATCTTCCATCCCGTCCAATGAGATCGATCTCACCACTTCGGCAGCGAAAATTTCTTTCCCTGATCTTCAGTCCTTTTTCTTCCAGGAATGATGCAGCAATTCCCTCATAATAGCTGCCCTTCTGTCTTCTATTTTCTTTCAGAAAAACAAAACCTTTCTGTTTTTGATGTCGGTATCTTTCGTATCTTATTTTTTATACAAAATGTGTGATAAACGTTTTTCTGTGTATCGGACTTGGCCCGTATTTCTTCAATGCTTCAATATGTGCTGCAGACCCATAGCCTTTGTTGGAGGCAAATCCATACTCCGGAAGAACCTTGTCATATTCTTCCATCATCCGGTCTCTGGTCACCTTCGCCACAATGCTTGCCGCTGCAATGGATACACTTTTTGCGTCACCTTTGATAATGGGTACCTGCGGGATCTGGATCCCCGGTATGGTAACCGCATCATTTAAAAGCAGCTGCGGCTGCACAGAAAGTTTACTTACCGCCTGGCGCATTGCCTCATAAGTTGCCTGCAGGATATTGATCTCATCAATTCTCTCCGGACTTGCCATTCCGATCCCAACGGAAACTGCCCCTTCCATGATCACATCATAGAGCTCTTCTCTCTTTTTGGCTGTAAGTTTCTTGGAATCATTGAGCCATAAAATATCGCAGTCTTTCGGAAGGATCACCGCACAGGCTACTACCGGGCCGGCAAGGGGGCCTCTTCCCACTTCATCGATCCCACAGAGATATCCCAGGTGTTCATACTTATGTTCATATTCCTTCATGATCTCTGTGCGCGCACGTTCATTTTCCAGCGCCTGAAGTTTTTTGCGGTACTGCTGGATCAATTTCTGTACACCGCTTCTCTCATCGTTTTCATAATGCTGAAAAAGGGCGTTGTATTCGCCCTCCTTCGCTGACGCAAACTGCGCCTTGATATCTTTCATTGTTTCCATTATGCTTCCTCTGTTTCTTTCGGGAATTCCAATGTTACCTTTCCAAGTTTTCCGGAACGGAATTCTTCCAATAAAAGACGGGATGCCTTCTCATAATCAAGCTCTTCTCCCTTTTTCAGGCAGCCTCTTGCCTTTGCAACTGCAGTGAGGATATCCAGCGGCTTCTGTCCTTCTTCCACATTGTATCTCTCTTTCAGTGCTGCCGGGTAAAACTCCTGCAGATATCCGATGAGCCCAAGAGCAAGTTCTTCGATATTCAGAATGTCATCTTTGATAGAGCCGATATAGGCAAGACGCATTCCCACTTCCTGATCTTCAAACTTTGGCCAGAGAATTCCTGGTGTATCCAGAAGCTCTACGCTTTTATTCAGGCGGATCCACTGTTTACCTTTTGTAACTCCCGGTTTATTGCCGGTCTTGGCGCAGGCTTTTCCTGCAAAGGTATTGATAAATGTTGATTTTCCAACATTCGGGATTCCTGCCACCATGGCGCGTACCGGACGGTTCTTGATTCCTCGTCTGCGGTCACGCTCTGTCTTTTCCTTACAGGCTTCCGTGATTGCCGCAGAAACAGCCTTCATGGAGCCTTTATTGCGGGAATCAATACTTACCGCATAGATTCCTTTTTCTTTAAAATATTCCATCCAGGCACGGTTCTGTCTCTCATCGGCAAGGTCTGCCTTGTTGAGAAGGATCATACGTGCCTTGTTTTTTCCAAGTTCATCAATATCCGGATTACGGCTGGAAAGCGGAACTCTTGCGTCTACAAGCTCAATGATCAGATCGATCAGCTTGATATCTTCCTGCATCTGGCGTTTCGCCTTCGTCATATGGCCTGGATACCACTGTACGTTCATAATTCACCTCATTTATCTGTACTTTGCTCTATTTTATAAATCCTATTTTATTTTTTGGAGAAACTGTAAACCATATTTTTCCAACGATGTATTTCTTGTTAATATTTCCGATATCGCTGAAGCGGCTGTCCTCACTGTTGTTACGGTTATCACCCAGGACAAAATATTCTCCACTTTCCAGTGTTACGGCACTGTCTGCAAGTCCTCCATCTGTCATATCCTGATAAGCTCCGTTTTCTTCATAAACTTTACCATTGATATAAACCTGTCCGTCTTTAACCTGAACAGTTTCTCCCGGAAGTCCGATTACACGTCGGATATGCAGGGCTGCCGAGTCACTGGCACTTGTTTTAAAAACGATCACATCTCCACGTTTTGGAGAACTGAACTTGTATAAAGCTCTGTTTACAAAAAATTTTTCACCTACAGAATATGTGGGTTCCATGGCGCTTTCCTGCAGCGTCACGGTCTGAAATGCGGAAATCGCAACTAGCACAGCAAAAACCAGAGTTACAATAATCTCAAATACCCACTTCACGATTCCTCTTGTCCTGTTATCCCGAAGCTTCTCCCTGGCTTCGGAAACAGCTCTGTTATCCTTCAGATCATCAATCTTTATCTTCTTATTTAATCCCATATTCTATCCCCTGTATGTGTTTTTACACGCATACGCACTGATGTAAAAAGAGGGACAATAGCAAATGTTATTGTCCCTGCCTCTTTACTTATGAAATTATTTTACAAGCTCTTTAACCTTAGCTGCTTTACCTACGCGGTCTCTCAGGTAGTTCAGTTTCGCACGACGTACTTTACCATGACGGATAACCTCAACCTTAACTACATGTGGGGAATGAAGTGGCCATGTCTTCTCAACGCCAACACCGTTGGAGCTCTTTCTTACTGTGAAAGTCTCTCTTGTGCTTCCGCCCTGTCTCTTAAGTACTGTACCCTCGAAGATCTGAACACGCTCACGTGTTCCCTCTTTGATCAGTGCGTGTACTCTTACTGTGTCTCCTACGCGGAACTGCGGTACTTCAGCTTTCAGCTGAGCGGACTCAATGTTCTTAATAATTTCGTTCATGTCTTTCTCTCCTTAATTATACTGGATGTTCTTAATACACATGTGGTAACAGAGGACCATCTTTTTTCACAACATAAGTGATTATACACTAGATAACTTCCTATTGCAAGAACTTTTTTCCCGGATTTTCGAGTGTTTTTACCTATGAGTAATTACCAGCAAAGTACTTCGTGTCCTGTTTCTGTGACAAGTACCATGATCTCCCACTGTGCAGACGGCAGGCCATCTTCTGTCCGCACTGTCCAGTCATCAATCTCATCTGTATAAATTTCGTCAGATCCCATATTAACCATTGGCTCAATGGTAAAGATCATTCCCGGAACCATGAGTACGCCTGTATCTTCTTTGGAAGTGTAACTTACCCATGGATCTTCGTGGAACTCAAGGCCTACACCATGTCCGCCAATTTCTCTGACAACGGTGTAACCGTTTTCCACTGCATGTTTGTGCACAGCACTTCCCATATTTCCGATCGGTGTCCATGGTTTTACCTGCTCGAGGCCAAGCTCTACGCATTCCTTTGTCACACGGACGAGTTTCTCCTTCTCCGGACTTACCTTTCCGATACAGAACATACGGGAGGAATCGGAAAAATATCCCTGATAGATGGTAGATACATCTACATTGACGATATCTCCCTCTTTTAAAACAATCTCTTCATCTGGAATTCCATGGCATACTACCTCATTGATCGATGTGCATACGCTTTTTGGAAAACCTTCATAATTAAGTGGTGCCGGAATTCCTCCATGGCGTACGGTTTCCTCATGTACCCAGTCATCGATCTGCTGTGTGGTCACGCCTGGTCCAATATGCTCTGCAACATAGTCAAGAACTGCGATATTGATCTTGCAGCTCTCTTTGATCTTCTCGATCTGTGCAGGTGTCTTGATCAGATCATGGTCAAGAACTGCATATCCTTTCTTTTTCATGAGTTCCATTTTTTCATCAAATGCTTCATGGCATTTTTTATATTTTTTTCCGCTTCCGCACCAGCAGGGATCATTTCGCTCGATTTTTTTAGACATCTTTCCTTCTCCTTTTCGCAGCTGTATGGCTGCTTTTTCTTTTGTATTTTATATATTCAGATATGTGGTATCTGTCTGTAATATTTTTCATGGAGAATTACTCCGCCTGATTATCATAGCACAACTTTCTTTAGGTGAAAAGTATTCTTTGTGTTTTTGGTTTGTTTTATTTAACTTTTTATAATTTCCCAATAAAAAAGGAACCGCAACATTTTAAATGATCCCTTTTTATTTATGCATTTTTTATTTTTCAGTGGCTGCAGTCTGCCGGTTTCCGCCGGTTGCCATCACACGCATTCTTCCAAGTGCACCGGATACTGCCGGGATAGAAATCACTACGATGGTCAGTACACCTTCCAGAAGGATATAGCTGTAGTTGTAGATGATCGGATATAATGCTGTCAGGGATTTCGGGAAATTATCCGGCATATAATCCATCCAGTAGAGGTATCCACCAAGTGCATGGAACGCACCTCTTGCCAGGATTGCTACAACGTAAGCCTTCAGAAGTCCATGTTTCTTGGTTTTTGTAAATAACCCAGAAAGCCCCATTGCGCCAAATGCCAGGATATAGTCACAGCATACCTGGAAAAAGGAAAGGACATATGGTTCCTGAAGAAACTGGAAAATTCCATATACAAGGCCTGTGAGAATTCCTACTTTAACACCGTACCAGTAACCGATCAGAACAATAAACAACATACTGAATAAAGTTACAGATCCACCAAATGGCAGTTTAAATAATTTAATGTAGGAAGTTACATATGCAAGTGCCAGTGCTACTGCACAGGTAACCAGCTGCTGTGTGGTGAGTTTCAATGCGGATGTGTTTTTCTGAAGCAATGCTGCTACCAGGATTACCAGAATCAGAACTGCAATCACAGATACGACATATCCTGCCGTTGTGAGACCGCCTTCGGCAGTCACAAGAAAATTAAACATACTCTTTCTCTCCTCCTTACGTTGGGATTACCCAAATCAAGTTCAAAGGTCGAAGCTTGCGCCTCCTCTCAGCCTGGTCAGGCTCCCTTGGTCTTACCTATTGTAGCATATGGGGAGGGGGATGTAAATGGGGGTGTGTGGGAATTGTGTATACGAAAAAACAGGAAAGAAATCTGTGTGTGGATTTCTCTCCTGTTTTACTCTTTCCCTTGTAGCTTGAAAACTACATACATGTGGTTATTGATGATTGTTAATCGTTTTTGAATCAAGTTTTACCTGCGTGCCGATTTGTAGCTTTTTTCACGGGCTCGCAGCTAAAGCTGCATCGCCTGTTTAGTAGGCTACTCCAGCGGGGGTCATCTCACGACTCCGTCGTTCGATGTCATTTGCTTCGCAAATGTTCAGGAATCATCATGAATGCCTCTCCACAAGCAAGCTTGTTCCGATTCATTCCTGCTGCTTCCTGCCCGCTTCCTCGGCTGGTTGGTCAAGCCCTCACCCGATTAGTAACAGTCAGCTCCGTGTGTTACCACACTTCCACCTCTGCCCTATCTACCTCGTCGTCTTCAAGGGGGTT
>NZ_JAAITI010000049.1 GCF_013304735.1 Blautia luti
ACGATCAACCCCTTTCTGCTGGCAATTATAGTATATGCCATTTGCACGAAGAAAAAAATATTTTGCACGAATATTTAACAATAAATTCATTCAATGAGGTTAGCTACACGATGAAGCCTGTATAACAGAAGGATTTGGTGGTGATAATAATTGCCTGATTCCTGTGGCCTTTTAGTTATTTGTAGTCCCATCCTGCCCGCCTCATAGCAAGCTCCATCTCATATATATTTGTTTCATTGTAGATTTTTTCTTTTTGCCCGCTAAGCTTGATTGTCCGCAAATAAGATAACCGGGTATTTTGCGTATTTTTGATATAAGTAGATTTTATATAGCAATTCTCAGGATTCACAGTCGTATAAAGCAGAGCATCGTTTTCAAGGATTTCCAATGGGCGTAAGTTATGTGATGTAAAGATCAATTGTCCTTTAGCTTTATGCTATCGGTCAAGCCGGAACTTAAACAAGCTTTCAATCAGCTTTGTTCTGATGTAATCCTCCATATCAGAGTTATAATAACCGTTCATCTTAGAGAAATAGCGGATATATCCGGTGAACGGTTAAGGACGGCTTTTACCGCTTTCGGATCACCCTCATGTGCCTCTATAATCGTGTCATAGGGGAGAAACCGGTTACTCATGGGACAACACCTCCATTTTCTCTTTCAGCCTCTTTGTTCTCCGATTTCTTTCTGCGTCAAGTGCTGGAAGTAATACAAAAAGATTTCCTCCTGTGTCTGTTCCGGCAGCCGGGCAAGAGCCGCTGCAAGGGAACGGCTGTCTAAAAGTATCGTCTGCCCCCGGACAGAAAACGGATAGGTTTCTCCATAGTCCGGCACTTGAAAATACTCATCTGTGGTGCTTAGCGGGACAAACTTTTCTTCGGTCAAATATTCAAGGGAGATTTCCCGTTTCCACCTTGCTGCCAACATACGGGCAGCGTCAAAGGACGCATGACGAATAACAATCCGGCAATAGGTATCATGGGTATAGCGGATATGTTCTTGATAGGCTTCCTGTTCGGTCATGGAAACTCCCCCTTTCTTCGACGGCAGCACTTTTTGCTGTCGCCCCTTGATTACCCACCAGCAGGGACAGACGGGGCTGTCAACGGTGGGCGCAGCCCATTCACTTGCCGTTGACTGGCTCGGCTGGGTTTGATATTTTTGAATGGTAATTGCAGATTTAATTCTTACGACTATATCCAATGGTGCTTATTATGAGGGAAATTCCAAAAATCAAAATTGCCGCTATCCCTGTGATTAGCACATATGAATGAACAGAATTTACCATAGTAGCCATTCCCGGTCCATCTTCAAAATATTTTACAAAGTAAAACATTGGAATTACCACAATCAAGCCCATAGTTTGCGCAGAACGAAAACCAAACCAATAAGTTAATGGCAAGCAAATTCCTGTCCATAATAATGGGATAATAATTGCTGCTGCAATCGAAAATAACCAGATAAGCATATCAAAGTTTTGAAAAATTATGCTGGATAAACTATTGAACGCAATGCTTCCCAAAATGCTGATTGCAACAGTATATATTACGGAAACATATTTACTTGCAACAACAGTAAAATTGCTTATCGGCATAGCTAATTGATATTTTTTCCAGCTTGCCTTTTCATCACTTGCGAAACTCATAATATTTTGCATACCGATTGTCATGGCAAACATAACGGAAGCAAATAAGCCAGCATAAATTCCAGCATTGAAAATAAGCAGAACAATAGCTGCTGTTGCAATCAGAATAAGTTTCTTATCAATACTCTTGAAGAAAATGGATATGTCTTTATATATCAATCCTCGCATGATGTGCCTCCTTTAACATATAAAAGTATAATATCTTCTAATGTGGCATTATCCACAATGATGTTTTTGTATTTTCGTTTGAATGCTTCTTTGTTATGAACAAGACACTCCACGCTCATATTTGTAGTTCGGTGTATGATATAATCATCAGTGGAAAGCTGTGCAAATTTTTCTTTTCCGCACTTTGCCACGCCATAATTATAAACAAGATTATCTTTCTGTTCCTCGAAAATGATTTTTCCCTGATGAATTAAAATCACATAGTCTGCAATTTTTTGTATGTCCGAAGTAATATGCGATGAAAAGAAGATAGAGCAATCTTCATCTTGGATAAATTCCAAAAATAGGTCTAACACTTCATCACGCACAATGGGGTCAAGACCCGTTGTCGCTTCGTCTAAAATCAACAGTTGAGGTCTATGTGCCATAGCGCAGATAATGGAAAGTTTCATCTTCATTCCTTTTGAAAAAGCACCAATCTTTTTCTTGGTTGGGATTTTGAATTTTTTCAAGTATTGCAAAAAGAGGTTACTATCCCATGTCTTATAAATGCCTTTTAAGATTTTTTCAATATCTGTGGCTGTAAACACATCATGAAAATTACATTCATCAAAAACAACGCCAATATTGTCTTTGACTGTTGGAATTGTGTGGTCTATTCCAAAGACCTGTATCTGTCCGCTATCTTTGTTTAGTTCATTTAATATCAGATTGATAGTAGTGCTTTTTCCTGCACCATTCTCGCCAATAAAGCCTACAATCCTACCTTTTGGGACTTTGAACGAAACATTGTCCAAAGAAAATCCCTCAAATTGCTTGCATAAATTCTGTACCAAAATGTTATTATCCATGCCTGTCACCTCTCGTTACTCCTCGTAAAACAGTTTTAAGATATTCGTCATTTGCTCAAGACTAATGCCATGCGCCCGACCAATTTCTGCGACTTTTTGTAAAAGTTCTTCAGCAATTCGTAACTGTTCCTCTTGAATAAATTCCCTATTCTGTGATGCTACAAAACTGCCTTTTCCAGATACAGTTTCTATAAATCCATCTCTCGTTAAATCTTCATATGCTCTCTGAACGGTAATAACACTGATATGTAAATCTTTTGCTAAAGCTCTCATAGAAGGGAGGGCTTCGCCAGCAGATAATGTGCCGTCCATAATAAAACTTTTTACTTGCATACAGATTTGTTCGTAAATAGGCTTATCACTGCTATTACTTATGATAATCTCCACTTTCTCACCTCGCCATGCGTACTTATCGTAATAAGTGTACTTATTCAATAAGTACAGTTTAGGCAATTTGTGTGAACCTGTCAAGAGAAAAGATGTAAATACATTCGGAAAAGTGAGTGGCTGTCTATCAAATTCTTGTGTGTTACTTTACCGCACATAAGCATTATGTGTGGTCTTGGATCCAGATGATTCTGGTTCCGTTTTTACAAACCAGTTACTTAATCACTTTTCTTAAAAAGGCAAAAAAATAGAACGTATAGATTATTTCCATACGCTCTATCTCACATTTCATATTAAATTTTTGAATTCTACAAACTTGAAATTGACATAACTCACTTAGATTGCTTATGCCAAGCATATAAGTAGATAGCAAGGAACACTCCCGCAAAGCAACTAATGATTATGCCTGCAATCAAAGCAGGATAATAACTTGTAATCACTCCTGTATCTGCTGTTATGATGAAGATAATACCAATAACGAATGCTATAACATAGATAATAGGCATAAACTTTTTCATAAAATCACCTCCTAGTCAACTCCAGATTTGTTACTCACATGATATTTCATTGAAATGATAACGTTTAGGATACAACGAAAAGTGAACCCTTATGTACTTGAAGAATCTGAAATACGATTCCTCCCTGTAAATACCAATCTGTTCAACAAAGCAATTAAAATTTATTCTTCTCAGTGGTCTTAATATATAGTTTATCAAAATATAGAAGAAATGAATATATATTTTCTTTTAATACTTTTCTAAAAAAGCTTTATTTTATCACTCTCCAGTCACCGGACGCATCATGGAAAGCAGCTCTTTCCGGTAATGATCGGCCTTTTCCTGATTGCCCTGTTCTTTCCGTACCATCTTTGTGATTCCCGGATACTGTCCCGGGAAGCTTTGCAGCATGATACCATCTCCATAGATCAGGTAAACATCTCCGTCTGTCATATCTTCCTCTGTCAGCTTCTTTCCATTCTCATCCGTAAGCTTATCCGGTATCGTTCCGGAGAAAATCGTGTCCGTGTCCAGATCCGCAAAATACCAGCTGTTATCATCTGTATGAAAATACACTGCTGTCATCGGCTTTTCCCCGCATCCCGCCAGACAGAACATAACAAGTACCGCCAGCATCACGATCCATTTTTTCATTATTCCACCTCCTGGTCTCTGTCAGTATTTGATTATTTCGACTTCGCACCGTGCTAGCACCATGAAAAACATTAATATTACTGACTTCTACAATGTTTTTTATCTGGCACTACCATTAGTGGGAGATTTTTGATATAAATTTAATTGATCGTTGGAAGTACTTCCATAACCTGATCAATCACTTCCACAATTCTCTGCATATCCATATTTTCTTTTACATCAGAACTATCATTCACGTTCAAACCATCTTGCCAGTCCTGGACAATAGATACTGCCGGGATATTCACTAATGCAAACGGATAATGGTCACTGTTGGTTGCCATTGTCAGGAAAAATCTGTCACTGGGTGTAAATAGTTCTGACATACTGTTTTTATTTAATTCTGCCAGTTTTTTCAATCCCTCATCATCATATTCCGCATTGTCTGGTCTTTTGTTTCCTTCGATCATCGCCATATAACCCAGATCACTTTTTTCTGCAATAGTATCAATATTTATTACTCCGATGATCTGTTTCCGCTCGTCCTCCGTCAGCTTACCAACATACCATCTTGAACCCAGCATATATTTCTCTTCGCCCGAGAACAGGATGAATTTTATATTATACGGTATCTCTGTATCTTTTAAAATCCTTGCCAGTTCAAGCACTGCTGCCACTCCGGAACCGTTATCATTGGCGCCCACCGAATCTTCTGCACTGTCATAATGGGCACTTATGATCAGATTTTTTGTAGTATCAATGGATGAGTTTTTTGTCACAATGATATTTTCACCAATGCCGTCAACAATTGCATTCTCGGCTGTTGATGCCAGAAACACATCCGCCTGCGAGGAATGCCTTATTGCATTCTCATTGTTTTCATCGTTATATTCGAATTTCTGGTATTCTATATTGTCATATCCCAGATTGCCAAAATATTTACTAATATATTCTTTTACATTCTGTATTGCATCAGAATTTATTGGACGCGGTTCAGAAGTGATTTCATCGATGATCTGTTCAATATTCTGTTCCAAAGGCTCTATTATTGTACCGTTCTGGGTAACACTCTCCGCCATTGTCTGAATTGGTGCTATTAATGATATAACCATAATTAAGGCAATTGTAATTTTTTTCATTTGTGAGCTTCCTCATTTTACCAAGTATTAATCAGTATCTTTTATCCAATAACTTTCCATGCAGAACCATAGGCTACAACGAAAGCTTTTTTCCATACCATAAACATTATCATTTAAATCTCAGATTTTGAAAAAGGGACAGACATTGATAAATTCACTTAGTTCCATTCTGGGCTATGTACGGAACATTACAACCACATGATCAAAAAGCAGTAAATCTGATATTCAAATGTACATTGTGATTCTTTTTTTTACAAAATTAGCTTTTTTATCATTTATGTTATCAACTGATACTATTATACCATGAACTGCATCACCAACCAAGTGTTCTTTTTTGCTTTTACAGCGTTCGTACAGTGCTTTTACAATTCATTGCACATCTGTAAAGGAAAGAGACTTCTTGCTATATATTATGTTAAATTCCTGAAAGTAATTTCTTTGCGTTCTCCAGGTTATTCTTTCCATTTATTTTTAGATATACTTTACTGATTTCAGAAGGCTCTCCTATTTCTCTGCAGAGATCCTGTGCCTGGGAAATGGGTATGTAGATTTCGTTGCCTTCTGTTACTACAGCGGCTTTACAGGGCATATATGAGGTTTGCGGTTCTCTTGCGGAATTGCCGGATAAAGTGGTAAGATCATCCGCGGCTTTGGAAGTATCCTTCTCTTTTTCATCCAGGGAATAAAAAATATTCAGGTTTTCACCCATCTCTAAAAATTTTTCCTGTTGTTTTTTTGAAATGGCATGATTATTATAGTCTTTCATATCCCGTAGGGAACCATTTCCCAGCAATAACAACGGCATCTTCCCCAGTTCATTCTGAGTTGGATTTTTTCCAAACGCATTCATATCAATTCCTGAAAAAGTCGTTGTTTCCGTATAATCTTCAATTTTGATGACAACCGGGACTTCTATGACTGGCCAGATTTCTTTTATACCTTTTATCTTCTTCGCTTTCTGCAAAAAATCTTCATCATAAGCCAGATCTCCAAGTGGGAGCAGCACAGTAAATTGCCGTTTTTCTTCTTTCATGCCTGCCAGCAGCATTCCTAATAATGTAAGTATCAATGCCAGCAGAAGTATGACAAATAAGGTAAAGCTGTCTATTTTTTTTCTTTTCAATGAGAAGCCGCCTTTCTCACTTCTTCGAGAAGGATATTTTTCTTATGAAGCTTTCTGACCAGAATCAGGATTATGGAAATAAGCAGTACTGCAACAACTGCAGCTATGGAATACCACCAGTTATTGGTTTTCTCCTGGTCATCTTCAACCTTTAAAGACTTTATCTGGGTTTCTTTGATTTCAGAATCAAATTTCATTTCTTCCTCGTATGATTTGCCATCTGCATCCTCATACGTAAGAATTAATTGACCTGCACATTTTCCTGTTTTTCCTTTTACATATATGCGAAGACTTCCCTGGGATAAATCTCCGGCCTCTATGGTCCCTAAGAATGCAGTATCGTTTGAGCTTAATTCATCAGCCTTTAAGCTGACACTTGCATTGTAAATTTTGTCTCTTCCGAGATTCATTGCTTTTACCGGGATCTCTACTGTATCCATAGTGTACAAAACAGATGGAATATCTGAAGCTTCCAGCTTAACACGAACCGGTTGGATGATCTGAAAAGACAGTAATTCTGTACCGGTAGTTGCCGTTGCTTTCGAATCTTCATAATCCAGAGAAAAAGTAATGACAGCCTGGCCAGGATCACAGTTTTCTGTTATAGTAATCATCTGTTCCAAAGTAATTGCTTCACCAGGAGCCAGGACTTGTACATAAAAAGAGTTTTTCTCAAATTCGATTCCTTTGTTCTCTGTAGAAAGGGAAATTTTTAAACCAAATACATTTTGACTGCAGCTTTTATTTCGAAATGTCAGCGACATTTCTGTTGTAGAACCAGCCTCCAATCGTCCACCTGAAAGATTGCTGTCTTCTAATAATACCTGCGGTTTATGTAATATTTTTTCACTTGATGAGTCTGATGTTGAATTACCTCCTCCCCCACCGCCCGAATACCCTCCGTTGTCTATAACCGGATCTGTTATCTGCGGGGCGTCACCGTCTTCCGGATTATCACTGTCTATTACAACATGAAAAGGATTCGATTTAGAACCATCACCAAAGTCATCTCCTGATGTAAAAATATCCGGATCCGGATTTTCTTTATCGGTATCAGCTTTATCAGGAGTCTTTTCATCCTCTGCCGGAGGTTCGGTACTCGTAGAATCATCCTCTTTTTCATCAAGGGTTAACGAGTTGTCATTCTCATAAGATACGGACGGATCTGAGTCCGTAAATCCTTCTTCAGCAGATGTAATCTCCGTGTTTTGAGGCTCTGTGGCAAAAACGGTAGCTGGAAGAAATATTATTGTCGTACACAATACTAATGCCGTTTTTACAAATAAATTTCTCATTATCAGGCAGTCCTTTCTCTTAAGATTCCTCCATCCATTTCATATACGTGGTCACATAAGATTCTGATGTCCTCTTCATTATGGCTTGCCAGCAAAATGGTTTTTCCTGCTGCTTTTAAATCCAGCAGCAGTTCTCTTATTTCTTCCACGCCATGTTTATCCAGTCCATTAAACGGCTCATCCAGGATCAAAAACAGAGGATCTTCCATAATGGCCTGTGCAATACCAAGGCGTTGACGCATTCCAAGGGAATATTTTCCGACTGGTTTCTTCATGTCCGGATCCAATCCTACCCTTTTTAAGACTATGCGGATATCGGCCTTCGAAATCCGGCCATTCATGTCTGCCAGGATCTCCAGATTTTTAAAGCCCGTATATTGTGTAAGAAAACCGGGAGTCTCGATAATAACTCCAAGACTTTCAGGAAAATCCACATCATGGCCTATTTTTTTTCCAAATACAAAAATAGTGCCCGTAGTTACAGGGAGAAACCCACAGATGCATTTCATAAGAACGGTCTTTCCGGAACCGTTATTTCCAACAATCCCATAGACGTTCCCTGTTTTCAAGGAAAGATTTACTTCCTGTAACACGATGTCTTCACCGAAACGTTTGGTCACGTGTTCTATTTTTACGCAGGTGTTCTGCATCATTCCACTTGCTCTTTGCGGATCACAGGCCAGATTAAATGTCCCTTCAGATTTCTTCCAATCTTCCATATAAAACACCTCCCAGAATTCCCAGCATTACTAATAAAAACAACAGTAGAAATAGCCAAAGTCCTATTTTGTCCGGTCCCCAATTTTTATCAGCCAGTATCCATTCTACTGGATAAAACCATATCTGATTTTTAAAATAGCGGTCATGAAGAATAATTCCGAAATAGAAGCTTACAAAAGGGATTCCATATACCATGTAAGCAGAATCCCATAAAATCCCGCAGCTTCCACCGAAAGTACTTATGATACTTCCGATAAGTCCTGTCCGGAATGCCTTCATGAGCAAGTCCAGAAGTGCTTCTTTCTGAATAGCACCCTGTATCTCCAGCGGATAGAACACAATAAAATTGATAAAAAGTACCGTTAGTATAGCTAATGTCCAGACCATAAAACCAGACATCATAATAGAAAAGACTTTACCTTCGACATACTGTCTGCGGGTCGTTCTGGGAAGTATCTCCTTTAAAAATCCACTTTTATATTCTTGCAGAATGGAATCACTCCATGGCAATACGGCCGCTACCGGAATGGCAAAAGATACTGCCTGACTTTTTAAGGAACCTTCCAGTATACTGATAAAAGTACCACATGCCAGTGCTTTTTTTAAGCTGGGATAAGTCTGGCCAATGGCGATGGAGATGCAGGCTATCAGCCATGCTGCCAGAAAATTCTTATTAAATAACATACGTTTTGTTTCACCCCACACAGGTATTCCCCCTCCCGATCATGTCTTTTCTCCAAGAAATTCAAAGGTATATTTTTTCATCCGGTTAATTGCAAAAACTGCAAGAAGAACTAAAATACCCAGAAAAAACATGTAGGAATGCGTGATTTTCGGAAGCAATGGGTCATAACCTAAGTTATGTTTTCCGTATACTGCCTGGTTCAGAGGACTGATCCAGCAGATTAATACATTTACCTGATACATTTCGTATTTTTCTTTATGTAAAATTGCAGCCAGTACTTTCGGGTCCAATAAAAAACCAAAAACACTGTAAAGAAGGCCAAAAATCATCCCCTTAGTCTTCCCTTTATAGAGATTTCCTACAAGGATTACAAAGCTTAAGGTCAGCGAATAACAAAACAGAAGGAAGAAAACCTGCAGCATACAGCCATAGGGTGAGATACTTTCCATGACCCTTACTGTAGAAGGGACCTGCAGGTTTTTTCCTAATTCTGAATAGCCAAGCATGGCCGCAGTTTCGCTCCACAGGTTACCTGGATAACTCTTTTTCATACACAGCACGGCCGTAAATAACAGCATCAAAACCGTATATAAAACAGTTACAAGAATAACATAAATGAATTGACCTAAAAGCCATTTCCTCTTGGTTGTCCGGGTCAGCTGGTATGGAGTAATAGGTGTCATCTTCGGCAGGTCAGAAAACATAAGAAGCAAGAGCAGCGAACTGGACAGTACTGCTATCCCATCCCCAAATGTCCAGATAAATGGCTCAATGGCCTGTACCGGTGTATCGTAGGTCTCCATTACAACCATGATTCTGCCTGTAAGTAGAAAACTAAGTACAAATTCTAACAGAAATATAAAAATAACTTTGGGATTGCGTAAAAATCCGAAGAAATTGTACCGTACAATTCCAAATACCTGCCTCATGTCAGTAACCCAAATTTCGGTCTATAATACTGCCATCCACAGCATTAATGGTAAGGAAACTTTCATTCGGAGTTTTTATGGTATTTGATTCTGTTTCTCCGTTATATTCACTTTCTGAAGTCATGCTGCCGAAAAAATCCCAGACAGGGATCATAATACCTGTGTGTGCGTCAGTAGACGGCTCATATATTCTGGCATAACCAAGAACGATCCGATCAATATTATAGACCCTGGAATTTTCATATTGCATATTATCAGCGTTTGTTACCACCATCATTTTTTCATAAATTTTCATAACCTCGCTGAACGAAAGAAGATTTAAATTCTCTGTCTTTATTTTACCAATTGTGTAGGGATTTGAATAAGTCATGCTTTCTATGCCATCTTTATCGACATAGAAACAGAGACTTTCATAAGACCATGTTTCCATTGTGCTGTCCATATCTTCCAATGCCCCACCGTCTGCAATTGTCTGAGTTACCGGCACACCATTTATGGTACGTGCATAATCAATTCTATATCCATTTCCAAAATTACCTGAACTATTATCGCCTTCAAAACTTTTGCACACCGCGTAATTCCAGTTAGAAAACTGCAAATCTGTGATGCCCATTTTTTCAACTTTTTCCTTTACAAGTTTTTTTGCTTCATCCAGGGACAGCCCGATAGATTCTTCTGTGGGTTTTTCTTCCTCTTCAGAATATCCGTAATCACACCACATTGCATCCTCCGGTATTTTTTCCCCGCCCTTGTTTGCTGCTTTCTTGATCTTGACTGACAAGGTATCGGAGCCATCGGAAGATATCATATAGTAGTATTGTGAATCGTCTGGCATTTGTGCAATACAACTGAAATAATTTCCGGCAACAGGTTTTGCCTCTGTCAGGGTTTTCTTTTCCGGAGCAGTTTCGTATTCCTGTTCCCATGTCTCAATATCTTCATAGATATCATAGACATAATTCCCATCATCGTCTGTTCCATAGTTATACGGATCCAGGTTTCCGTTTGCAACGTCTTCTTTTAGTTCATCCAGAGTTTTTTTAATTTCATCCTTTGTCTTCACATAATAACTATCCATGGTATAAAGTTTTGCCTCTGAGAAGAATGCGTTTGTAATACGGTCGAGAAGTTCCTGGGTAACTTCTGCCGCGGTGACAGAAATAGCAGATATCTTTTCCACTTCCGGAATTTCTACGCTTGCATCTGTATTTACCACGAGCTTGGCACTGTCATCTTCCACATGGCTTTTATAATTTTGAGGAGCATCGATGAGATTCCTGATGGTTATCTTTGACTCTGAACCGTCATCGTTCTTGCTTTCAGATGCTTCTCCTTTAGAACCGCTAACATCATCCGCTTCCGTATAAGCATCTACAGCCTTGCTCCCCTTCGGCTTTACCAAAGAAGAATCCGGGGTCTGTGCGCATCCTGTAAACATTCCAATACAAAGCACTATTCCTGCAAACTTTTTTATGTTTTTTCTCATTTCTGGTAAAATCTCCTTTCTAAGGTTGTTATAAGTATATCATCGAGCATTACACCAAATCTTTCGCGATTTGTAACTGATATGTAAACGTTAGTGTGATTACCAGAAAACAGAGACGGTAGTTCCTTTTCCCGGATTGCTTTCAATCTTCAGTTGGAAATCGTGCAGTTCTATAATTTTCTGACATAAAGAAAGACCGAGCCCTACACTTCCTTTTGCCCTGGAACGAGATTTGTCTACCATATAAAATGGTTCCGTCACCATTTCCAGATCCTCTTTCGGTATTCCCTTTCCAAAATCCTGAACCATCAGATGGTCTGGGGTTGCCTCAAGCACAATTTTAGATTCTTTTCTGGAAGCTTTGACTGCATTATCAATTAGATTTGTCACTACACTTATCATTAAGTCCTGATCAAACTTCTTTACCAATTCTTTTGGTTCACAAAATACATCAAGAGAGATGTTTTTTTCTTGAAGCCTGCAATCAATGAGTTCTTTTACTTCTTTCAGGAAATTATCCACCTGTATTTCAGCTGGATTGAATGAGTCTTCCGAAGCTTCGTAGAGTCCGGTTAATTCCAGCATTTTCATAGAAAGTCTTGAAAGCCTGCGACATTCATTTTCAATATAAATCAGAGCCTTCTCCTGCCTTTCCGGGGTTAGGCGCACAGTAAGCAATGTATCTGCATAGCCTATGATTGCAGTCATTGGGGTCTTCAGCTCATGAGCCAGACTTCCAATAAGCTGTTTTTGTGTCCGGTTTATGTTAGAAAGACTTTCAATTTGTTCTTTTATTTTACCTGTCATAAAATTAAAGGTTGCACCTACCTGCGCAAGTTCTGTATTTCCCTCTGACGGTACTTTAAAATCATAAATACCTTCAGAAACAAGAAGCGTAGCTTCTCTTAGGCTTGTAAGCGGTGCTGTGATTTTTCGAAGGCTCAAATAAAGGATAATTCCCATCACCACGATCAAAGATAAAGTAAATCCACCCGTCTGAAAAAACAGCAGATGACTTTTTTCTATTACATCTGTTATATCTTTATAAGTAACAATCTGATATCCCATATTTACATTTCCATAGTAAAATAACAAAAGTGTCCTTCCATTTATCTGACTGATCATAGGGCCATGACCGTCACTGTTGCTGCCATGATCCACCATGTTTGCCTTACTTGCACATAATTCTCTTAACTTTTTTACATCGAATTCATAAACAGTTCCATTATAGATCATTTTTCCATCAAGATATAAAACCGCGCTGTCATGAAAAACCTGCCGAAAAGCATAAGTAACTATTTGGGGGCGCATTTCGTTGTCGGCATTCTGTTTCTGATTGTCAGAAAGGCTTGTTTTATTTTCAAACTGTAAGATGTTTGTTCTAAATATACTGCTTTCATAACTGTTGATATTCTGTATACTCTGATTTTTCCAACAATAAGTGGTATAGAGAAAGATCCCTGACGATACCAACAAAATGATACATGTAGTCTGAGAAAAGATCTTTATTAAGAGTTTCATAAATCCACCTCAAGTCTGTAACCGATTCTGGGAATTGTTTTAATCTTATCCTGCCAGCCAAGCTTTTTCCTGATACGACCCACATGTGCATCCACAGTTCTTGTTTCTCCGCAGAACTCTTCATTCCACAGTTCCTGCAGAATCTGATTCCTGGTCAGTGCTTTATTCGGATTTTTGGCAAACACCATGAGGCAGTTATATTCCATTGGCTTTAAATAGATTTCCATGCCCATTTTTGTAACAGTACGACTAGCAGTATCAATGATGACATCACCAATTTGAATCTGTTCTTGTACAGTGCCATTACGTTCCAGTACTTTTTCAAGACGGACCATCACTTCCAGCATTTCAAATGGTTTTACAATATAATCTTCTGCACCGTCTTTTAATCCCTTTATCTTGCTCGCGATATCTCCCTTTGCGGTAAGAAATATTACGGGGATTTCATACTGCTTCAGTTTCGGTAACAGGCTATATCCGTCTCTTCCGGGAAGCATGATATCTACAAGTGCACACTGAAACGCATGATCTTGAATAATTGCTTCATATGCCTCATTTCCATCCAGATATCCTACTGTTTCATACCCTGCAATCTCCAGATTCATACATAGCAGGTCATTGATTGACATTTCGTCTTCTATCACAAGAATTCTTGCCTTCATAATTATTACCTCACATGTTTTTTTAACTATCTTTTCACAGGTTAATTATACATTAAATTCTATAATGCAGTTGTAACTGATTTGTAACAGCAAAAAAGGAAACCAAAACCATTCTGTGAGAATAGTTCTGATTTCCTGTATAAACCGATATGCTGATTTTATACACATGCCCAAATCGGCTTTATCAGCTAATACCGCCGCCAGTTTTTCATAAAACGAGAATAAAAGCTGATATTTTCCTGTTTTTTTGCACATTTCTTCATACATTTCTGTATGTTTTGGTAGTAAGATTTTGTATTGACACCTGATTCTTTCACATGATAATCAAAAATGCCTGACATTGGATCCTGGAAAAATAACGTTATCCGAAAGCTGCGCATGGATATCCAGCATTTTTTCATAGGTTCTGGTATCAGCATGATAATAGTCCCAATATACTAATCCTAGATCTTTTTTCGGTTTTTCCCATTTGGAGCAGTCCGTGTTTTCGGGCAGATCATAGTATCCGCCTGTAGAATTTGCTGTAATGTACATGTCACTCCATATCATAGGCTTTAATTCTAATTTTCTGCAAATATCTACGACCCTGTTACAATGTTCCTCGATTATCAGTGACCCTTTTTTATATCCATTTTCTTTTAGATAATTTCCAAGTCCCAGCATGACAGCCTCATCCATTCCAATATGTACCCTGTTGGTAGAAAAATTCTCCTTTACTGAGCTGAGCAGCTTTTCAATAAACTGATAAGTTTCCTCTTTTTCAGGCTGGAGAATGTCCGCAGAATCACGAATCTTATCCATTCAGACATGCTCTTGATATTGAAATTCATCTTCTTCCATATGATGTATGGCATAATTAAGTGCGCGGTAATAATGAGATATTTCCCGGCAGATGATATGAATCTGGTTTTTTCTTTTATTGATCAATATTTCTGGTCTGTCCTGAAATTTAACAAACAATTATATATTTTGGTTGAAACCGTCATTTTCAGCCAGCAGTATTTCAGTACCTTTTTTAATAGTATTATATTCTTTCTTATCAGATGAAAAAACAATGTTCATACGTATTCCTCTTTCTTTAGGAATTATTCTTTTTATCATATCTTTCCGGTATCTCATAAGAATCTACTTAAGGCACGAATCAGTTTTTCTGACTCCAGTGGTTTTGTAAGATAATCGTCCATTCCGGCTTTCAACGCTTTACTCTTGTCTTCTGCAAAGGCATTTGCTGTCATGGCTATAATCACCACAGCAGATGCATCACTTCTGTTCATTGTACGTATTTCTCTAGTAGCTTCCAGGCCATCCATAACTGGCATCATAATATCCATCAGAATTACATTGACCTCACCAACACCTGATTTTGCAAATGCTTCAACAGCCTCCTTACCGTTTGAAGCCCTTATAATTTCTGCTCCTGCATTTGTCAGAAGGAATTCTGCAATTTCCATGTTCAATTCATTGTCTTCGGCCAAAAGGATTCTCATGCCTTCAATTGATACATCGTCTTCCTGGCTTTCTGCCTGCTTCATATCAGCAGAAATAAGGAATGGGAGCTGTACCATGAATGTGGTTCCTACATTTTTTTCGCTTTCAAATTTAATCGTACCGCCCATTTTCTCTATTAGTTTTTTTGTAATTGGCATACCAAGACCTGTTCCTCCATAAACAGATCTTGCACCGCCTGTTTCCTGAGTAAATGGTTCAAAAATATGGTTCTGAAATTCTTTACTCATTCCAACTCCGGTATCCTTGCAGTGAAACTCAAACAGTATATGCCTGTCATCCACCTGTGTTTCATAATAGCTAAGCAGTATTACTCCTTTTTCTTTATTGTATTTGACAGCATTACTTATGATATTCATAAGGATTCTTTTTAAACTTTAATCACAGCACTTTTGCATGCTCTGTCAATGTGTTTATTTCCATAAATAAATTTTTCTTTGTACCCATTATATGGTTCCAGTATTGATACGTCAATCCCATTAATGTGCCTTCTCTTCTTCACTCTTTGTGAAAGGAAGAGATTGCTAGCTTTTACCAATCACTCTGCCACTTCCACATCAAGTCTGCTTTGTTCTGGATTACCGAGCGGGTGATCATGTGCCAATCTGATACTGTTGACAATGAAAACAGGAGCCAGCTGCATTACAACTTAGCTCCTGTCCTGTACATCTTGACTATAGAATTAGTAAAAACAGATTATCGGGACATCATACTGAATAAGACTATAAAGCTGTCCGGCATTTTCTGGTGGAAGATTGATACATCCATGAGAACCACCTGTAAGATATCTGTCACCACCAAAGTACGGCTGCCAGTCTGCATCATGAAAGCCAATTCCTCCATTGAATGGCATCCAGTACGTTACCGGCTGTTCATAAGAATAGGTTCCATTTGCTGTCATTTCACCTCGCAGCACGGACGGACTGCTCTTTGAATTCAATGTGAATATTCCAGGGGGTGTTTTTCTATCCGGATCGCTTGGCAGTCCGGATACGATTTCTGATTGGAAAATAATATTTCCATTCTGATAATACCACATATACTGCTCTGTAAGATCTACCTCTATATATGTATCTCCGAGATCATTGATCCCGTGTGCATTTGCCCTCATAGAATACACCGGTTCCCTGGTTGTCTGGGTTCCTGACTGAATTTCCTGCATGAGCTGTGCTACTTCCTTGTCCTGATCAATCTTCCACCCATAGGCAGAACCATATACATACACAGTCCTTCCGCTCGTGGTCTGAAATTGTCTTTCAGTGCCAACTGTATCATGATCTGCTGCAAGCTGTGCCACATAATCCACTACGTGCTGCCGGAAGGCTTCATCATTCTGGAGCAGCTGCCCTTTCTCGTCAAACTGCAGCCAGTTTTTGATGGTATTCCCATCGAGTGTTACCGTTTCGTCTCCAAATGTATATGTGATATTTGCTTTTGTCAGGTTCTTATATGTATTTACCATATTCTGAAGTTCTGAACTTTCTTTCGTCACATCTGCTTTCTTATAAGCCTTTGGATCACTTTCCAGATTTACCTCTGCCGCATCGTTATCGATTGCCCTGCATATCATCTGATAAGCTTCTTTGGTATTTAATTCGTTGCCTTCCGTTTCTGGCACAATAGTGAATTCTGAGTTAACAAAACTTACATACGCATTTTCCGGTGCTATCTGATTCTCTTTTTTCGCACAATTTAATGAATTTACCTGTTCTTCCAGTTTCTCCCGGCTGAAAAAAGTCTCTTCTTGAACCATATAGTTTTTTGTTTCAAAAAGACTGCCGATCCATTCCCATGATTTCTGAGTTTTCAGCAGCTGGAGAACCGCACCGCTGGATACGTATTTATAATCAATGTCTTTTCCTGTAATGGCCTGCGGGTCCTGCATTCTTGCCCTTACCTGAATAGTATAGTTATCCTTTTTCCCAGCAATCTCCTGCTCAACCTCATATGCTGTCTTATTTGAACTGTCAATCCCATTGATGGTCGTCCCATAAAAGAAGTGATATGAGTAATAATAAGATATACCTGCATACATACAACAGCCTATAACAAAAATCATCAATATAATCAATATTACAATTTTCTTAATTTTATTTTTCTTCTTTTCTGAAAATATAATAGATCTGAATTCCGATTTATCCATCGGCACATAAACAACTGAACCTGGTCTTGCCGATTTTGTGGTTCTCATTGACTGCCCTATCACTTCTTTTTGTCTCATATCCTACTTATCTTTCTTTGAATCACTTAGTTTTTTGCACTGTCTCACTGTCATTATCAAAATGTAATGTCTTATGATATTTCGCATTCTCCTCCAGAAGTTTTTTCCATTTCTGTCCGTCTTCTTTCGTAGGATTATCAAAATTCTGCTGCCCCTTCAGTTCATCCATATACTGGATATAATCCAGGAAATAAATATCTACTGTCGAAATATCCCTGTCCTGAATTGCGAAGTTATTACAGTTTCCAGTAGACTCATTATATGGAAGTGTGTTTCCGTTGGCATCAAGAGCTACCATGAAGCAGTCACTGTTGGATCCTTCCTTATAAAGTTCATTTACCGTCAGTTCATACGGAGAACGAATTACGGATTTGAGTCCGATACCAGCATCGTTTGTATCATTCAGTTCCAATACTTCTGTCCGGGAATCATCTACTGTAACCGGGATATCGAAACTCCAGTCACCTTCATATTTGTAGTAGCCGGCATCCCTTCCATAGTTTTCATCATCCGCTTCTAACCACTCATAGTCTGCTTCCAGCCCTCTTACCTTCGAGATATCCAGATGCAGATTAAAAGTATCCGGAATCTCAATATCTTTAATATATTTCTGATATGCTCCACCACGCTCAGATACTTTATTGATAAACTCTTCCAGCAGTGCATAACCTTCATCCGTCTGATCATCTAAGTCCGCCTGAGTTATTCCCATCTCATCCATTACCTGCTGTGTCATTTCATTGTATTTCTCATTATATTCCGTATAGTCTTTTGCCGCCTGAGCAAGATCATAACGGAAAATGCATGCATAGGTGTTGTCATCCAGAAACTGTCCTTCCACATGACCGTCGATCACCCGACTAGCTTCTGAATCAAAGTCCACACCTCCAGTCATATCCAGATCAATGACCGGTGTTCCACTTTCCGCCCTGGTTGACGTTTCTGGAAATGGCTTATCACTCTTAAACCGCATAGTTATATAGACTGCCTGGCTGTTGGCATATACCTCAGAACATGTAATTGTCAGCCCATCTGCTGTTTTAATGTAAGCATTCTCACTAGTGGCATTACCTGTCTTGTCCCCATCTGCTTCACTGCCATCTGCCGTTGTTCCATCAACGGATTCCAAGGTTGTTGCATAATCCGAAAAATCACCAAAGAAACTTACATTATCCTGCAAGATTTCAAAAAGCCCTCCTACAACCGGAATATTCTTTGCCATTACTGGATTGGTTGCACAGAATATAAATCCGACTGCCAGTACCGCTGCCATACCTCCTGCTACCCTGCCTCCAATTTTCATCCAGTGATATGGATCCTTTGGTGCTTTTTTCTGTAACACAGCATTATTTTCAATCAATCGATATGCCTGATTGATACGTTCATGCACGATTGCCGGCATTTCTGTATCCTTTTGAAGTTTTTCCTGGAAGTCTTTCTCATTATTATTTAAAGTCATCATTAAACACGTCCCTCCTTAACCTTATATCCATACATCTCTGCAATCTGTTTTCTACCACGATGAAGACGAGATTTCACAGTGCTTTCCTTCATATCCAGAGCGTCACTGATCTCCCGGACACTAAATCCTTCCATATAGTACAAAAGAACAACCAAACGATATTTGCTATCCAATGTTTCTAATACTTGTGCCCATTCCATCGCCGCATATTCTTCTTCGTGAAAAGGTGTTTCCGGCATCTGATCCGTATAAGTAACCAGCTTTTTCTTCTGTATCATGTCCTTACACTTGTTGATCAAGATTCGAATCATCCAAGTTTTAAAATATCTGTTCTGTTTCAGACTTTTCAGATTTTCATAACAGGAAAGAATCGTATCCTGTATTGCATCCGCAACATCTTCATCATTTTTCAGATATGCTGCCGCAATCTTATACATACTCTGTACATTCTCATCCATAAGTCGGCAGAAAGCATCTTTGTCGCCTTTCTTCGCTTTTCGTATCAAAACCTCATTCATTGTAGTTCCGGCTCTCCTATCTCAGACTAGTCATCCGTAGTATACTATAGAAGCTTCATTTATGTGCTTCTACTTATTAGACGTGCGAATCCCTAAAAAGGTTGCAAATATTTTTAAAAAAATTATCTCAGATAAAAACACCCCCGAAATCGTTCAAATTTTATGATCATCAGGTCCTATTAGGGTATAAAAACAGCCGTACCATGTGCGTTTTACATGATACGGCTGTCAATAATTCTCATACCCTCAGGATAGATTAATTGAATCGCCAACTAAGACTCTCCATTTTTATTTATGTAATAAAGTTTGATCCAGCATGTTTTTAATTTCATCCGGAAGACTGTCTATCATTGCATTTTCATCCAAAAACAGTAAAGTTGTATATTTTTTCGCATCATTCGGTGCTGAGAAAATATGAGTTACTGTATATGCTGTTGTACTTTTAGAAAAACAATCTTCATCTCGCAGTGATTCTACTACAAAGCAATCGCCTTTTTGCTGTCCCTGATCATCATACTCTTTATTTAAGCATAGAGTAAAATTAAGATCTGTTGTGCCAAACTTATAAGTTCTCGTATCTGTAACAATCTCTTCCAACATAAAACCTTCTGAGCCAGCCAGCATTGCAATCTGTCCGATATGCTTAATTTTACGCTTACACAATGAAAAAGGGTGCTGCGGTGTAAAAAATATCTGCGAAGCCTGAAGCAGTTTTTTTGCTGCATAACTATAAAACTTTTTTGCGGAAAGGTTTGTGGCCACACCTGTTAAGTGCCTGAAATTGGCAGCTTTATAAAGCACCTCAATATATCTGCCTTCAAATACATATAGAAATCTTTTACCTACTAAATGCTTCCTATACAGATCGGCAGCTATTTTAATCTCCTGTACGATTTTCTCTCTATCCTGTTGTTTTCCCATCTATCTTTTCCCAATCATCACTATAATATAGTCAAGACCACCCGCTTAGCGGGTGGCTTGCTCTGTCCCTATAAGGGACTATTC